>NZ_JAUSZL010000002.1:2745494-3050548 GCF_030817535.1 Streptomyces sp. V3I8 | reverse complement strand
GTGGGGGCGGCGGCTCGACCCCGCCCGTATCGAGGTCCTCTCCATCCCCCTGCCGTCCTCCGGGCGGCGCTGGGGCGAGGTCGTGCTGCACGACGGGGTGCCGCACGGGGAGCGGACGACGGCGGCGGGGCACGCCTATCCCGTCTTCGACGAGATCGAGCTGTGGGCGCCGTCGCCGGTGCCGACCTGGGTCGTGCTGCTCGAGGCGGAGACCGAGGAGGACCGGGACGCGCTGGAGCGGCTCGCGGCCGACGCCGGGTTCGCCGCCGAGGACTGGTCGTCGTCCGTACGGCTGTTGTGCCGGATGTGTTCCGAGTCGCGGATGCCGTCCGACGAGGGCGACGGGGAGCATCCCGATCCGCACGACCACAGCGAGCCGGGGCATCCCGGGCCGCTCGGGCACGTGACGGACGGGCAGTTGTGGGTGCCCGAGAGGGAGTGCGGCCTGGCGGCCCCGGCCTCCCTGGTACGGGGGCTGCTGGACGGATGGGTCGCCGACAGCCCCGACACGCGGGACTGGCGGGACCTCGAAGAGGTCTGCTAGCGGGCCGGGGCGGGGTCGCGCGGGTCGTTCGCCGGGTGCGGGCACGTCCTGGCTGGTCGCGCAGTTCCCCGCGCCCCGGGGGGCGCCCGCCCCGTACCCTGTACGGGCACAGTGCAACCCCCGTTCCCCAGGAAGGCATACGTCGGTCATGGCGCAGCAGGACACCGATCAGCAGCACGTGGGCGTGCTCCCCGTGGACGACGAGGGTTTCGTCGTCGACACCGAGGACCCGGCGGAGCGCGAGGCGGCCCACCGCGAGCGCGGGACCTCCCGGCCCATCACGGTCGTCGGGAACCCGGTGCTGCACAAGGAGTGCAGGGACGTCACGGAGTTCGGTGACGACCTCGCCCGGCTGGTCGACGACATGTTCGCCAGCCAGCACACCGCCGAGGGCGTGGGGCTGGCCGCCAACCAGGTCGGCGTCGACCTCAAGGTCTTCGTCTACGACTGCCCGGACGACGACGGCAAGCGGCACGTGGGCGCCATCTGCAACCCCGTGCTCGTGGAGCTGCCCGCCGAGCGGCGCCAGCTGGACGAGAGCAACGAGGGCTGCCTCTCGGTGCCGACCGCGTACGCGCCGCTGGCCCGCCCCGACTACGCCGAGGTCACCGGGCAGGACGTGAAGGGCAACCCCGTCAGGGTGCGCGGCACGGGCTACTTCGCGCGCTGCCTCCAGCACGAGACGGACCACCTGTACGGGTACCTCTACATCGACCGGCTCTCCAAGCGCGAGCGCAAGGACGCGCTGCGGCAGATGGCCGAGAACGAACCGCGGTACCCCGTCGTCGCGAACGACTGAGGACCGTCCTGAACGGCTGGGAACGGCCGGGACGGAGAACGACAGACGGGGCGATCGCGTCCCGCTCCCACGGCGCCTGGTCGGAACCCCCTCCGACCGGGCGCCGTTCGTCTGCGCGTCCTGCATTGGATCCTTTGTGCGTCTGCAGTGATCCATATTCAGTCACACATAGGGAGATTCTCGGCACCGTGGGGTAGTGAGAGAAGCAAATCCGTTCCCAGAACGGTCAGTTGTGATGCTGAATGGGAAGTGCGGGGATACGCAACGGCGCACGCCCGGCACAGCGGGAGGGGCGTGTCGTCAACAGGCGGCTGAGAGGGGTTTGTTCGTGCCTGCTTTCGCACAGCGCACCACAACGACGTACACCTCGGCCCTCGTTCCACCGGCGCTCTCTCTGCCGGCGATCGAGGCCGGGTTTCCCCGTCAACTCCATCCGTATTGGCCGAAGCTCCAGGGGAACACCAGGGCCTGGCTCCTGGAAATGCGCCTCATGCCGGCGTCCGCGATTGAGGCATATGCCGACGGGCTTTGCTACACCGACCTCATGGCGGGCTACTACATAGGCGCGCCCGACGAGGTCCTCCAGGCGATAGCGGACTACAGCGCGTGGTTCTTCGCCTGGGACGACCGTCACGACCGCGACGTCGTCCACGGCCGGCCGGCGGCCTGGCGGCGGCTCAGGGTCCAGCTGCACGCGACCCTGGACTCCCCGAAGGAGCACCTGTACCACCAGGACCCCCTGGTGGCCGGGCTCGCGGACAGCATGGTGCGGCTGTACTCGTTCCTGGGCGAAGGATGGAACGCCCGGTTCGCCGAGCACTCGCACGCGGTCATAGACGCGTACGACCAGGAATTCCGCAATCGTACGTCGGGCGTCGTGCCGACCGTCGAGGAATATCTCGAACTGCGCCGGCTGACCTTCGCGCACTGGATATGGCTCGACCTGCTCGAGCCGAGCGCGGAGTACGAACTGCCCGCCGTGGTGCGGGAGAACGCGGCATATCGGCGGGCCGGTCTGCTGTGCCAGGATTTCGCCGCCTGGTACAACGACCTGTGTTCGCTGCCCAAGGAAATGGCGGGCGGTGAACTCCATAATCTCGGCATCAGTCTCATTCGCCACGAGGGAATGCGGCTGGAGGAATCGGTCAAGGAGGTCAGGCGTCGGGTCGAGGAATGCATCACCGGATTTTTGCGCGCCGAGAAGCAGGTGCTGAAATTCGCGGAAAAAATCGACGACGGGTCCGCGCGGGGTGCCGCACTGGCGGCCGCCGTGCGGGCGTGCCTCTCCAACATGCGGAACTGGTTCAGCTCCGTGTACTGGTTCCACCACGAGTCGGGGCGGTACATGGTGGACAGCTGGGACGACCGCTCCACACCCCCGTACGTCAACAACGAAGCGGCAGGTGAGAAATGACCGTCGAGTCCGTAGGGTCCGCTGCACACCGAGCGGCAGAACTGTCCGACCCGCCCCTCGCCGGGGGCGGCGTCCCCGGCCTCGGGCACGGCCTGAAACTGGTCCGCGACCCGCTGGGCTTCCTGACCCGGCTGCGCGACGAGGGCGACGTCGTCCGGCTGAAACTGGGCCCCAAGACGGTGTACGCCGTCACCACGCCGGCCCTCACCGGCGAGCTGGCGCTGAGCCCCGACTTCAAGATCGACGGCCCGCTGTGGGAGTCCCTGGAAGGCCTGCTCGGCAAGGAGGGGGTGGCGACCGCCAACGGACCGCGCCACCGGCGCCAGCGGCGGACGATCCAGCCCGCCTTCCGGCTGGACGCCATCCCCGGCTACGGGCCGGTCATGGAGGAGGAGGCGCACGCCCTCGCGGAGCGCTGGACGCCCGGCGCGACGATCGACTGCACCGCCGAGTCGTTCCGGGTCGCGGTCCGCATCGCCGCCCGCTGCCTGTTGCGCGGCGACTTCATGGACGAGCGGGCCGAGCGCCTGAGTACGGCGCTCGCCACCGTCTTCCGGGGTATGTACCGCCGTATGGTGATCCCGGCGGGACCGCTCTATCGGCTTCCGCTTCCGGCCCATCGCAAATTCGACCGGGCGCTGGCCGATTTACACCTCCTGGTCGACGAGATCGTGGCCGAACGGCGCGCATCCGGTCAAAAGCCGAACGATTTGCTGACGGCATTGCTGGAAGCGAAGGACGAGAATGGCGCGCCCATCGGGGAACAGGAGATCCACGACCAGGTGGTCGCGATACTCACCCCGGGAAGCGAAACCGTCGCCTCCACGATCATGTGGCTCCTGCAGGTGCTCGCCGAACACCCGGAACACGCGGACCGGGTGCGCGAAGAGGTCGAATCGGTGACGGACGGCCGTCCTGTCGCATTCGGCGATGTGCGGAAGCTGACCCACACGAACAATGTCGTCGTCGAAGCCATGCGGCTGCGTCCCGCCGTATGGATATTGACGCGCCGGGCCGTGACCGAAACCGCACTCGGCGGGTATCGCATTCCGGCCGGGGCCGACATCGTCTACAGCCCGTACGCGATCCAGCGTGACGCGCGCTCGTACGACGGGCATCTGGAGTTCGACCCCGACCGCTGGCTCCCGGAACGGGTCGGGGACGTGCCGAAGCACGCGATGAGTCCGTTCAGCGTGGGCAACCGGAAGTGTCCCAGCGACCACTTCTCGATGGCCCAGCTCAGCCTCGTCACGGCCGCGGTCGCCTCACGCTGGCGCCTGGAGCAGGTGCCGGAGTCGAACGACGCGACCCGGGTGGGCATCACGCTGCGTCCGCACCGGCTGCTGCTGAGGGCCGTGCCGAGGTGAGCGCGGCCGTGTCCCGGTGAGCGTACGGCGCGTGTTCAGGCGGCCTGCGAGCCCCTGAACGTGCGCCGGTACGCCTGCGGAGTCGTCCCCAGCGCACGGACGAACTGGTGGCGCAGCGCAGCCGCGGTCCCGAACCCCGTGCGGTCCGCGATGAGGTCCATCGTCTCGTCCGTGCCCTCGAGCAGCTCCTGCGCCAGCAGCACCCGCTGGCGCAGGAGCCAGCGGTACGGGGTGGTCCCCGTCTCCTGCTGGAAGCGCCGGGCGTAGGTGCGCGGGGACATGTGCGCACGGGCGGCTAGCTGTTCGACGGTCACCTCCTCGTCGAGGTGGCGCTCCATCCAGACGAGCGTCTCGCCGACCGTGTCGCACTGGGAGCGCGGCAGCGGCCGCTCGATGTACTGGGCCTGCCCGCCGTCGCGGTGCGGCGGCACGATCATGCGGCGCGCGATGCTGTTGGCGACCTCCGGGCCCTGCTCCTTGCGGACGATGTGCAGGCAGGCGTCGATGCCGGAGGCGGTGCCCGCGGAGGTGATCACCGGGTCCTCGTCCACGTACAGCACGTCCGGTTCCACCTTCGCGCGGGGATGGCGCAGGGCCAGCGTCTCGGCGTGCCGCCAGTGGACCGCGCAGCGCCGCCCGTCGAGCAGTCCGGCCGCGCCGAGCACGAAGACCCCGGAGCAGACGCTGAGCACCTTGGTGCCGCGGTCGGCGGCCCGGCGGAGGGCGTCGAGCAGTTCGGGCGGGTAGGCGCGCCCCATGTAGTGACTGCCGGCCGGTACGACGATCAGGTCGGCCTCCTCCAGCCGGTCGAGACCGTACGGGGTGGAGACCGTGAGCCCCGGGACGTGCGTCTTGAGGTTCGGGCCCTCGGCCGAGGCGACCGCGAAGTCGTACACCGGCAGTCCGTCGTCACTGCGGTCGAGGCCGAACACCTCGCAGACGACGCCGAGTTCGAAGGGATGCGCACCGTCGAGCAGGACGGCGGCCACGTTGGTCAGCATGCCGACAGTGTGCACCTGATCTGGCAGGAAATCGAGGGTGTGCGGCAGTCCTGCCACTCCCGGTAAGGAGCATCAGGCGCGACAGTGGTGTCCATGACCACAACACAGCTGGAAGGCCTGATCGGAATGCTCTTCGTCCTCGGAATCCTGGTCCTGCTCGTCCTCCCCGCCACCTTCGGCATCGTGCGCGACCGGCGCGTCGACCGTCAGCTCAGGGAGGCCGAACAGGGCCCCCGGCAGACCCCGCGGGCCTCACGGATCCCCCGGGATCAGAAGTCCTCGTCGAGGTCGACCGTCCCCTCCACCGCCACCTGGTACGCCGAGGGCCGGCGCTCGAAGAAGTTGGTCAGCTCCTGAACCCCCTGCAGCTCCATGAAGGAGAAGGGATTCTCGGAGCCGTACACCGGGGCGAAGCCGAGGCGCTGCAGGCGCTGGTCGGCGACGCACTCCAGGTACTGCCTCATCGAGTCGGTGTTCATGCCCGGGAGACCGTCACCGCACAGGTCGCGCGCGAACTGCAGCTCGGCCTCGACGGCCTCCCGGAGCATGTCGGTGACCTGCTCCCGCAGCCGGTCGTCGAAGAGCTCCGGCTCCTCCTTGCGGACCGTGTCCACCACCTCGAAGGCGAAGCTCATGTGCATCGTCTCGTCGCGGAACACCCAGTTGGTGCCCGTCGCCAGGCCGTGCAGCAGGCCCCGGCTGCGGAACCAGTAGACGTACGCGAAGGCCCCGTAGAAGAACAGCCCCTCGATGCACGCGGCGAAGCAGATGAGGTTGAGCAGGAAGCGGCGGCGGTCGGCCTTCGTCTCCAGCCGGTCCAGCTTCTCCACCGAGTCCATCCACCGGAAGCAGAACTCGGCCTTCTCGCGGATCGACGGAATGCTCTCGACGGCGTCGAAGGCCGCCGCCCGGTCCGCCGGATCGGGCAGATAGGTGTCGAGCAGCGTCAGGTAGAACTGGACGTGCACGGCCTCCTCGAAGAGCTGGCGGCTCAGGTAGAGCCGCGCCTCCGGGGAGTTGATGTGCTTGTAGAGCGTCAGCACCAGGTTGTTCGACACGATCGAGTCGCCCGTCGCGAAGAACGCGACCAGCCGGCCGATCATGTGCTGCTCGCCCGGTGACAGCTTCGCCAGGTCGGCGACGTCCGAGTGGAGGTCGACCTCCTCGACGGTCCAGGTGTTCTTGATCGCGTCCCGGTAGCGCTCGTAGAAGTCCGGGTAGCGCATGGGACGCAGGGTCAGCTCGAAGCCGGGGTCGAGAAGGTTCTTCTCGGTCTTCCCCGTGGTCTCTTCGGCCTTCTCGGGTGCGGTGGTCATTACTGGCAGGCCTCGCAGGACTCGGGGTTCTCAAGGGAGCAGGCGACCGCGTCGGGGTCGGCGGCCTGCTGGACGGGGACGGTCTTGGCCGCCGGCTGGGCCTGGGCCGCGCGGGCGATGCGGGTCGCCGGGCGCGAACGCAGGTAGTACGTCGTCTTCAGCCCCGACTTCCAGGCGTACGCGTACATCGAGGAGAGCTTGCCGATGGTCGGCGTCTCCAGGAACAGGTTCAGCGACTGGGCCTGGTCCAGGAACGGGGTGCGGGCGGCGGCCATGTCGATGAGGCCGCGCTGCGGGATCTCCCACGCCGTGCGGTACAGCTCGCGCACGTCCTCGGGGACCCAGGTGAAGCCCTGCACCGAGCCGTTGGCCTCGCGCAGCGCCTCCCGGGTCTGCGCGTCCCACACGCCGAGTGCCTTCAGCTCGGCCACCAGGTAGGAGTTGACCTGGAGGAACTCGCCGGACAGCGTCTCGCGCTTGAACAGGTTGGAGACCTGCGGCTCGATGCACTCGTACACGCCGGCGATGGACGCGATGGTGGCGGTCGGGGCGATGGCCAGCAGCAGCGAGTTGCGCATGCCGACGTCGGCGATCCGCTTCCGCAGGGCCGCCCAGCGCTCCGGCCAGTTCAGCTCGACGTCGTAGTGGTCCGGGTGCAGCACACCCTGGGCCGTACGGGTCTTCTCCCAGGCCGGCAGCGGGCCGCTGCGCTCGGCGAGGTCGGCGGACGCCTCGTACGCGGTGAGCATGATCCGCTCGGCGATCCGGGTGGAGAGGGCGCGCGCCCGCGGGGAGTCGAAGGGCAGCCGCAGCTTGAAGAAGACGTCCTGCAGGCCCATGGCGCCGAGGCCCACCGGGCGCCACCTGGAGTTGGAGCGGCCGGCCTGCTCGGTCGGGTAGAAGTTGATGTCGACGACCCGGTCGAGGAAGGTGACGGCGGTCCGGACGGTCTCGTCCAGCCGCTCCCAGTCGATGTCCCGCGCGTCCGCGTCGACGAAGGCGCCCAGGTTGACCGATCCGAGGTTGCAGACCGCGGTCTCCCCGTCGTCCGTGACCTCCAGGATCTCGGTGCACAGGTTCGAGGAGTGGACCGTGTGGCCGGGCAGCGCCGTCTGGTTGGCCGTGCGGTTGGCGGCGTCCTTGAAGGTCATCCAGCCGTTGCCGGTCTGCGCGAGGGTACGCATCATGCGGCCGTACAGCTCACGGGCCGGGATGGTCCTCCTGGCTAGCCCCCGCTCCTCCGCCCCGCGGTACGCGGCGTCGAACTCCGCGCCCCACAGGTCGACCAGCTCGGGCACGTCCGAGGGCGAGAACAGCGACCAGTCGCGGTCCTCGTTCACACGGCGCATGAACTCGTCCGGGATCCAGTGCGCGAGGTTCAGGTTGTGCGTACGGCGGGCGTCCTCACCGGTGTTGTCGCGCAGCTCCAGGAACTCCTCGATGTCGGAGTGCCAGGTCTCCAGGTAGACCGCGGCCGCGCCCTTGCGCCGGCCGCCCTGGTTCACCGCGGCGACCGAGGCGTCGAGGGTCTTCAGGAAGGGGACGATGCCGTTCGAGTGCCCGTTGGTGCCGCGGATCAGCGAACCGCGGGAGCGGATCCGGGAGAACGGCAGGCCGATGCCGCCCGCGTGCTTGGAGAGGCGGGCCACCTGGTGGTAGCGGTCGTAGAGGGAGTCCAGCTCGTCCAGCGGGGAGTCGAGCAGGTAGCAGGACGACATCTGGGGGTGGCGCGTACCGGAGTTGAAGAGGGTGGGGGAGGAGGGGAGGTAGTCGAGGCGGCTCATCAGCCGGTACAGGGAAGCCACTTCGTCCACCGAGCGGTCGCCCGCTTCCGGATCGGGCGCGGTGTCCTCGGCGAGCCCGCTCGCCACCCGCAGCATGAAGTACTGCGGTGTCTCGATGACGGACCGCGTGATCGGGTGCCGCAGCAGATACCGGCTGTGCAGGGTACGCAGGCCGAAGTAGCCGAAGCGGTCGTCGGCGCCCTCGGCGGAAGAGGTGTCCGTCAGCGCGTCGAGCCGGACCGCGTGGCGGCGTACGAACTCGGCCGTGCGGTCGGCGATCAGGCCCTCGCGGTGACCGACGGCGACCGACTCCGAGAAGGAGCGCACGCCCTGCGAGGCGGCCTCCGCGGCGATGGTGACGGTCAGCAGGCGGGCGGCCAGCTTCGAGTAGACCGGGTCCTCGGAGATGAGGCCCGCGGACGCCTCCGTGGCCAGCTCGCGCAGTTCGGGCTCGTCCGCGGCGGCGGACCGGCCGCGCAGCGCGGCGGCGGCGACCCGGCCGGGGTCGGCACCGGGGAGGTCGGCGGTGAAGTCGGTCAGGAGCCGCAGCAGTGCGGTTCCCGGCGCGTCGGCCTCGGCCCTGTCCTGCTGGTCCCGGGTCGCTGCGGCTGTCGCCGTCGCTGTGGCGGAGACCGGATCGGCTGGCGCGATGGTCACGTGGGGCACTCCCTCGCTCGGCACGGGGGCCTGCGGGGAGAGGGGTCGGGGGCACACGGGAGTACCCGCTTCGCGCAGCGGTACGCCGCGTCCACCGGCCCACTCCGCGAGGCCCGGACGTCGTGCGCCCGGGCCGGACGGCCTGGGCGCGCTGTCGGCAGGTCCTCGGACTGACTTTTGTACGACGGTATGCGGGCATACGCGTACAAGTACACCGTTGCGGGACAGTTCCGGATTCGCACCGGATTCCCCTGCGACGACAGCGAGCATGAGCATACATCTGGTGCCGTGTGCCGGAAGCACCCCCCACATGTTGTGTCGCGTCGGCTCCCGGCCGGGCGCCGGAGTATGTCAGAGCGTCAGCTCGTAGGTGAGGAGGAGGAGATCGTCCAGGTGCGGCACGGGGTTCCAGTCGCGGGCCGGAGTACGGGTGAAGCCGAGGCGTTCGTAGATGCGGTGCGCGCTGTGCATGGTGCGCTGGGTGGACAGCGCGATGCCCGTGCAGCCGGCCGTGGCCCGGGCGCGGTCGACGCAGCAGCGGACGAGCGAGGTGCCCACACCGTGGCCGCGGGCCTCCTTCGCGACGGCCAGCATGCGTATCTCGGCCTCGCCGTCGCGTGCGATGTCGGCCATGGGGCCGCCGGCCGGTACGAAGGTCACGGTGCCCAGGAGACGGCCGTCGCCGGCGCCGGTCGCCTCGACGGCGACCAGGACGTCGGCCGAGGCGGCGCGCTTCGCCGTGTCGCGCAGCTCGCCGAGGTAGTCGTCGTCCTCGCCGAAGTCGAGGAGGCCGTCGCCGAGGTACGCCTGCGCGGTGAGCTCGCCGAGGGCCGTGTACTGGGCGGGGAGGGCCCGTCTGATCACGATGTCCATGCGGATCATTTTCGCCCCGCCCCGCCGCCACTCCGCCACCCCCGCCGCCTCCGGGGTCGGGGGCGGGGGCGGGAAGGGGCGGCGGGGGCGAGAACGCTAGTGGCTCGAACCGGCGGTCGCCGGGGGCAGCTCCACCTGGACACCCTTGTCGCCCGCGTCCGCCGTGTAGTCCTCGGCGGAGGTCTCGTCGACACCCTCGGGAGCCTTGAGCGCCCGCAGGACGAACGTCATGACCACCGTCACGATCACGTTCAGCACGATCGCCGTCAGCCCGATGTACCCGATCTCCCCGATCCCGGGGATCTCCTTCGAGGAGCCGCCGAAGTGCTTCTGGGTCGGCGAGGCCACCCCGTAGGCGGCGACCGTGCCGTACAGCATCCCCACCGCCCAGCCCGCGAGCAGCGCCCACCGGTGGAACCAGCGGGTGAACAGGCCGCCGACCAGCGCCGGGAAGGTCTGCAGGATCCAGATCCCGCCGAGCAGCTGGAAGTTGATGGCGACCGTCTTGTCCATGGTCAGGACGAAGACCAGCGCTCCCACCTTCACGAGGAGCGAGACCAGCTTGGAGACCTTGGTCTCCTGGGCGGGCGTCGCGTCGGGCTTGATGAAGTCCTTGTAGATGTTGCGGGTGAACAGGTTCGCCGCCGCGATCGACATGATGGCCGCCGGTACGAGTGCGCCGATCCCGATCGCCGCGAAGGCCACGCCCGCGAACCAGTCGGGGAACATGGTCTCGAACAGCTGCGGGATGGCCAGCTGCCCGTTGTCGACCTTGATGCCGGCCGCGATCGCCATGAAGCCGAGCAGCGCGAGCAGGCCCAGCATCAGCGAGTACAGCGGCAGGATCGTGGTGTTGCGCCGGATCACCTCGCGGCTGCGCGAGGACAGCGTCGCGGTGATCGAGTGCGGGTACATGAACAGGGCCAGCGCGGAGCCGAGCGCGAGGGTCGCGTACGTCCACTGGCCCGCCTCGCCGGGTACCACGGCCCCGCGCGGCGCACCGGTCGCCGGGTTGGTCCGGCCGTAGGCCTCGCCCGCCTTGGCGAAGATCTCGTCGAAGCCGCCCAGTTTGATCGGGATGTAGATGATCGCGACCGCGATGACGATGTAGATCAGCGTGTCCTTGACGAACGCGATCAGCGCGGGCGCGCGCAGTCCGGACGAGTACGTGTACGCGGCCAGCACGCCGAAGGCGATGAGCAGCGGCAGGTCCTTGACGAACCAGTTGGTGTCCTCACCGCCGCCGACGCCCATCACGTCGAGGACGGCCTGGATGCCGACCAGCTGCAGCGCGATGTACGGCATCGTCGCGAGGATGCCGGTGACGGCGACCGCCAGCGAGAGCCCCTTCGAGCCGAAGCGCCCGCGCACGAAGTCCGACGTCGTCACGTACCCGTGCTTGTGCGACACCGACCAGAGCCGGGGCAGGAAGGTGAAGATCAGCGGGTAGACCAGGATCGTGTACGGGACGGCGAAGAAGCCGGCCGCGCCCGCCGCGTAGATCGCCGCCGGGACCGCCACGAACGTGTAAGCCGTGTAGAGGTCGCCGCCGAGCAGGAACCAGGTCACCCAGGTGCCGAACGACCGGCCGCCCAGGCCCCATTCGTCGAGGGTCTGCTCGCCGTCGGAACGGCGCCAGCGCGAGGCCAGGAAGCCCATGACCGTGACGGCCAGGAAGAAGAAGATGAAGACGGCGAGTGCGACGCCGTTCACGCCGTCCTTCATGCGGACGCGCCCCCGTTCTGCGACGTGCGGGCGGACCTGCGGGCGCGCTGGTCACGGTTCCACAGCGTGTACGCGGTCATCGTGAGCGCGGTCGAGACGAGCACCCACAGCATCTGGTACCAGTAGAAGAAGGGGATGCCGATGAAGGTCGGGTCGACCTTCGCGTACGACCCCACCCACAGCATCGCCACGAACGGGGCGATCAGGCAGAGCGCGATCACCACGCGGACCGGCGTTACGACCGGCGGTTTCTCCTCAGGCGCTCCTGGCGCATCCGGTGTTTCCGACATACGGCGGCTCCGTCCCCTCACTGATCACCTGTGCAACGCGCAGGAAATCTAAGGGACGGTTCCGCTTTATGGAACCCCCGTCCGTATAACGGATGTGCCGTGCCGTGTGGCGCCGGCGCCACCCGGGGGAACGACGGCGCCGGCGGCGTCAGCAGCAGCGGAAGCCCTGCCGGGGGTCCGCCTCCTGTCGGTCCGTGCGCATCCGCTCGAACTCCCGCCGCGAGGGCACGTCCGCGCCGGGCCGGTGTGCCCGCAGATGCGCCACGTAACGGTCGTACCCGGACTCGTCGGTGAGTTCCCGTACATACCAGCGCAGGCCCCTGGCCGCCCTAGCCGCGCGGTTCAGCGCCGACCGCATCGCGTGCCTCCTCCTTCTCCCGCCCGGTCGGGATCAGCCCGGCCGGGGCGACGATCTGCGACGCGACGTACGGTGCCTCGCTGAGCGAGGAGAGCGCGGGACGGCGTACGTGCCGGACGCACACCCGCGCCGCGTCCGCGATCACGACGACGACGAGCAGGGCGAGGACCGCCGTCAGGACACCGTCGACCGTGGAGTTCGTGACGATGGTGTGCATGTCGTCCATGCTCTTCGCGGGTGCGACGAGTTCGCCCCGGTCGATGCCGTCCTGGTAGACCGAGCGTTGCTCGAAGAAGCCGACGCGCGGGTCGCCGGAGAACACCTTCTGCCAGCTCGCGGTCAGGGTGACCGTGGCGTCCCAGACGAGCGGGATCCCGGTGATCCAGGCCCACTTGAGGCGGCCGGACTTCACCAGCAGGGTCGTGCAGACGGCGAGGGCGACCGCGGCGAGGAGCTGGTTGGAGATGCCGAAGATCGGGAACAGCTGGTTGATCCCGCCGAGCGGTTCATGGACGCCGACCCACAGGAAGTAGCCCCACAGACCGCAGACGATGCCGCTCGTGATGACCAGGCCGGGCTTCCAGCTCACGTCCCTGAAGGGTTTGTAGAGGTTGCCCAGGGTGTCCTGGAGCATGAAGCGGCCCACCCGGGTGCCCGCGTCGAGCGCGGTCAGGATGAACAGCGCCTCGAACATGATGGCGAAGTGGTACCAGAACGCGCGCAGGCCGCCCCCGGTGACCTCGGAGAAGATCTCCGAGACGCCGACCGCGAGCGTGGGCGCACCGCCGGTCCGCGACAGCAGGGAGGACTCCTCGACGTTCTTCGCCGCGGCGGCCAGGTCCTCGGGGGAGATCTGGTAACCCCAGCCGCCCACCACCTGGGAGGCGCTCTGGACCGTGTCCCCGATGACCCCGGCGGGCGCGTTCATCGCGAAGTACAGGCCCGGGTCGATGACGGACGCCGCGACCAGAGCCATGATCGCCACGGACGACTCCATGAGCATGGAGCCGTAACCGATCAGCCGGATCTGCGTCTCCTTCTGGATCATCTTCGGCGTCGTGCCGGAGGCGATCAGGGAGTGGAAGCCGGAGAGCGCCCCGCAGGCGATGGTGATGAAGACGAACGGGAAGAGCGAGCCCGCGAAGACCGGTCCGTCGCCCTGCGAGGCGAAGTCGGTCACCGGGTCCATCCGCAGGGTCGGCAGCGAGACGACGACCCCGAGCGCGAGCAGCCCGATCGTGCCGATCTTCATGAAGGTGGAGAGGTAGTCGCGCGGCGCCAGCAGCATCCACACCGGCAGGATCGACGCGATGAAGCCGTACGCCACCAGCCAGACGACCAGCGTCGAGGGCGCCAGCGTGAACGTGCCGGCCCAGGACGACTCGGCGACCCAGCGGCCGGCCACCAGCGCGAACAGCAGCAGCGCCACGCCGATCAGCGAGACCTCGGTGACCCGGCCGGGCCGCAGGACCCGCAGGTAGAGGCCCATCAGCAGGGCGATCGGGACCGTCATCGCGATGGAGAAGGTGCCCCACGGCGACTGGGCGAGCGCGTTGACGACGACCAGCGCGAGCACCCCGAGCAGGATGATCATGATGGCGAAGGCGGCGACCAGGGCGGCCGCGCCGCCGAACGGGCCGATCTCCTCGCGCGCCATCTGCCCCAGCGAGCGGCCGTCGCGGCGGGTGGAGAAGAACAGGACGACCATGTCCTGGACGGCGCCGGCGAAGATCACGCCGACGATGATCCAGACGGTGCCGGGCAGGTATCCCATCTGCGCGGCCAGTACGGGCCCCACCAGCGGCCCCGCGCCCGCGATCGCCGCGAAGTGGTGGCCGAGCAGCACGCGCCGGTCGGTGGGGTGGAAGTCGATGCCGTTGTTGAGGCGTTCGGCCGGGGTGGCCCGGGTGCCGTCGACCTTCAGGACCTTGTGGGCGATGAACTTCGCGTAGAAACGGTAGGCGATGGCGTACGAGCCGAGGGCGGCCGCCACCATCCAGGCGGCCGAGACCTCCTCGCCCCGCGAGAGCGCGAGCACGGACCAGCCGGCCGCGCCCACCAGTGCGACGAGCGTCCAGATGACGATGCTGCGGGGACTTGCCTTGCGGGGGCTGTCGATGCGCACAGGTCGTCCTCCCGTCCATGGGTGACGGGAGGACGGTAGACCAGGATCCCACCCGGCGCTACACCACCTGCAACCTCAACTGGTCGGTCACACAAGGAGGTTGCGGGAGGGTGCCGCTTTTTTGGTGTGAGGGGAACTGCACGACCGGCCACGACGGCGCCGCACCCGACGACGCACCCCGGCCACACCATCCCGGCCACCCCGCCCCGGCCACCCTCAGTCCGTGGGCCTCTTCAGCCGCGCGACGAACTTGTACCGGTCCCCCCGGTACACGGACCGCACCCATTCCACCGGCTGGGAGTCCAGATCCACCGAGTGCCGCGACAGCATCAGCATCGGCAGCCCCACATCCGTACCGAGCAGCCCCGCCTCCCGGGGAGTCGCCAGAGACGTCTCGATCGTCTCCTCCGCCTCCGCGAGACGCACGTCGTACACCTCCGCCAACGCCGTGTACAGGGACGTGTACTTCACCAGCGACCGCCGCAGCGCGGGAAACCGCTTCGCGGACAGATGCGTCGTCTCGATCGCCATCGGCTCCCCGCTCGCCAGCCGCAACCGCTCGATCCGCAGCACCCGCCCCCCGGCGGTGATGTCGAGCAGCTCCGCGAGCGTGTCGTCGGCCGTGATGTACCCGATGTCCAGCAACTGCGAGGTCGGCTCCAGCCCCTGCGCCCGCATGTCCTCGGTGTACGAGGTCAGTTGCAGCGCCTGCGAGACCTTCGGCTTCGCGACGAACGTGCCCTTGCCCTGGATCCGCTCCAGGCGCCCCTCGACGACCAGCTCCTGCAGCGCCTGGCGCACGGTCGTGCGCGAGGTGTCGAACTCGGCGGCGAGCGTCCGCTCGGGCGGCACCGGCGTACCCGGCGGCAGCGTGTCCGTCATGTCGAGCAGATGCTTCTTCAGGCGGTAGTACTTGGGCACGCGCGCGGTACGGATGGGGGCCCCACCCTCGTTCTCCGCACTGCTGACGTCGGTGCTCATGTTCTGCCTTCCCGGCTCCGGGTGCCGATGCGGCCGGTGTACGCGCCGGCCACGGCTCACATCGTGGCACGCCCAACCGTACGAGTGTCCTCCCGTACGCTGCGTGATCTCCTCTATATACCGTCGGGGTCCCTTTTGGTCTAGTCCACAGCGTCGGCGGGGGCGGCGCCCGGCGGCCTCACGGCCCGCCCGCGATCCGCGTACGGTCCCGCCCGTTCTGTCGCCCGTGTAGTGAAAGGTCCCTGCATATATAGGTCACGTAACGGACGGTCGGGAGCGGCCTCATCGCCCTTGACACCCCTCTAGGTCTAGTCCAAGCTCCCCGTACTGGTCTAAACCATTGAGGACCAGGTCCCAGCCCCACGGAGCAGTACTCGTCGTAAGTCACGCGGTGGGCAGGGGGGTTGCTGGCATCCCTGAGGAGGATGACGTGAATCGCAAGCTCATCGCGGCCGTCGGTGTCGCGGGCATGTTGATGTCGGTCGCTGCCTGTGGCGGCGACGACGGTGACGACGGCGGCAAGGCGGGCGCCGACGGTTACAAGGGCCAGACCCTGACCGTCTGGGCCATGGACGGCTCCACGCCGGACGGCTGGACCAAGGATGTCACGGCCGCCTTCGAGAAGAAGACGAAGGCCAAGCTGAAGTTCGAGACCCAGCAGTGGAACGGCATCCAGCAGAAGATCACCACCTCGCTCTCCGAGGAGAACCCGCCGGACGTCCTCGAGGTCGGCAACACCCAGACCCCCGCCTACGCGGCCACCGGCGGTCTCGCCGACCTGGGCGATCTCAAGGAGGAGATCGGCGCCGACTGGACCAAGGCCCTCAACGAGTCCTCGGTCTTCGACGGCAAGCAGTACGCCGCCCCCTGGTACTTCGCCAACCGCGTCGTCATCTACAACAAGAAGGTCTGGGCCGACGCCGGCCTCACGGACACCCCGAAGACGCGCGCCGAGTTCTTCGACGCCCTGAAGGCCATCGACAAGAAGACCGACGCCGAGCCCCTCTACCTGCCCGGCCAGAACTGGTACTTCTTCGACGGCCTGACCATCGGCCAGAGCGCCGACCTGGTGAAGAAGGAAGGCGACAAGTACGTCTCCAACCTCGCGGACCCGAAGGTCGGCAAGGCCATGGAGCTCTACAAGCAGTACCAGTCCTACTCCAAGGCCCCCAAGGACAAGGACGAGGCGACCCCGCAGCAGGCCGAGGTCTTCGCCAAGGGCGACGTCGGCGCCTTCATCGGCATGGGCTGGGAGGCCGGCACGGCCATCGCCGCCAACAAGAAGATCGAGAAGGACATCGGCTACTTCACCATCCCCGGTGAGACGGCGTCCGAGCCCGAGGGCGTCTTCCTCGGCGGCTCCAACTTCGCGGTCGCCGCGGGCAGCAAGAAGCAGGAGCTGGCCAAGGAGTTCCTGAAGATCGCCCTCTCCGACAAGTTCGAGGGCGCGCTCGCCAAGGAGAACGGCGTCATCCCCAACAAGGAGGCGCTGCAGGTCAACCTCGTGGGCAACGGCGCCGCCGAGGCCGCCGCCCCGGCCGCGTCCGGCGGTGGCACCACCCCGCTGATCCCCGAGTGGGCGGCCGTGGAGAACGACCCCAACCCGATCAAGTCGTACATGACCGCGGTCCTGAAGGGGAAGTCGCCCGCCGCCGCCGCCAAGCAGGTCGAGGCGGAGATCAACAAGCGGCTCGCGCAGAGCAGCTGATCCCCGCCGTGCCGGGGACGGGCCCGTCCGTCCCCGGCACGCCGGTGCATCCGACTGCGACTTTCGACGCTGGAAGAGATGGCGAGCATGTCAGTGCAGACCGAACGCACGGACACAGGCACAGGCACGGCCGCGGCGCCCGGTGTCCGTAAGACCGACGTACCCCCGCCCGCCGACGACACAGGCACGGGCCCGGCCAGGAGAGGCAGCGGCGCGTACGCCCCGTATCTGCTCCTGATGCCCGCCCTGCTCGCCACGGTGATCCTGCTCGGCTGGCCGCTCATCAAGAACGGCATGCTGTCGTTCCAGAACCTCAACCCGCGCCAGCTGATCCTCCACCTCACCGAGTGGCGGGGGATCGACAACTACACGGACGTCCTGAACAGCGCGGACTTCTGGAAGGTCGTCCAGCGCACGGTCCTGTTCACCGCGGTGAACGTCGTCCTGATCATGGTGCTCGGCACCCTCGTCGGCCTGCTCCTCGCCCGGCTCGGCAAGCGCATGCGGCTGGTGCTGCTGCTCGGTCTGGTGCTGGCCTGGGCCATGCCGGTGATCGCCGCGACCACGGTCTACCAGTGGCTGTTCGCCCAGCGCTTCGGCGTCGTCAACTGGCTGCTCGCCAAGGCCGGCTGGACGTCGATGGCCGACTACAACTGGTTCGGCACCCAGCTCTCCACCTTCTCGGTGATCACGCTGCTGATCGTCTGGCAGTCGATCCCGTTCGTGGCGATCAACCTGTACGCCGCCACGACCACCATCCCCAAGGAGCTGTACGAGGCCGCCTCCATCGACGGCGCCGGGGTGTGGAAGGGCTTCACGCACGTGACCTTCCCGTTCCTGCGGCCGTTCCTGTGGGCGACGACCTTCCTCGAGGTCATCTGGGTCTTCAAGGCGTTCCCGCAGATCTTCGCCATGAACAAGGGCGGGCCCGACCGGCTCACCGAGACCCTGCCGATCTACGCGTTCGTCGAGGGCCCCGGCAACCAGCACTACGGCATGGGCGCGGCGATCTCGTTCCTGACGATCCTCATCCTGCTCGCCCTGACCGCCTACTACCTGCGTACCGTTCTCAAGCAAGAGGAGGACGAGCTGTGAAGCGCTCCCCGATGGCCCGGCTGTGGCCCAACGCGACGGCCCTCGTCCTCTTCGTCGTCTTCGCGTTCCCCGTCTACTGGATGTTCGCGACCTCGCTGAAGCCCACCGGCGACATCATCGCGGACGACCCGGTCTTCGTCCCGACCGACATCACCTTCGACCACTTCGGCAAGGCGCTCGACGCCGACAACTTCTGGACCCTGGTCGGCAACTCGCTGACGGTGACCGTCCTCGCGGTGGTCTTCTCCCTCGTCATCGCGCTGCTCGCGTCCTTCGCACTGGCCCGCATGCGGTTCAAGGGCCGCCGCGGCTTCCTGCTGACCTTCATGATCGCGCAGATGGCCCCCTGGGAGGTCATGGTCATCGCGATCTACATCATCGTGCGCGACGCCGACCTCCTCAACAGCCTCGTCCCGCTCACCGTCTTCTACATGGTCATGGTGCTGCCCTTCACGATCCTGACGCTGCGCGGATACGTCGCCGCCGTGCCGAAGGAGCTGGAGGAGTCGGCCATGGTGGACGGCTGCACCCGCGGGCAGGCCTTCGTGAAGGTCATCTTCCCGCTGCTCGCCCCGGGCCTCATGGCGACCTCGCTCTTCGGCTTCATCACGGCGTGGAACGAGTTCCCGCTGGTCCTGATCCTCAACAAGGACGCCGAGAAGCAGACGCTGCCGCTGTGGCTCTCCAGCTTCGAATCGACGTTCGGCGACGACTGGGGGGCCACCATGGCCGCCGCCTCGCTCTTCGCCATCCCGATCCTGGTCCTCTTCGTCTTCCTCCAGCGCAAGGCCGTCAGTGGACTGACCGCCGGCGCCGTGAAGGGATAACGCCACCCGATGACCACCATCGCCTCCGGCACGGACACGCTGACGCGTGACGCCCTCGCCGTCCTGCAGCCCGGTTTCACCGGGACCGCCGCCCCCTCCTGGCTGCTGCGGCGGCTCGGTGAGGGCCTCACCTCCGTCGGCCTCTTCGGCCGCAACATCGCCTCGGCCGACCAGCTCGCCGCCCTCACCGCCCAGCTGCGCGCGGAACGCGACGACGTCCTGGTCGCCATCGACGAGGAAGGCGGTGACGTCACCCGCCTCGAGGTGCGTACGGGATCCTCGTTCCCCGGCAACCACGCGCTCGGCGCGGTCGACGACGTGGCGCTCACCGAGGCCGTCG
Source organism: Streptomyces sp. V3I8 (assembly GCF_030817535.1). Classification (NCBI taxonomy): domain Bacteria; kingdom Bacillati; phylum Actinomycetota; class Actinomycetes; order Kitasatosporales; family Streptomycetaceae; genus Streptomyces; species Streptomyces sp. V3I8. The sequence goes on along the minus strand of NZ_JAUSZL010000002.1, from coordinate 3,031,344 downwards.
CCCACGAACTGGGCCGCCGGCTCGCCGCCTGCGGCGTGAACCTCAACTGGGCGCCGTCCGCCGACATCAACTCCAACCCCTCCAACCCCGTCATCGGCGTACGGTCCTTCGGCGCCGACACCGACCTGGTCGCCCGGCACACCGCCGCGTACGTCCGCGGGCTCCAGGCCGCCGGGGTCGCCGCCTGCACCAAGCACTTCCCGGGCCACGGCGACACGGCGGTCGACTCCCACCACGCGCTGCCGCGCATCGACGCCGATCTGCCGGTCCTGGACTCCCGCGAGCTGGCCCCCTTCCGCGCGGCGATCGCGGCCGGCACCCGGGCCGTGATGAGCGCGCACATCCTGGTGCCGGCCCTCGACCCGGACCGTCCCGCGACCCTCTCCCGCCGCGTCCTCACCGGGCTGCTGCGCGAGGAACTCGGCTTCGACGGGCTGATCGTCACCGACGGCATGGAGATGCAGGCCATCTCCGCCACCTACGGCATCGAACGCGGCAGCGTCCTCGCGATCGCCGCCGGCGCCGACGCGATCTGCGTGGGCGGCGGGCTGGCCGACGAGTCGACGGTCCTGCGACTGCGGGACGCGCTGGTCACGGCGGTCCGCTCGGGCGAACTCCCCGAGGAGCGGCTGGCGGACGCGGCGGCCCGGGTCCGGGCCCTGGCGTCCTGGACCGCCTCGGCCGGCGCCGCGGCACCGGCCGGGTCCCCGGCACCGGCGTCCGCCCCCGACGGCCCCGAGATCGGCCTGGTGGCGGCCCGGCGTGCGCTGACCGTGACCCGCGGCCCGCTCCACACGCCGGTCACCGAGGCGCCGTACGTCGCGGCCCTCACCCCCGTCGCCAACATCGCCGTCGGTGACGAGACCCCCTGGGGCGTCGGCGCCGAGCTGCGCCGCAGGCTGCCCGGCACGGAGACCGGGAGCTTCTCGGGGGAGGGGGCCGGGGCCGAGGTGCTCGCGGCCGCCGGATCGCGCCGGGTGGTCGCCGTCGTGCGCGACGTCCACCGGCACGCGTGGATGGCCGAGGCCCTCCACGCGCTGGTCACCGCCCGGCCGGACACGGTCGTGGTCGAGATGGGGGTGCCCCAGGCGCCGCCCCGGGGCGCGCTCCACATCGCCACGCACGGAGCGGCACGGGTGTGCGGCCTGGCGGCGGCGGAGGCCATCACCGCTCCGTGACCTGCCGCGGTCACGGGACACCGGCTTCGCGGGAGCGGGGAACGGGCGCTTTCAGGGGCGCGGGAACGGGGTTCCAGGGCCGCGGCAACCGGTGCTTTCAGGGGCGCGGGGAACTGCGCGACCAGCCCCCACCGGGCCCGCACCCGGCCATCGCACAGGCGGCAGCAGCGCCGGACGCAAGGCGCCGGACTCCCACGGGGGGAGCCCGGCGCCTTCCGCGTACCGTCCGGAACCGCTGGATGCTAGATCCCCTGCCAGGCCGGCTTGTCGGCATAGGTGTGCCGGAAGTAGTCCGCCAGCTTCAGCTCGGAGGCGGCCGCCTCGTCCACCACGACCGTGGCATGCGGATGCAGCTGCAGCGCGGAGGCCGGGCACACCGCGGCGACCGGTCCCTCGACGGTCGCCGCCACGGCGTCCGCCTTGCCCTCGCCGGTGGCGAGCAGCACCAGGTGCCGGGCCTCCAGGATCGTCCCGATCCCCTGGGTGATCACGTGGTGCGGCACCTGCTCGATGTCGCCCTCGAAGAACCGCGCGTTGTCGATCCGCGTCTGCTCGGTCAGCGTCTTGATCCGTGTGCGGGAGGCCAGCGAGGAGCACGGCTCGTTGAACCCGATGTGCCCGTCGGTCCCGATGCCGAGCAGTTGCAGATCGACCCCGCCCGCCTCGGCGAGCGCCCTGTCGTACGCCTCGCACGCCGCCCGGACGTCCTCGGCGGTCCCGTCCGGCCCCATGAACGCGGCCGGGTCCAGCCCCAGCGGCTCCAGCACCTCACGCCGCAGCACGGACCGGTACGACTCGGGATGCTCGGCCGGCAGCCCCACGTACTCGTCGAGCTGGGCGACCCGCGCCCGTGAGGCGTCCACGGCTCCCGACGCCACCCGCGCCGCCAGCGCCTCGTAGATGGGCAGGGGGGTCGAACCGGTGGCGACGCCGAGCAGGGCGTCGGGCTTGTGCCGGAGCAGCTCCGCCATGGCTCCGGCAATGAGCTCGCCACCCGCCTTGGCGTCCGAAACGATGACAACTTCCACGCTGGGCCTGCCGTTCTGAAGGGGAACTCACCTACACGTGTGGTATAGACCAATCTAGCAGAACGCGCCTCCCCCGTCGGCGGAACTCACCCCGCGCATCCGGCCCCGCCGGTGAACCGCCCGGGGTTAGGCTGCGTGGTGGATGTAGGGCGTGGGTTGCCGGGCGGAGAGACGGCAACAAACATCCGGCGACGCATGGACAGGCGGAGTGGTCTAGTCCAGAATCGTCAGCAAAGCTTGACCATGCAACTGAATGATCAAGTGACCGTACGACCGAGCCATCTGTGTGACCGAACCTCCGTCCTCCCCGCACAGGAGGGCGGATCGAGGACCCGGTGCTCTCTGCCCTGACTGCACCGGATCCTCATCCTTCGGCCGACCGGGACCGCACACCCCGTGGCCGATGTTGCTCCGGGCTGCGGTGCCGGGAGGGCTGAGGGTCCCTCCCAGGCGCCGCGGCCCGCGGGTGTCCCGAACCCCTCGCGAGCGGCCGGTTCCATGCCTTGTCGCACACGGCGGGTACGCTCGCACACGTGCCCTCCATGAACGACCTCGTACGCCAGCACACCGCGCTCGGTGACTCCGACCTCGAGTGGCTGCATCTGCTGGTCTCGGAGTGGCAGCTGCTCTCCGACCTCTCCTTCGCCGACCTCGTCCTGTGGGTCCCCACCCGCGACGGCACCCGCTACGTCTCGGTCGCCCAGATGAGGCCCAACACCGGCCCCACCTCGTACCAGGACGACATGGTCGGCCACCTCGTCCCGCGCGGCCGCCGCCCCATGCTGGACGCCGCCCTGGACGAGGGCCGGATCGTGCGCGAGGGCGACCCGGAATGGCGCGAGGAGGTCCCCGTACGGGTGGAGTCCATCCCCGTGCGCAGGGAGGGCCGCGTCCTCGGCGTCATCGCCCGCAACACCAACCTGCTCACGGTGCGCACGCCCTCGCGGCTCGAACTCACCTACCTGCAGAGCGCGTCCGACCTGGCCCAGATGATCGCGGCCGGCTCCTTCCCGTTCCACGGCCAGCAGGTCGACATGGACGCCTCGCCGCGCGTGGGCGACGGGCTGATCAGGGTGGACGCGGACGGCGTCGTCCAGTACGCGTCCCCGAACGCGCTGTCGGCGTACCACCGGCTGGGCCTGGCCGCCGACCTGGTCGGGCACCACCTCGGACAGACCACCGCCGAACTCGCCCCCTCCCGGGGCCCGGTGGACGAGGCGCTGGCCAAGGTCGCCAGCGGCTGGGCGCCCCGTGAGTTCGAGATCGAGAGCAACGACGGCGTGATCCAGCTGCGCGCGATCCCCCTCAAGCCCAAGGGCACGCGCGTCGGTTCCCTGGTCCTCCTGCGCGACGTGACCGAACTACGCCGCCGTGAGCGCGAGTTGATCACCAAGGACGCGACCATCCGGGAGATCCACCACCGGGTGAAGAACAACCTCCAGACGGTCGCGGCCCTGCTGCGCCTGCAGGCCCGCCGTATCGAGTCCGACCGGGGCCGCGAAGCCCTCGAGGAGGCCGTGCGCCGGGTCGGCTCGATCGCCATCGTGCACGAGACGCTCTCGCAGAACCTCGACGAGCGCGTGGAGTTCGACGAGATCGCCGACCGGGTGCTGACCATGGTCGCCGAGATCTCGCCGGGCAAGGTCGCCGGCCGGCGCACGGGCCGCTTCGGCATACTCGACGCCGAGGTCGCGACCCCGCTCTCCATGGTCCTCACCGAGATCCTGCAGAACGCGCTGGAGCACGGCTTCCGCGAGGGCGAGCGGGGCACGGTGGAGGTCTCCGCGGTCCGCGGCGGCACGTCGAAGGAGAACCGCCTCCTGGTCACGGTCCAGGACGACGGGGCGGGCCTGCCCGAGGGCTTCGACCCGCACCGCTCGGGCAACCTCGGCCTGCAGATCGTCCGGACCCTCGTGGAGGGCGAGCTGGGCGGCACCTTCGACATGCTCCCGGGCCCGGAGCGCGGCACCCAGGTCGTGCTGGACATTCCGGTGCGCACTCCCAAGTAGCCCGTTCGGGTGACGCACCTCATCCACGCCGTACAGGCCGCCTAGGTAATCCAGGCGGCCCGCGACCCCATCCGTCCCACCCGCCCCCCACGTCCCTTCCGCACCATTACTCCACGAACACGCTGCGTAATCTTCACCCGGGAAGTCGGCGGTGGAAAAGGCGCGTGGCGGTGGGTGAGCACGCGATCGCAAACAGCAATGAGCCCCGGACCACTGGGTGGTCCGGGGCTCAGAGTGTCATTCGGTTCTGCGCATCGGGGGTACTGCGCGCTGCGGCTCGGGGGCGGGAGATGCGTACTCGCTGTACGCGCCGCCGGGCTCAGGCTGTTGTGGGGCGGGTTGTCAGGCGGATGCCTGACGGGCCCTGTTGCGAGCGGCGCGGCGCTTCATCGCACGGCGCTCGTCCTCGCTGAGGCCACCCCAGACGCCGGAGTCCTGGCCGGACTCGAGCGCCCACTGCAGACACTGCTCCATGACGGGGCAGCGACGGCAGACGGCCTTGGCTTCCTCGATCTGCAGCAGCGCAGGACCGGTGTTGCCGATGGGGAAGAAGAGCTCGGGGTCTTCCTCGCGGCAAACGGCGTTGTGACGCCAGTCCATGGCTGCTACCTCTCCTTGGTATTACAAGCAGGTTGCTTGTGAATGTGAACGCTTTCACGAATCCCTCAACAAGTGAAGGGCCGACTACCAGACGGACTGGTGTGGTCCTTTGAGTGAGGAGGGGTTCCGGCGCTCTGTGGGGGCGATGTTGCGGCCCGTCCCGAGCGCCACGTAGAGACTCGCAAACCTCAGCGGCGGATACAACCCCTACCGGAAAGTTTTTTTTGATTCCTCGGTGTCGACTAGGTCACAGCCGTACTTCCATGGGGTGGATCCTGGCCTAAACGTTCGAGTGGAAGGACTTTAGCCCGTTCCGCTCACACAATCACACGCAGTGCACGGCGAACGCCTGTGAACGCGACGCTCGTACGCAGTCCGAGGTGGTCGCCGTCCATCTGCAGGGGCAGCGGGACCTTCGAATGCAAGGTGAAGTCGGTCAGGTCGTGCAGGGACACCGCGTGCTTGCCATGGGGTCCGCGGTCGGGGGACGAAGTGAGCAACTGGGTGCCATACCGGGCAACCGCGCCCGTCGACATGCGGCTGAGGCCGAGTACGTCGAGGCCGGTATCGAACGAGGCCTTAGGTGACGCGTACACCGGGCGATTGCCCAGATAAGTCCAGGGGGAGGTGTTGCAGACTATCGAGAGCACCAGATCGTCCACCGGCTCGGCGCCCGCCCGTTCCAGGGTGATGGTGCCGCGGCGCCGGTGGGTCTCCCCGAAGAACTGCCGCATCGCCTGGCGCAGGTACAGCGAGTGCGTGGAGCGCTTGCCGCGTTCGCGGTGCTGTTCGACCCGGCCGACCACACCGGCGTCGAAGCCGAGGCCCGCGTTGAAGGTGAACCAGCGGGCGGGGACGGCCTCGTCCTCGCTGCCCGGGGTGCCCGCGGCGAGACCCAGGCCCACCGTGCGCTCCCGGCCCTCGCGCAGGGCGTCCAGCAGGGCGCCCGTCGCCTCGACGGCGTCGTTGGGCAGGCCGAGGGCGCGGGCGAAGACATTGGTGGAACCGCCGGGGACGACGGCGAACCCCGGCAGCCGGTCGGGGTCGGGACCGCCGTGCAGCAGACCGTTCACGACCTCGTTGACCGTGCCGTCGCCGCCGAGGGCCACGACCAGTTCTATGTCCTTGCTCTCCGCGGCCTGCCGGCCGAGGTCCCTGGCGTGCCCGCGGTACTCGGTGGTGACCGCCTCGAGTTTCATCTCGCTCGCCAGGGCGTGGATCAGAACGTCACGCATGCGTGCGCTGGTGGTGGTTGCTGCCGGATTGACCACGAGAAGTGCACGCATGCGATGCAGCGTACCTACCGCGGGGTACTCGTCCCATACCGAGGTGAGGATCAGGTGGGAGCGGGAGCGCCCGGCGCGGGCCCGCCGGGGCCGTGGGCGGGCAGGGAGCGCCCGGCGGGCGGGAGCTACCCTTCGGATGTGAGCCCTGAGCAGAATCCCACCCCGCAGACCACCGACGCCGGGCCCCGCCCCGGGCGGCTGACCGCGGCGGCCGCACTCGCCGCGCTGGAGGGGGCCGCGCTGGTCGCCGGAGGCGTCTACCTGCTCGTGATGGGCCTCACCGGCCATCCGGACGACCGGGGCCAGGCGGTCACCGGAGGGGTGACGCTGATCGTGCTCGCCCTGCTGCCGCTGCTGGCCGCCCGGGGGCTGCTGCTGCGGCGCGCCTGGAGCCGGGGGCCCGCGATCATCACGCAGATCATGGCGCTGCCCGTCGCGTACAACCTGCTCCAGGCCGACAGTCTCGCCATCCCCGGGGGCATCGCCCTGGCGGTGGTGGCGGTCGCGACCCTGGTGCTGATCCTGAACCCCGAGACGACACGGGCCCTGGGCATCACCGGGCCGGGCGGCGTACGGGAGTAGTCGTCCCGTGGTTCCCGCGCCCCTCACGGGGCGCGAGCGGGCGTACGGGCCGGGGTGCGGGCCGGGGCGCGGCCCGTGGGTGTGCCCTACTCCTCGACCAGGAGCTTCTCGCGGAGCTGGGCCAGTGTCCGGGCCAGCAGCCGGGAGACGTGCATCTGCGAGATGCCGACCTCCTGGGCGATCTGCGACTGGGTCATGTTCGCGAAGAAGCGCAGCAGCAGGATGCGCTTCTCCCGCGGAGGAAGATCCTCCAGGAGCGGTTTGAGGGACTCGCGGTACTCGACACCCTCCAGCGCCTCGTCCTCGGAGCCGAGGGTGTCCGCGACGGCCGGGGACTCGTCGTCCGTGTCGGGGACGTCCAGGGACAGCGTGGAGTACGCGTTGGCCGACTCCAGGCCCTCCAGGACCTCCTCCTCCGAGATGGCCAGCTTCTCGGCCAGCTCGTGCACGGTGGGGGAACGGCCGTGCTGCTGCGACAGCTCCGCGGTCGCCGTGGTCAGCGCGAGCCGCAGCTCCTGAAGCCGGCGCGGCACGCGCACCGCCCAGCCCTTGTCCCGGAAGTGCCGCTTGATCTCGCCGACGACCGTCGGGGTCGCGTACGTCGAGAACTCGACACCGCGCTCCGGGTCGAAGCGGTCGACCGACTTGATCAGGCCGATGGTCGCGACCTGCGTGAGGTCGTCCAGCGGCTCGCCGCGGTTGCGGAACCGGCGCGCGAGGTGCTCCACGAGCGGCAGGTGCATGCGGACCAGCTGATTGCGCAGTTCCGCGTACTCCCGGCTGGTGGCGTCCAGCTCGCGCAGCTCGATGAACTTGGCCCGCGCCCCGCTCCGGTTGTGCGGGTCGTGCGGTGCTCCCGACGCGCCGTTGTCGGCATTTCGTTCGTGCTCGTGCTGCTGCTCGCCCATGATCCCGCCCGTCACCCGCCGCCGCCCTTCCAGGGACGTCCCCCCAGACTCCGTCCGGGGGGACCCCCACTGCGCGGCAACGTCTGGATCGTGTCGCCCGTCACTGCCGGAGGGCGCTTCGCGCCCGTCCTCGTCGATCGGTCCGCCCCGAGAGGCCCCGGCCGCCGGCGGACCGATGTCCTCCGGATGCGGCCGGGCCTGCTGCTCGGGAATGCCGTCGACGCCCTCCGCCAGGTGCCGGGGCCCGCCCGGGCCGCCTTCGCCCCCGGCGGGGAGTTCCCGTGTGCCGCGCTCTTCGTCCCGCACCGGCCCGTCCCCGTTCCTCACGCCGGCCCGGGTCCCGCGCCGCGCTGTTTGTAGAGGCTGATCGAAACGGTTTTGTCGTCGGCCACCGACGAGGAGACCTTGCCGGCGAGGGCCGAGAGCACGGTCCACGCGAAGGTGTCCCGTGCGGGGGCGTGGCCGTCGGTGGTCGGAGCCGAGACGGTCACCTCGAGCGAGTCGTCGATCAGGCGGAAGACACAGCTGAGCACGGAGCCCGGCACCGCCTGTTGCAACAGGATCGCGCACGCCTCGTCCACGGCGATGCGCAAGTCCTCGATCTCGTCGAGGGTGAAGTCCAAACGCGCCGCGAGGCCGGCTGTGGCCGTACGCAGCACCGACAGGTAGGCACCCGCAGCCGGCAGCCGGACTTCGACGAAGTCCTGGGTCGCGGGCTCGCCTGCGAACTGGGACACCCTCACCTCCAAGGTGGTACAAGCTCTTTCGGGGGCCGAGGGTCGCCCCCCGGGGTAACGCGCAACGTGGTTCAGCGGTGACGCTATCGCGCTCTCAGGTGTCCTGTCCCCGGGACCCCAACCCCTTGCTGTCACTCATAGTAAACCTATGTATACGCACAGTGGCTAGAGGTCTGCGGGCCCAATTGGGAAGAGCGCGCGCCGGATTGACGTACCCAGACGTCAGACGCCCGAACCGTCCGGACCCCACGTCACACCAGTACGTGATCGACGAAGCACCAGCGCCAGCTCTCACCGGGCTCGAAGGTCCGCATGATCGGATGGCCGGTGTCCTTGTGGTGCTCGGTGGCGTGCCGCAGCGGTGACGAGTCGCAGCAGCCCACGTGACCGCAGTCGAGGCACAGCCGCAGCTGCACCGGATGCGTGCCCGCCGCCTCGCACTCGAGGCAGGTGTCGCTCAGCGGCGCGGGTTCGGGATGCGGCAGCGCGTCGGCGTGCGTGCACTGTTTCATGATTGCCAGATTACGTCGGGTGTGCGGAAAACCGCGCAGAAACGAAAGCGGGCCTATAGCGATGCATGTGATGCCCCTGCTCCTGCTGATCGCGGGCAGTGCCGCAGTGGCGGGTGCCGCGCGGCGCACCCCGGTGCCCGCGCCGCTGCTGCTCGTCGCGGCGGGCCTGATCGTCTCGTACGTGCCCTGGGTGCCCGAGTACACCCTCGACCCGCACGTGGTGCTGCCGCTGCTGCTGCCTCCGCTGCTCTACACCGCCGCCACGGACAGTTCGTACCTCGACCTGCGGGCGCAGATCCGGCCGGTGGCGCTGCTGTCCGTCGGCTACGTGCTGTTCGCGACGCTCGTCGTCGGCTGGGTCGCGTACGTGCTCGTGCCGGACCTCTCCCTCACCGCGGCGCTGGTACTCGGCGCGGTCGTGGCCCCGCCGGACGCGGTGGCGGCCACCGCGGTGGCCCGGCGGGTCGGACTGCCGTCGCGGGTCACCACGATCCTGCAGGGCGAGTCCCTGGTGAACGACGCGACCGCGATCACCGCCTACAAGGTCGCCCTCGCCGCCGCCGTCGGCGAGGGCGCGACCTGGGCGGGCGGCATCGGCGAGTTCCTGCTCGCGGCGCTCGGCGGCGTCGGCGTCGGTCTCGTCCTGATGGTGCCGATCCACTGGATGCGCACCCACCTGAAGGAGGCGCTGGTGCAGAACTCCCTGTCGCTGCTCACCCCCTTCTTCGCCTACGCGGTCGCCGAGCAACTGCACGCCTCCGGGGTGCTCGCCGTGGTCGTCGTCGCGCTCTACCTGGGCCACCGCAACTGGGAGGTCGACTTCGCCACCCGCCTCCAGGAGGAGGCGGTCTGGAAGATGGTCGCGTTCATCCTGGAGTCGGCGGTCTTCGCACTCATCGGCCTGCAGCTGCCGGTGATCCTGAAGGGCCTGGGCGAGTACGAGGGGGCGAGCGCCGCCTGGTACGCGGTGGCCCTCTTCGCGGTCGTCGTCGTGACCCGCTTCGCCTGGGTCTACCCCGCGACCTTCCTGCCGCGCCTGCTGTCCGCGCGGATCCGCGAACGGGAGGAGAACCCCACCTGGAAGGGATCCTTCGTCATCGGCTGGGCCGGCATGAGAGGTGTGGTGTCGCTCGCCATCGCCTTCTCGATCCCGCTCACCGCGCACGGCGGCGAGGACTTCGACGGCCGCAACATGATCCTCTTCCTGACCTTCACGACGGTCATCGGAACGCTCGTCGTGCAGGGGCTGACGCTGCCGCCGCTCATCCGCGTGCTGAAACTGCCCGGGCGGGACCAGCAGGCCGAGACCCTCGCGGAGGCGAACGCCCAGGCGCAGGCCTCGCGGGCCGCCGAGCGGCGCCTGGAAGAACTCCTCTCCGACGAGCGCAACACGCTTCCGCCGCCCCTCGCCGACCGTCTGCGCACGGTCCTGGAGCGCCGCCGCAACGCCGTCTGGGAACGTCTCGGCCAGGTCAACACCGTCACCGGCGAGACCGCGGACGACACCTACCGGCGGCTGTCCCGGGAGATGATCAGTGCCGAGCGCGGGGTGTTCGTGAAGCTGCGGGACGGCCGTCACATCGACGACGAGATGCTGCGGACCCTGCTGCGACGCCTGGACCTGGAGGAGGCGGCCGCGTTCCGGGAGGCCGCCTAGGAAGTGCCGCTCCCCAGGACGGTTCCCCGGGACGGTCCGGGCGTGCCCGTGATCACGGCCGCGACCGTCGTCCCGCGCGGGAACGCGCCCTCCTCGGCGAGCGTCACGAGTCCGTACAGCGATTTGGCGACATAGAGACGTTCGACGGGCAGGGCGTGACGCCGCCCGAAGTCGGCGGCGAACGCGTCGAGTTCGGCGGGTGTGCGGGCGTAGCCGCCGAAGTGGAACCGGTCGTCCAGCGTCCAGTCGCCGCGCGGGCCGCCGAACGCCTCCTCCTGCAGGGCGCGTATCTCCGCGCCGAGGAAGCCGCCCTTGAGGACCGGGACACCCAGGGCGCGCTGGCCGGGGGAGAGGCCCGCGGCCAGGCCGGCCAGGGTGCCGCCCGTGCCGCAGGCGAGCGCGACGACGTCGGCGTGGCTGCGCAGTTCCTCGCCCAGTGCCACGCAGCCCCGCACGGCGGGAGCGTTGCTGCCGCCCTCCGGAACGACGTACGCGGCCTCGCAGCCGGTCGCCTGCAACAGGGCGGCCAAGGTCTCCGGCTCGCCCTTGCGGCGGTACGTCGACCTGTCGACGAAGTGCAGCCGCATGCCGTCGGCCGCGCACCGGGCGAGGGACGGGTTGAGGGGGCGGCCGGCGAGCTCCTGGCCGCGGACCACACCGACGGTCGACAGCCCCAGGAGGCGGCCGGCCGCGGCGGTGGCCCGCAGGTGGTTCGAGTACGCGCCACCGAAGGTCAGGACCGTGCGGCCGCCCGCCGCCACCAGGTTCGGGACCAGCTTGCGCCACTTGTTGCCGATCAGCTCCGGATGGATCAGATCGTCCCGCTTGAGCAGCAGCCGCACGCCACGTCGCGTGAAGCGCTCGTCCGCGACCTCCCGCAGCGGCGACGGCAGCCGCGGCCGCAGGACGCCGGGGCCGGAGCCATGACCGCAGTCAAGGCCGGGGCCGACGGCTTCAGGGGTGTCGGGGCTGGTCACGTACCCCATTGTCGGACACGCGTCCGAGCGGCACGCGGGGCTGCGCCGATGCCGCCGGAGCCCCGCCCGTCACCCCAGGCGGTCGCGGATGCGGGCCCGCATGGCGGCCATCGTGAAGCCACGCGGATCGATCTTGCCCGGCTGCCATTCGAGATGCCCGATCACCGAGCGCTCCGTCCAGCCGTGGTGGCGGCAGATCGCCGCCGCGGCCCGCTCGATGGCCTCCAGCTGGACCTCCGGCCAGGGATCGTCGCCGTCGCCGAGGTTCTCGCACTCGAAGCCGTAGAAATGGCGGTTGCCGTCGGTGTTCGCCTCATTGTCCGGCGGGAGGGCCCGCTCGGCTATGACCGCGCGCAGGACGTCGTCGTCACCGAGGCCCGCGTGGTTGGCGCGGCCGTGACCCACGAGGTGGACGCGGCCGTCCTTCGTGATGACGCCGTGGCACAACGGGCCCGGCAGTCCGCTGTATCCGTCACGGCAGATCTCGACCGTCCGCTTGCTGCCCGACGTCACCGTGTGATGGATCATCACACCGTTGACCGGGCCCCAGGGGCCCTTGTGGTTGCGGTTGTGGGTCTCCCAGTCGCCGACCTCGACGACGGTGACCCCCTCGGCCTTGAGCCGGCTCAGCATTCTGCTCGCGGACATGGGTGAGGCCACAATTGCCTCCTCACAGTGCGCGACGGCCACCTTTCGCAGCCGCCTCGTACGCTGCTTGTACCCGGAAGTCGCCCTGAGCGACCACCGGTTCGCGCGACACGCGAGCGGCCGCCCGGGCGACCGCGGTCAGGCGCGCAGGAAGCCGTCCCCGTGCGTCGCGATGTGGCTCTCCACCGCCTGCAGTGCCTGCTGGGTGGCCTGCGGGGAGCCGCTGCCGCGCCGCTCCGCGAGGTAGGCCGCGCCGAGGTTCTTCAGCAGATCACCGCCGGCCCGCTGCGCCTGCACCTCGTCGATCTTCTGCTTGCCCTGCGTGAGGCCGCGCTGTGCTTGTTCCTTGGCGCGGTCCAGGAAGCCTGCCATGGCCGTCTCCTCCGTCGATCGTCCGTCCTGCCCGGTGAACGGGCGGCCCGATCTTGGAGTTCCCGGACGAAGATCCGCGAGCCCGGCGATCCCGGATGAACCGGGCGCGCCCGGAAGCGCACGCGATGCCCCGCTTCGCGAAGATCCATTCCCGCTCTTTCGTGTAATAGCACGAGCACGGTACGTGATGGAAGGGTTGTTCCCGCAGCTCGATGCACGATTGGGAAGGACGTCTCATGTCGGTAGGCGAAGAGACTCGCGCGGAGCAGGACCAGCCGCGGAAGAGTCTTGGCACATCCGCGGCGCGGAACCTGGCCACCACCACCAAGACCGCGCCACAGATGCAGGAGATCAGCTCACGATGGCTGCTGCGCATGCTGCCGTGGGTGAACGTGCAGGGCGGCACATACCGGGTGAACCGCAGGCTGAGCTACTCCGTGGGAGACGGCCGCGTCACCTTCGTCAAGACAGGTGACCGCGTCCAGGTCATCCCGGCGGAGCTCGGCGAACTGCCGGCACTGCGCACCTACGACGACCAGGAGGTGCTCGGGGAACTGGCCCAGCGCTGCGAGCAGCGCGAGTTCGGTCCGGGCGACGCCCTCACGTCCTTCGGCAGCCCGGCGGACGAGGTGTTCCTGCTCGCGCACGGCAGGGTCGAGAAGATCGGCACCGGGCCGTACGGCGACGACGCGGCCCTCGGAACGCTCGCCGACGGCGCCTACTTCGGCGACCAGTCGATCCTCGACCCGGACGCCATCTGGGAGTACACGGCCCGCGCGGTCACCGCGTGCACGGTCCTCACCCTGTCCCGCTCGCACTTCGAGCAGATCGCGGAGCGCTCCGACTCCCTGCGCGAGCACCTGGAGCGACTGCGCGCCATCCCGCACCAGCGCGCCAACAAGTACGGTGAGAAGGAGATCGACCTCGCGGCCGGCCACACCGGGGAACCGGCCATCCCGGGGACGTACGTCGACTACGACGCCGCGCCGCGCGAGTACGAACTCAGCGTCGCCCAGACCGTACTGCGCATCCACACGCGCGTGGCCGACCTCTACAACCAGCCGATGAACCAGACCGAGCAGCAGTTGCGGCTCACCGTGGAGGCGCTGAAGGAGCGCCAGGAGCACGAGCTCGTCAACAACCGCGAGTTCGGCCTGCTCCACAACTGCGAGTACGACCAGCGGCTCCAGCCGCACGACGGCGTACCCAGCCCGGACGACCTGGACGAACTGCTCACCAGGCGGCGCGGTACCAAGCTGCTGCTCGCCCACCCCCGGGCGATCTCGGCGTTCGGCCGCGAGCTCAACAAGCGGGGGCTCGTCCCGGAGACCCTGGACGTGGCCGGCCACCGCATCCCCACCTGGCGCGGCGTGCCGATCTACCCGTGCAACAAGATCCCGGTCAGCGAGACCAGGACGACCTCGATCATCGCCATGCGTACGGGCGAGGCCGAGCAGGGGGTCGTCGGGCTCCAGCAGGCGGGCATCCCGGACGAGATCGAGCCGAGCCTGTCCGTGCGGTTCATGGGCATCAGCGAGCAGGCGATCATGTCGTACCTGGTGACGACGTACTACTCGGCCGCGGTCCTCGTGCCGGACGCGCTCGGCGTACTGGAGAACGTCGAGATCGGCCGCTGGCGGTGACCTCCGGCGCGCTGCGGACCGTGTTCCCGCCCACCGGGACGGGTAGACCTCCGGGGTACGCGCCCGGTGCCAGCGGAACCGCCACCGTCCGCGCACCCTTCGAGACGGATCCACGGGTGAGCTCATGACGGAGACGCGGCAGAGCCCTTCACCCGCGAGGGAAGGACCCCGGCCGGACCGGGCACCGGTGCTCGTCAGGCAGCACGGTCCGCCCGACGAGCAGGAGGCGTCCGCGATCCTCGAGCGGGCCCGGACCTCGGTCGACCCCGAACTGCGCCGGGCCGTCGAGTCACTGCCCGCCCCGATGCGGCGGGTCGCGCTCTATCACTTCGGGTGGGAGCACGCGGACGGCACCCCGGCGGCGGGGAACGCGGGCAAGGCCATCCGGCCCGCGCTCGTCCTGGCCGCGACCGGGGCGCTGGGCGGGCACCGGGAGACGGCCGTCCGGGCCGCCGCCGCCGTGGAGTTGGTGCACAACTTCACGCTGCTGCACGACGACGTGATGGACCGGGACACCACCCGCCGGCACCGGCCCACCGCATGGGCGGTGTTCGGCGACGCCGACGCGGTCCTCGCGGGGGACTCCCTGCAGGCGCTGGCCCACCGGCTGCTCGCCGACGATCCGCACCCGGCGTCCTCGGCGGCGGCCGCGCGGCTGGCGAGCTGTGTCGTCGAGCTCTGCGCGGGGCAGCACGCGGACACCGCGATGGAGCGTCGCGGTCCCGGCGACATCACGCTCGCCGAGGTGCTCGCCATGGCCGAGGCCAAGACGGGCGCGCTGCTCGGATGCGCGTGCGCGATCGGGGCGCTGTACGCGGGCGCCGACGACGCGGACGTCGAGGCACTGGACGCGTTCGGGCGCGAGGCCGGGCTCGCCTTCCAGTTCATCGACGACGTGATCGGGATCTGGGGGGACCCGGGGAGCACCGGCAAACCGGCCGGGGCGGATCTCATGGCCCGCAAGAAGTCCCTGCCCGTGGTCGCCGCGCTCGCCTCCGGCACACCGGCGGCGGCCGAGCTCGCCGAGCTGTACCGGGTTCCCTACCGGGACGGTGACCTGGAGCGCACGGTCGTCGCCGTCGAGCGGGCGGGCGGCCGGGACTGGGCCCAGATACAGGCCGCCGACCGGATGGCCACGGCGCTGGACCACCTGTCCCGTGCGGTGCCGGATCCGCAGGCGGCGGAGGGTCTGCTGTCACTGGCGGAGTTCGTGACGCGCCGCAGCGGGTGATGCTGCCGCAGGCCCGAGGAGGGGAAGCCTGCGGCCGGCCCGAGGGGAGCGGGCGGGTGGGGTGACCTGAGGGGGAGGGGCGAGGGGGGAGGGGGGAAGACGGCGGGCGGCGGGGTGGCGGGGCCTTGGCTCACGCCGCCGCCCGGCCTTGCTCGGGTGGCTGTGTGCCGGTGCCCGAGCGCCGAGACACCGGAGTTCCCGCTCTCGTGCGGCACCTGACGGCGCGGCGAGGGGGAGGAGCTCCGGTGACGGTGGGCCCCGCGCATCCCCACGGTGCGCGGGACCCGCCGGTCCGCCCGGCCGGGGGCGCGGTGCGCCGGCCCCGGGGACGGTGCCGTTCGGCCGGCGTCGGGGTTCGGGTTGGCCGACGTCAGGATTCGGGGTGCGGGACGATCGTGGTGACGATGCGTTCCACCAGGCCGTCCGGCACCGTGACGCCCGGCAGGACGCCGTCCAGTACGCCCGGCAGGGTCAGGTGTTCGAGGATCAGGCCGAGCATGGCCAGGTAGAGGATCGTCACGGTCTCGTCGCCGCCCGGGAGGCCCGCCGCGCGGTGGAACTCCATGCCCTGTTCGAGGTCGCCGCGGACGGTCTTCGTGTACGAGGCCCGCAGCTCGGGGCGGCGGGTGGCCTCCAGGCGCATCTCCAGCAGCCCGAGGTAACCGGTGCGGTCCCGCCGGGCGCGGGCCATGAGGTCGTGCATGAAGGCCGTGATCAGGGAGCGGTCCCTCGGAGCCTTCAGGAGTTCCGCCATGACCTCCGGATCCGGAGCCAGCCGCTCGTGGAGGCGGGCGTCGATCTGCCGGAGCAGGTCGTCGCGGCCGGTGAAGTAGTTCGACGCGGTGCCCACCGGCACCCCGGCCTCGCCGTCCACCGCGCGGAAGGTCAGTCCGCGGGCCCCCTCGCGGGCCAGGACCTCCACACCGGCGTCGACCAGGGCGGCCCGGCGCTGCGGGTTGCTCACCATCCGGAACTCCTTCTCCCGCTTCGGTCCCGTACGGGAGGTCCGCGGTAATCGCCTTGCAACCACTACAACTGAAGCACTATGAATGGAGTGGTCAAGGCAGCCTACGGAAAGAGACCGGCTTGCGAAAGCTGACGTATGTCATCGCGTGCTCGATCGACGGCTTCATCGGTGGTCCGGACGGGGACGCGACGTCGATGGTCCGGTTCGTGGACGAGGAGTTCTTCGCGTTCCTCAAGGACGAGTACCCGGAGACGATGCCGACCCACGGCCGGCGTGCGACGGGCATCGACGACCTGGCGAACCGGAAGTACGACACGATCGTCCAGGGCCGCGCCAGCTACGACCTGGCGCTGCAGATCGACGTCACCAGCCCCTACGCCCATCTGCGCGAGTACGTCGCCTCCCGCACGCTCAAGGAGTCACCCGACCCGAACGTCGAGATCGTCGCCGAGGACCTGGTCGGCAGGGTCCGCGAACTCAAGGCGGAGGAAGGCGACTTCGGCATCTACCTGTGCGGCGGTTCGCAGGTCGCGGGCGAGCTGATCGACGAGATCGACGAGCTCGTCGTCAAGACGTACCCCATCGTGCTGGGCAGCGGTATGCCGATGTTCGCCGCCGGGTTCGCGATCACCGAGTTCACGCTCGGTGAGGTGCGCACCTTCAGGAACGGGGCGGTCGTGCGGACGTACAGCCGCAAACGCTGACCGGGGAGGGGGCCGTCGTTCGCCTTTCGGCCCGGCCCGTCCCGCAATATTCTGGGGCCATGACCAGCGATGAGTCCGTCTGTCCGGTCTGCGAGCAGTCCGTCGACACCGTCGTGCGTCGGCACAAGACCCTGGGCGTCTTCGTGCCCGTGTGGGCCCCCGGCCCCTGCCCGAACCCCCGTTGCGCCCGCCACGCGGCGGACGAGGAGAGCGAAGGGGCCGGCGCCGCACCGGCGCCGCCCGGGACATCCCGGACCGGTCCGGAACGGGATCGGTGAGAAAACTTTCCGCGGGTGTGTAGAGAACCGCGGACCCGGTCCGACGTCCCCTCCGAGAACCGCCCACCGCGGGCGGTCCGAGCCGAAGGAGCGGACCCATGAAGTACCTCCTGATGATCCAGGGCACCCAGGCGGACTACCAGGCGCAGAGCGGCAAGGCCACCGGCGACGCGCCCGCCTGGACCGAGCAGGACCTGCGGACGATGTACGCGCACATGGGCGCCATCAACAACGACCTCGCCGAGAGCGGCGAGATCGTCGACGCCAACGGTCTGGCGGAGCCGGCCCGGGCCCGCTTCGTCGAACTGGGCCCGGACGGGAAGACCGTGATCACCGACGGGCCCTACGGCGAGACCAAGGAAGTGCTCGCCGGTTACTGGGTGCTGGACTGCGCCGGCCTGGAGCGGGTCACGGAGATCGCCGCCCGGGTCCTCGAATGCCCGGTCCCCCAGGGAACGAAGCAGTACCCGCTGGTCATCCGGCCGATCTTCGACGTCGGCGGGGACGTGTGAACCGTGTCCCGGGGCACCCGTCCCACGGTATGAGCGAGACCGAGGACCTGCTGCGCCGGCACGCGCCGCAGGTCCTTGGGGCGCTCGTACGGCGGTACGGGCACTTCGACTCCGCCGAGGACGCCGTGCAGGAGGCGCTGCTCGCGGCGGCCGGGCAGTGGCCGGCGGACGGGGTGCCCGACAACCCGCGCGGCTGGCTGATCAAGGTCGCCTCGCGGCGGCTCACCGACGTGCTGCGCAGCGAGGAGGCCCGGCGGCTGCGGGAGGAACGGGTGGCGGCGCTGTCCCCGCGCGACGCGTTCACGGCGCCGCCGCCCGGGGCGGATCGCGCCCCGTCCGAGGACGACACGCTCACCCTGCTCTTCCTCTGCTGCCACCCCGACCTCAGCCCGCCCGCGCGGATCGCGCTCACGCTGCGCGCGGTGGGCGGTCTGACGACCGCCGAGATCGCCCGCGCGCACCTCGTGCCCGAGGCGACCATGGCCCAGCGCATCAGCCGGGCGAAACAGAAGGTCAAGGGCGTGGGCTTCGGCCGTCCCGAGAACGGGGAGGAGCGGCTGCCCGCGGTGCTGCACGTCCTGTACCTGATCTTCAACGAGGGGTACACGGCCACGTCGGGTACGGCGCTGCAGCGGGCCGGACTCGCGGGCGAGGCGATCCGGCTGACCCGTACGGCACACCGTCTGCTGCCCGACGTCCACGAGGTCACCGGGCTGCTCGCGCTGATGCTCCTCACCGACGCCCGCCGGGCCGCGCGCACCGGACCGCACGGCGAGCTGGTCCCGCTCGACGAACAGGACCGGACGCTGTGGGACAAGGCGGCCGTCGAGGAAGGCGTGGCGCTGGTGACCCACGCGCTGACCCGGCGCCGGCCCGGCCCGTACCAGCTGCGGGCCGCGATCGCCGCCGTCCACGACGAGGCCGCCTCGCCCGGCGACACCGACTGGCGGCAGATCCTCGGCCTCTACGACCTCCTGGTGCGGTTCGTGCCCGGCCCCGTCGAGCGCCTCAACCGGGCGGTGGCCGTCGCGATGGTGCACGGGCCGGAGGCGGGACTCGCCGAACTGGCGCCGCTCGAGGCCGAGCTGTCGGCGGGGCACCGGCTCGACGCGGTCCGCGCCCACCTTCTGGAACGCGCCGGTGACACCGCGGCCGCGTACGCCGCCTACGAGTCGGCGGCCGGCAAGACGCTCAGCCGCCCGGAACAGCACTACCTCCGGGCCCGCGCCGCCCGCCTGGGACCGTAGCGAGCGGGCGAGCGAACGGGCGAGCGAACGGGCGGACGGACAGGCGGACGGACGAGCGGGCGGGCGACTGACCGAGCGACCGTGCCGGTGCCGGAGGCGGGGCCTCTCAGACCTTGCGCTGGGTGAAGCGCAGGAGGTTGCCCGCGGGGTCGCGGACCGCGCAGTCGCGGACCCCGTACGGCTGGTCCATCGGCTCCTGGAGGACGTCGGCGTCCGCGGCGAGCAGTCGCTCGTACGTCGCGTCGCAGTCCTCCGTGGTGAAGATGACGCCCCGGAGCAGTCCCTTGGCCAGCAGCTCGGCCACCGCCTGCCGGTCGGCCGCCGCGGCGTTCGGATCGGCCAGCGGCGGCTCCAGGACGATCTCCACGTCCGGCTGGAGCGGGGGCCCGACGGTCACCCAGCGCATGCCCTCGAAACCGACGTCGTTGCGGACCTCCAGGCCCAGCACGTCACGGTAGAAGGCGAGCGCCCGGTCGTGGTCGTCGACCGAGATGAAGCACTGCGAGATTTTGAGGTCCATGACGTCACGCTAGGGGCTGGGACTTCGCCGCGGTACGGCGCACCGGTCGCGTGTACATCTTCGCCACGCACGCCGGGATCGCCGCCCCCGGCTCGTGCGACCGCGCCCGGTACGCGCTCGGCGTCTCCCCGACCAGCTCCGTGAAACGGGAGCTGAACGAACCGAGCGACGTGCACCCCACGGCGAAGCAGACCTCTGTGACACTCAGGTCGCCGCGTCTGAGCAGTGCCTTCGCGCGCTCCATGCGGCGCGTCATGAGATAGCCGTACGGCGTCTCGCCGAAGGCGGCCCGGAAGCTGCGCTGGAAGTGGCCGGGAGACATCAATGCGGTGCGCGCGAGCATGGGCACGTCCAGCGGCCCGGCGTACTCACGGTCCATGCGGTCGCGGGCCCTGCGCAGTCGCACCAAGTCCTCCGTGGTCATGCCCGCAGCATCGCACAGCCCACTGACAGCGCCCTCGGTCCGTGGTCCGAGCGGGAGAACGCTCCACCGCGACCGCGGTCACCCTGCGACCGCGCGGCAGCCGTCAGCGGGCCGGCCGCAGCCGGGGGAAGGGCGGGCTGTCGGCCGGGCTGGCGACGATCAGCGCGGCCAGGTCGGCGAGTTTCATCCGGTTCGTGCGGGCATGGCCGCGCAGGCGGTCGAAGGCCTCCTTGAGGTCGCAGTCGAAGCGTTCGACCAGGATGCCCTTGGCCTGCTCGATGACGATCCGGCTGTTCAGGGCGGTCTGCAGCTGATCGGCCCGGCCCAGGGCGTCGCGCAGCACGTCGCGGTGGCCCAGCCCGACGGCCGTGGCGTCGGCCAGGAGCAGGGCCCAGCGGATGCCGGACGGCCCCAGCCGGCCGTGCTGGTGGTACAGGTCGAGCGCGCCCAGGGTCCGCTCCTGGTGGACGAGCGGCACGGACGTCACGGCGGTGAAGCCCTCGACGAGGGCGCGGCTGGTGAAGTGGGGCCAGCGGGTCCGGTTCTGCGGGTGGGACAGCGGGATGTCGGCCAGGGGTTTCCTGCTCCTGCCGCGCGAGACGTCCGGGCAGGGCCCTTCGCGCAGCTCCGCCTGCAGACGCTCCAGCCGGCGCGCCCGGCCGTCGGACGCGGCCATGGGCCCGGGGGCCCCCGCCGGGCCGAGGAGGCTGCAGGCCGCCTCCTCCACCCCCGGCACGAGGACCGTGACCTGTGCGAGCCGTCGCAGGAGATGTGCCTCGTCCTCGCCCCGGGCCGGTGCGTCGGCGAGGGCGAGCAGGTTCGCGGCCACTTCCTGCGCCCTGCCGGGATCGAGCGGTTCGGTGTTCATCACATATGTCCTGAGGAGCTGGATGGCGAAGCCGAGCCGGAACGCGCGGCTCCTGGGTGCCAGGGCGTCGCACCCGGGCGGGGGCCGCGTCGTTTGTGCACAACAGCCAAGCACAAAGCGCCACAGGTCTACTACCGTGCGTCGGATCCGGTGGTATCTTCCGGCCGCGCCCGTCGGGGCATGACGTCCCGTCACGTGGGCGGCCGTACCGGAGCCCGGAGCCCGGAGCCCGGAGGCGAGGTGCGGCCGGAAGGGACCGGCGGCCGCAAGGGCCGGGGCGTACCGGAAAGGCCGGGACGCGGCGGTGGGGCGACGCGACGGGCGGACGGCGGTCCGCGCGGAGCGCGCCCGTGGGCGATACCGGCGCATCATGCTGCCGGCTGAGCGGCGGGGCGGAGGTGAAGCCGATGCGGCCCGGGAACCGCGACGGCGGGGACGAGATGCCCGGCCGGCCCTCCGAGACGGAGGACCGCCGCCGGATCACGGAGGCCTTCACGCCCCTCTGACCGCGTCCGCCCAGGTGCGGCTGGCACCGGACCTGTTGTGCCGGGCCTGCGTGGACCTGCTTCCGGTCAGCGGCGCCTCGATCTCCATCAGCGGGAACAGCACGGTCCAGGCGCTGTGGTGCGCCGGCGACGACACGGCGGCACGCCTCGCCGAGGCGCAGTACACGCTGGGCGACGGCCCCTGCCGGAGCGCCCTCGTCCGGGCCACCCCGGACCTCATCGGGGGCCGGACGCCCGGCGCTGGCCGGTCTTCGCGCACCAGGCCGTCGATCTCGGGGTCCGGGCGGTCCTCTCGCTGCCGCTCGGCACCGGCGCGCCGGCGCTCGGCACCCTCGACCTCTACCGGGACAGCGCGGGGTCCCTGTCCGTACGGGACCTGCGGATCGCCCTGCTGGTACGGGACGCGGTCACTTTCGCGGTACTGAGCCTCGAAGCGGCGCCCGACGGCTCCGGACCGGCGGACAGCTCGGCGGACGGCCCGGCGGACGGTTCGGACGTGGCGTCATGGGTGGACGCGGCCCAGGCCGACCACGCCGAGGTCCATCAGGCCGTCGGCATGGTCATGGTGCAGACCGGGGCGGATCCTGACCAGGCTTTGGACCGTCTGCGGGCGTACGCCTTCGCGCATGAGTACACGGTCACCGAAGTGGCACAGGAGATCCTGGCCCGGACACTGCGTTTCCGGCGGACGGGTGATGATCAGCTGAAGGGCCGCGGTCGGCTCGGCGACGAAGGAGACGGTGACCGGTCATGATGCGAGAAGAGCAGCTCGCCGACGCGTTCGTCGGGCTGGCCGACACCCTCGCCGAGGGCTTCGACCCGGTGGTCCTGCTGGACCGCCTGGTCGGGTACTGCGTCGGCATCGTCGGAGCCGACACGGCCGGGGTCGTGATGGCCACCGTCCGCGGTGATCTCCGTACGATGTCGGTCTCGGCCGCTCCGGATCCGGCCGGTACGGCCCCGGCCGGACTGATCGGGACGCAGACCGCGGAGGGCCCCGGCCTGGACTGCTACGCGACCCGCCTGCCGGTGGACGCACCCCGTCTGCACGGGCTCGGCGACCGCTGGCCGCGGTTCACGGCACAGGCCCTGGAGGCCGGTTACGGTGCCGCGCACGCGCTGCCCCTGCGGGTCGGCCGCCAGACCGTCGGGTTCGTGAGTCTCCTGCTGACCGCGCCGGACGGCCTCGCGCCGGGCGACCTGCGACTGGCCCAGGCGCTCGCCGACGTGGCCGCCGTGGCCCTGGTCCACTGGAGCCCGGACCCGGCCAGACCCATGGACATCCTCACCCGTGTCCAGGCGGCCGTCGCCGCCAGGGCCACCGTGGAGATGGCGCGGGGCATGCTCGTCGAGCACGGCGGGCTCGACCCCGCACGGGCGATGGAGGCCCTGCGGGTCCACAGCAGCCGCAACGGCAACCGGCTCACCGCGACCGCCCGGGCCCTGGTCCGCCGCACCCTGGAGCCGGCCGAGGTGCTCGCCGCCCTGACGTGACCGCGGCCCGCCGGGCCCGGCGGAGCCGAGCGGTCCGCGGCGGGGAACGACCGCACCCGGACCGCTTCGGACGCCGTGGTGGGCGGCCTGCTGCGGACCGGGTGCGGTCGGGAGGATGCCGGGTCCGGCAGCGCGCGCGAGCGCGCGGACCGGACGGCTCGACGCGGGGTCAGGCCTTCTTGGTCTCCCAGAAGATCTTGTCGATCTGGGCGATGTAGTCCAGCGCCTTCTGGCCCGTGGCCGGGTCCGTCGAGGCCTTCGCGGCCGAGAGGGCCTTGAGGGTGTCGTTGACCAGCTGGTGCAGTTCCGGGTACTTCTCGAAGTGCGGAGGCTTGAAGTAGTCGCTCCACAGCACCGAGACGTGGTGCTTGGCGAGCTCGGCGCGCTGCTCCTTGATGACGGTGGCACGCGTCTGGAAGTGCGCGTCGTCGTTGGCGGCCATCTTTTCCTGGACGGCCTTCACCGACTCCGCCTCGATGCGGGCCTGGGCAGGGTCGTACACGCCGCAGGGCAGGTCGCAGTGTGCGCTGACCTTGACCTTGGGGGCAAACAGGCGGGAAAGCATGGAGCTGTCCTTCCTCGTGATCGTCTTCTCAGGTGGGACATTACTCCGTGAGGGACGGGTTTTCGCGGGTGCCCCCATGGGCTTAGGACAAAAGTCCAGGGTCAGACTGGGACTGGTGGAGGATAGGACCGGGGAGGTGCCGGGGATGCCGGAGCTGTCGCAGGAGACCGAGCGCACGAGGGGCGTCCTGCCCTTCGGGGCCGCCGAGGTGACGGGACCGTCCATGGTGCCCACGCTGCAGCACGGGGACCGCCTCGTGGTGCAGTACGGGGCCAGGGTCCGGCCCGGTGACGTCGTCGTGCTGCGCCATCCGTTCCAGCAGGACCTGCTGGTCGTCAAGCGCGCGGCCGAGCGGCGCGAGGGCGGCTGGTGGGTGCTCGGCGACAACACGTTCGCCGGCGGCGGGGACAGCAGGGACTACGGGACCGTGCCCGGGGAGCTCGTCCTGGGGAAGGTGCGCTTCCGCTACCGGCCGTTGCGCAAGGGTCAGCGCTCGCCGTTCGCGCTCGCGCGCTGGGCGCTGTCGGCCGCCAGGCCGGTGCTCTCCGACCGGTCCGCCTCCTGGCGCTTGCGCGCGCGGTAGGCGGCGACGTTGGCCCGGGTCGCGCAGCGGTCCGAGCAGTAACGCCGGGAGCGGTTCGTCGAGGTGTCGAGATAGGCGTTGCGGCACGGCGCCGCCTCGCACAGGCCCAGGCGGTCGACCCCGTACTCGGTGAGGTGGAAGGCCAGGCCCATGGCAGCGATCGCGGCGTACCCCGCGGTCGCGTTCGAAGGATGGTCCGCGAGGTGCATGTGCCACAGCGGGCGGCCGTCGTCGTCCCGGAAGTCGTGGCCCGAGATCTGCGGGCTGACCGGGAACTCCAGCAGCAGTGAGTTCAGCAGGTCCACGGCGAGCGTCTCGTCGCCGCCGTCCGCCGCCTCGAAGACCGCGCGCAGCCGGGCCCGTACGCCGCGGAAGCGGGTCACGTCCGAGTCGTTGGCGCGGCGGGCCGCCGAGGCGTTGCCCCCGAAGAGGTCGCGGACGGCCTCGACCGAGGTGAGCGTGTCCTTGCCCCGGGCCGGCTCCTCGCTGTTGACGAGACGGACGGCGTAATCCGAGTAATAGGCCAGTTCCACTTGTAGTCCTTACGAGGGCGCTCTATGGTCGTGGTGCGGACACGTAATGGCTGATGGTGCCTCCAGGGTATTACATACTGGAGGGGAAAAGGGGCTCACATGACGACCACCCTCGGTTCCGACTGGCATGCGTGGCAGGAGAGCTGGGACCGGCAGCAGGAGTGGTACCTGCCCGACCGCGAGGAGCGCTTCCGGGTCATGCTCGACATGGTCGGGGCGCTGGTGGGCCCCGAGCCGCGCGTGCTGGACCTCGCGTGTGGTACGGGAAGTATCACGGCCCGGCTCCTCGAAAGGTTCCCGGAGGCGGTCAGTACCGGCGTCGATCTCGATCCGGCGCTCCTGGCCATCGCCGAGGGCACGTTCGCGGGCGACGACCGGGTCACGTTCGTCACGGCCGATCTCAAGGACCCCGACTGGGCGGCGCGGCTGCCGTACGACTCGTACGACGCCGTCCTCACCGCGACCGCGCTGCACTGGCTGCACAGCGAGCCGCTGGCGGTCCTGTACGGCCAGGTCGCCGGGCTCGTGCGGGACGGCGGGGTGTTCATGAACGCGGACCACATGATCGACGAGGCGACCCCGCGGATCAACGCGGCGGACCGGGCGCAGCGGCATGCCCGGATGGACGGGGCGAAGGCCGCGGGCGTCCTGGACTGGGCCGAATGGTGGCAGCTCGCCGCGGCGGATCCGGTGCTCGCGGAGCCGACGGCCCGGCGGTTCGAGATCTACGGGGAGCACGCGGACGGGGACACGCCGTCCGCCGAGTGGCATGCCCGCACCCTTCGCGCGGCCGGCTTCGCGGAGGCCCGCGAGGTCTGGCGCTCCCCGTCGGACGCGCTGGTCCTGGCCCTGAAGTAGCCGGCTGCTCCTCGCCCCCGCCGCCCCTTCCCTCCCCCCATCGCCCCTGGGGGCTGCGCCCTCAGCCCCCCATCGCACAGTTCCCCGCGCCTCCGCGCCCTCGGGCGCGCGGGGAACCGCGCGATCAGCCCCCACCGGGCCCGCAGACGACCGACGACCCGGCGTCGGCCGAGGACGGCGGAGGGGCGGTACGGAAACCCGTACCGCCCCTTCACCACCCGGCCGACCCGCCGGAGGCTAGAGCACCTTCGACAGGAACGACTGCGTCCGCTCGTGCTGCGGATTGGTCAGCACGTCCCGCGGGTGGCCGGACTCGACCACCACACCCTCGTCCATGAAGACCAGCGAGTCGCCGACCTCCCGCGCGAACCCCATCTCGTGCGTGACGACGACCATCGTCATGCCCGACTCGGCGAGGTCACGCATGACGTCGAGGACGTCACCGACGAGCTCCGGGTCGAGCGCCGACGTCGGCTCGTCGAAGAGCATCAGCTTCGGCTCCATCGCCAGCGCCCGCGCGATGGCGACCCGCTGCTGCTGCCCGCCGGACAACTGCGACGGGTAGTTGCCCGCCTTGTCGGCGAGACCGACCCGCTCCAGGAGCTGTCCCGCACGCTCCCGCGCCTGCGCCCGGTTCACGCCCTTGACCTGGACCGGCGCCTCCATGACGTTCTCGAGCGCCGTCATGTGCGGGAACAGGTTGAAGCGCTGGAACACCATGCCGATGTCCCGCCGCTTCAGCGCGACCTCGCTGTCCTTGAGCTCGTAGAGCTTGTCGCCCTTCTGGCGGTAGCCGACCAGCTCCCCGTCCACGTACAGCCGCCCGGCGTTGACCTTCTCCAGGTGGTTGATGCACCGCAGGAACGTCGACTTGCCGGAGCCGGACGGGCCGATGAGGCAGAAGACCTCGCCGGGCCTCACCTCGAGGTCGATGCCCTTGAGGACCTCGACCGGCCCGAAGGACTTGTGGACGCCCTCGGCCTTCACCATCAACGTACCGGCGCCCCTCGGCGTACCGGAGTCCACCTTCGTCACATCGGCGGTCATGCGGTTGCTCCTCCGCCCTTGCGGCTCGACAGGGACAGTACGTTCGCCCTGATCCTCTGGAACGGGGTGGCCGGCAGCGCACGGCTCGAACCGCGGGCGTAGTACCGCTCGACGTAGTACTGCCCGACGCTGAGCACCGAGGTCAGGACCAGGTACCAGGCGGCGGCCAGGAAGTACATCTCCACCGGTGCGCCCGACGACTGCCCGATGTCCTGGGCGTAGCGGAACAGCTCGGCGAACTGGACCACCGACACCAGCGAGGTCGTCTTCAGCATGTTGATGACCTCGTTGCCCGTGGGGGGCACGATCACGCGCATCGCCTGCGGGATCACGATCCGCCGCAGGGTCTTGCCGTGGCTCATGCCCAGGGCGTGCGAGGCCTCGGTCTGGCCCTCGTCGACCGACAGCAGGCCGGCGCGGCAGATCTCCGCCATGTACGCGGCCTCGTTGAGACCGAGCCCGAGGAGCGCCGTCAGCAGCGGCGTCATGAAGCTCGACCACTCGTCCTTGTAGACCGGGCCGAGGTTGATGTACTCGAAGACCAGTCCCAGGTTGAACCAGACGACGAGCTGGACCAGGACCGGGGTGCCCCGGAAGAACCAGATGTAGAACCAGGCGATCGACGAGGTCACCGGGTTCCTCGACAGGCGCATCACCGCGAGGAGGATGCCGCCCACGATGCCGATCAGCATCGACAGGACGGTGAGCAGCATCGTCTGGCCGACGCCCTTGAGGATCCGGTCGTCGAAGAAGTAGTCCGGTACGGCGCCCCAGTTGATCTTGCCCTGGGCGAACGCGTAGACGATCGCCGCGAAGAGCGCGATCGCGACGACCGCCGAGACGTACCGCCCGTAGTGCCGGACCGGGATGGCCTTGATGGCCTCCGGTCCGCCCGGGGGAGTGCTCTCGGGGCCGGCTGTCTTGTCGATGTCAGCAGTCACGGATGTTGCCTTTCAGCGCCGCCGGTCGCGGTCACTTGCCGCCGTTGAGGGTGGCTTCCTTCACGGCACCCGCCCCGACGCCCCACTTCGCGATGACCTTGTCGTACTCGCCGTTCTTGATGATCGCGTCGAGCGCGGCCTGCAGGGCGTCCCGCAGCCCGGTGTTCGACTTGGCGACCGCGATGCCGTACGGGGCGGCCTCGACCTGCTCACCGACGACCACGAAGTCCTTGCCGCCGCCGGAGGTCTTCGCCGCGTACGCCGCCACGGGGAAGTCCGAGGAGCCGGCGTCGGCGCCACCGGCGCGCAGCCGGGTCTGGGCCTGCTGGTCGTTGTCGAAGGCCTCGATGGAGAGCTTCTTGCCCGCCGGACACTTCTTGGCCTGGGCCTTGGCGAGGTCGTTGGAGACCGTGTTGCGCTGCACCACGATCTTCTTGCCGCACAGGTCGTCCCAGGTCTTGATGGACTGCTCGTCGCCCTGCTTGGTGTAGATCGAGACGCCCGCGGTGAAGTAGTCGATGAAGTCGACGCCCTCACCGACCTTCTTGCCGGTCTCGGAGTCGACGCCCTCCTGGCGGTCCTTGGTGTCCGTCATCGCCGACATCGCGATGTCGTACCGCTTGGAGCGCAGGCCGGTGAGCAGCGTGTCGAAGGTGCCGTTCTCGAACTCGAACTTCACGCCGAGCTGCTTGCCCATCGCGTCGGCGAGGTCGGGGTCGATGCCGACCGTCTTGCCGGAGTCGTCCTTGAACTCGACGGGCGCGTACGCGATGTCCGAGCCGACCTTGATGACGCCCTTGTCGCGGACGGCCTTGGGCAGCTTGTCGGCGAGCGGCGCCGAGCTGGAGGCCGAGGTGTCCGAGCTGCCGCCGTCCTTGTCCTCGGTCTGGTCACCGCAGCCGGTGAGCAGCAGGGTGCCTGCGACCGCGATCGCACCGACCGCGGCTATCCGGGACTGCGCGGTGGTCGTACGACGGGTGGAGCGTGCGGTCATGGTGGGTTCCTCCGGCGGGTGGGTGGAGTTGCCGATGGGTCGGCAGGAGCCGATGGGTCGACGAGAACACACACCTTCGGGTGTCGCGACCTCGTGTGATTACGGCATCTTGCCATTCGGACTCACGCCTTCAGGCTTCCTGCCATGTCAAAATCGGATAACGGGTGACCCCCCGACCGGACCCGGTCGGTCCGGCATGACCGGATCTTGTGCGGAAATCCCCCGTAAGGGCCGGAAGATCTACGGTGAACACCGAGGTGCGGACGACCGCTTCCGGGCATTTTGGGCACCATGGTGCTTACCGGCTGCTAATTCCCACCATATGCTTGTTCGACCCATTCGGTCATGACTCATGTCACCGGTATGTGACCTTCGCCCTCCGGTATACGGGTCCGGGCCCCTCGGTCCGCCCTCCGCGGCGGTCCGCGTGTGACCTTCGCTCCATCGACTCGTCCGCGGTGCGGTCCGTCCGGTAAGAAGGTTCCTCACACCCCTCATCCGGGGCTCAGGGCGCGTGTGCGGCGCGCCCGTCGCGCGCGTCCCGTGCCCAACGGTCATCAGGGACGCAACAGTCGTCAGGGACGTGCGCGGTGCCCGCCCGCTCCTCACCCGGAGCGGACCCTCAACCGTTTAAGACTTAAGGGGTAAAACAAAGTGGCAGCGGAGATCGTCAATCCTCGCAGCGACAGCAGTACGGATCAGGACGGCGGGGCCGAGCCCCTCGATTCCTTCGACCCGGTGTTCGCGCTGCACCGCGGCGGCAAGATGGCCGTGCGGGCCACCGTGCCCGTCCGCGACAAGGACGACCTGTCCCTGGCGTACACGCCCGGCGTCGCGAAGGTCTGCACGGCCATCGCGGAGCGGCCGGAACTCGTCCACGACTACACGTGGAAGTCGTCCGTGGTCGCCGTCGTGACGGACGGGACCGCCGTGCTCGGACTCGGCGACATCGGACCCGAGGCCTCGCTCCCCGTCATGGAGGGCAAGGCGATCCTGTTCAAGCAGTTCGGCGGGGTCGACGCCGTGCCGATCGCGCTGGGCTGCACGGGTGTCGACGAGATCGTCGAGACCGTGGTGCGGCTCGCGCCGTCCTTCGGCGGCGTCAACCTGGAGGACATCTCGGCGCCGCGGTGCTTCGAGATCGAACGTCGGTTGCAGGAGCGGCTCGACATTCCCGTCTTCCACGACGACCAGCACGGGACGGCCGTCGTCACGCTGGCGGCCCTGCGGAACGCCGCACGGCTGACCGGGCGGTCGCTCGGACAGCTGCGGGCCGTGATCTCGGGTGCGGGTGCGGCCGGGGTGGCCATCGCCAAGTTCCTGCTGGAGGCGGGGCTCGGCGACGTCGCCGTCGCGGACCGCAAGGGGATCGTGTCGGCCGACCGGGACGATCTGACGCCGGTCAAGCGGGAACTGGCCGTCATGACCAACAAGGCGGGGCTGTCCGGCTCGCTGGAGTCCGCGCTCGCCGGCGCCGACGTCTTCATCGGCGTGTCCGGCGGTACGGTGCCGGAGCCGGCTGTGGCCTCCATGGCCGAGGGCGCGTTCGTGTTCGCCATGGCGAACCCCACTCCCGAGGTGCACCCGGATGTCGCGCACAGGTACGCGGCGGTCGTCGCGACCGGGCGGTCCGACTATCCGAACCAGATCAACAACGTGCTGGCGTTCCCCGGGATCTTCGCGGGGGCGCTGCAGGTGCGGGCCTCCCGGATCACCGAGGGGATGAAGATCGCGGCGGCCGAGGCGCTGGCGTCGGTCGTCGGCGACGATCTTGCCGCTGACTATGTGATTCCGTCACCGTTCGACGAGCGGGTGGCTCCGGCGGTCACCGCGGCGGTCGCGGCGGCGGCCCGGGCGGAGGGTGTCGCTCGCCGCTGACCCGTCCGGCCGGTACCGCCCGGCCGGCCTGGTGGTGTGTCCGGGTCCCGTCCTGGTGGGCGGGGCCCGGATTCGTGTGTGGGGGAGGGGAAAGGGGCCCGGGTCCGAGGGCCAGGGCCGGGTGCGGGGCGCCGGATGCCGGTCCGTTGTGGCTGGTCGCGCAGTTCCCCGCGCCCCTGAGGGGCGGGGCGGATGAGGGTGCTCGCACGGTTGCCGGTGCCCTTGGAGGTGGGCCTTCGCCGGGGTTTTCCAGGGGCGCGGGGAACTGCGCGAGCGGCCTCCGCCGGGCCGCGGACGGCACACGCACCCGGGGCCCGGTGGGGGACGCGTGTCACAGGCGGGTCCGGTTCCGTCGGAGGCGGGTGCCCCCTAGGGTCGGGACATGTTCGCCGCCTACGCCTCCCGCATCGACCGCGACCAGCCGCTCAACGGCCTCGAACTGGGTGAACGCCCCGCCCCCGAGCCCCGGCCCGGCTGGACGACCGTGAACGTCAGGGCCGCCTCCCTCAACCACCACGACCTCTGGTCGTTGCGAGGCGTCGGCCTCGCCGAGGACAAGCTGCCCATGATCCTCGGCTGCGACGCCGCCGGCATCGACGAGGACGGCAACGAAGTCGTACTCCACTCCGTCATCGGACAGACCGGGCACGGCGTCGGCCCGGAGGAACCACGGTCCATCCTCACCGAGCGCTACCAGGGGACCTTCGCGGAACAGGTCTCCGTACCCACCTGGAACGTCCTCCCCAAGCCCGCCGAGCTCTCCTTCGAAGAAGCCGCCTGCCTTCCCACCGCCTGGCTGACGGCCTACCGCATGCTCTTCACCAACGCGGGCGTACGCCCCGGTGACTCCGTCCTCGTCCAGGGCGCCGGCGGCGGCGTCGCCACGGCCGCCATCGCACTCGGCAAGGCCGCGGGACTGCGCGTCTTCGCCACCAGCCGGGACGAGGCCAAGCGCAAGCGGGCCCTCGAACTGGGCGCGGTGGAGGCCCTGGAATCCGGCGCCCGTCTGCCGCACCGCGTGGACGCCGTCATCGAGACCGTCGGCGCCGCCACCTGGTCCCACTCCGTCAAGTCCCTCAAGCCCGGCGGCACCCTGGTCATCTCGGGCGCCACGAGCGGCGACCGCCCTGCGCACGCCGAGCTGACCCGCATCTTCTTCCTCGAACTCAAGGTCGTCGGCTCCACGATGGGCACCAAGGACGAACTCGAGGACCTGCTGTCCTTCTGCGCCGCCACCGGCGTCCGCCCCGTCATCGACGAGATCCTCCCTCTGGACCGGGCCCGCGAGGGCTTTGGGCGCATGGAGTCCGGTGAACTCTTCGGCAAGGTCGTTCTGACCGCCTCATGAACCCTTCCGAACCCTCGATGACCGCTTCCTGACCGCCCCGTGACCACCTCCCTGGCCGTCCCGCACACCCAAGCGTGTCAACTGAGATTGACATGCTTGGGTGTGTCAATCTAAGTTGACATCATGACCGAAGCAACGGATCTCGCCGAGCGTGCCGGCGACCGTGATCCGCGGATCGGGCTGCGAGCCGTCTCCGCCTTGCGGCGGCTGCTGGAGCAGCTCGAAGCGGTACAGGTGCGCAGCGCGCGCAATCAGGGCTGGTCGTGGCAGGAGATCGCCGCGGAACTGGGTGTCAGCAGGCAGGCCGTGCACAAGAAGTACGGGAGGCAGTGATGTTCGAACGGTTCACCAAGGACGCCCGCGCGGTGGTCCTGGGCGCGGTCGGCCACGCCGAGCGGCTGGATGCGGAAACGGTCGAGGAACAGCACCTGCTGCTGGCCCTCCTCGACCGCGAGGCGAGCCGCGCGTCGTTCGCCCTGACGTCCCTGGGGCTCGGCGGGCGCCGGGACTCCGTCGAGCGGGCCCTCGCCGAGGCGCGTCGTCGCGGCGGCCTCTCCCGCGCCGACACGGACGCGCTCTCGGAACTGGGCATCGACGTCTCGGCCATCGTCTCGCGCGTCGAGGAGGCCCATGGCGAAGGCGCGCTGGAGGCCGCGCACGGTGAGGGGAGGGGTGGCGGGAAAGCCGGCGGCAAAGGCGACGGCGGGACCGGTGGACGGAGCCGCGGACGGTGGTCCGGGTTCGTCGGCGGCCGCCGTCCCTTCGCCCGGGGTGCCAAGGACCTCCTCACGGAGTCCCTGCGCGTCGCCCTCGCCCGGCACGACCGGCACATCGGCGACGAACACCTCCTGCTCGCCCTCACCGCCCGCCCCGGCGTCCCCGCGGAGGTCCTGGCCGACCACGGGGTGACCCACGCGTCATTGCGGCGCGTGCTGTACGGCGACGACGGGGGAGAGGCGAAGGCGAGCTGAGGACCGAGGCGGTGCCGGGCCGCCGTTCGGTCAGCCTCTCGGCGTCCGCAGCACCGCACCTATGCGCGCCGCCGCCGCCGACAAGTGGCCTCGTGTGGCACGGAGCTGTTCCTCGGTCACCCCGTGATCGCGGGCCGCGTCGCGGATGTCGTCCCGGAAACGGTCCAGCAGACGGTCCAGATCGCGGGCGGGATCACCCGTCGAGTCCTCATGGGCCCAGGAGGGCTCGTAGTCGGCGGGGAAGTCCTCGGGGGTGGCCGTGCAGTCGGGCTTCTCCGGTCCGGTGCCGGCCCGAGGGCCCGCCTCGTGCCGGCCGAAGCCGAAGTCCTTCCCGAACTCGCTGCCGAAGTTCTTGCCGAAGTCGCCGAACTCCTTGGCCAGATCGGTGAGGCCCTCTCTGACCCCCGTCGGCCAGTCGCCCCGGGTGAAGTGGTCCTGCACCTGGTCCTGGACGCGCTTGGCGATGCGCTGGAGCTCTTCCTGCGCCTGGACCCGGGCCCGCTCCTGGGCCTCCTTGGCCTGGTGACGGGCCCGCTGGGCCTCCTCGCGGGCCCGGCGGCTCTCGTCCTTGGCGCGGCGCGCCTGCTCCTTCCACTCCTGCTTGATGCGGCGCATCTCCTCCTTGGCGACGCGCCACGACTCCTTGTCCCCGAGGTCGCTGAAGTCTCCGCGGGCGCCTTCGCGGCCGGCACCTCCACCGGTGCCGGACCCGGTGGAGCCGCGCTGTGACTCGCTGGCCGCGGCCCGCATCTCGCGGCGCAGGTCTCCCGCGGCGCCGCGCACGTCGGCACGGATCTCCGCGGCGAGCTCGGCGACCGACTCGCGGATCTCCAGTTCCAGATCGGCCAGTTCGCCGCTGCGGTCGGCCAGCTCGGCACGGCCCGCGTCCGTGATCGCGTACACCTTCCGGCCGCCCTCGGTGGTGTGGGTGACCAGGCCCTCGGCCTCCAGCTTGGCCAGCCGGGGGTAGACGGTGCCGGCCGACGGCGCGTACAGCCCCTGGAACCGTTCCTCCAGGAGGCGGATCACCTCGTAACCGTGGCGCGGTGCTTCGTCGAGCAGCTTCAGCAGGTACAGCCGCAGGCGGCCATGGGCAAAGACGGGAGCCATGTCAGAGCCCCTTCTGGTGGTGGGTCGGGCCGTCGGGGGAACCGTCGGTGCCGTCGTGAACGGAGTGCTGTGCGCAGGGGGCGGTGGGAGCGGAGTCGGAGGCCGGGGACGCGGATCCGGTGCCGGACGCCGAAGCGAACCCGGTCCCGGCCCCGGTCCCGGTTCCTGACGGGTCAGGGACCGTGTCCTGTGGTTCATCCTCCCCGACCGCCGCCCCCTTCCCGAAATCGACTCCCGTCTCATCGGCTTCCTCGTCCCATGGCTCGTCCCACGGTTCGTCCTCCGCGGGAGGCCTCCTGAGCAGGGCGATGGAACCGGAGACGGTGGTCGCCTTCAGGCGTCCGTTGCCCGCGCCGAGCCTGCCGGTTATCTTCTTGGCGCCCCAGCCGCCGCAGACCCTGAGGTCTTCGAAGGCGCTGGAGACCGAGCCGCTCGCCGAGTCGACCTCGACCTCCGCGTCCGCCGGGTGCGGCAGACGGACGGCGATCTCTCCCGAGACGCTGGTCAGGCTGAGGTCACTGGCCGGCCCGGCCGGATCGAGGTCGACGATCACGGAGCCGCTGATCGTCTCGGCCCGTACGGAGGGACTCGAGCCTTCGATGACGGTCAGGTCCCCGGAGACGGAGTTGAGGCGGAGGTCGCCGGTGAGGGCCTGGGCTTCCACGTTCCCCGACACGGTGTCCGTGCGGACCGGGCCGGAGAGGCCCACGAGTGCGGTGTCGCCGAAGACGCCTTTCACCACCGCCTGCCCTTCGATGCCGGAGACCATGGCCGTGGCGCCGACCACACCCACCTCGACGCGCGTGCGTGCCGGAACGGCCAGCGAGACCACCGCGCTGCGGCGCCAGCCCTTGCGGTCGAGCCACTTGAGGAAGCCCTTCCAGGGCAGGTCCTCGTAGGCGATCGTGAGTACGCCGTTCTCCTGGGTCACCGTCAGTGGCGGCCCTTCCATCGAAGACACTTCGAGGCGGGCGGAACCCTCGTCGATCCCTACGACGTTCACCGTTCCGTTGACGATGCGCACATGGAGGGACGTCACCGGTTCGTCGAACGTGAGCTTCCTCGGCTCTGCGACGGACCACTCGGACATGGCGCGGACCTCCTCGACTGGACGGGACGCGACACGCAATATCGCGTCTTCCGCTATTCACGATATATCGCGGATCCGGGAAGTCAAGGCACTCTTTCCGGTGATCTGAGCGGCCGCTGTGCGGACGATTGGGAATGATCCGGGCCCATGCCGCCCCTTGAGTCGCAGGTCTCCCACCCGTTTCTCGCCGCCCGGGCCCCGGGCGGCCGGCGCCCTGCCGCTCTGCCGCGCGGAACCGGAAGCGGTCGAAGCCGTCGCCCGGCTGCTTCGGGAGCGCATGCTGCTCGTCCCGGCGGGACGGGAGCGGAGCGTGCCGGTCCTGGAGGGGACGCCCTGGCCGCAGGGTGGTGAACCGGTCGACCGCGTTCTCGCCGACTGGGCGGGCGCGCCACGGGCTTTTTCGGCGCGCGGTGGGTCACGAGTGGCCGGCGAACGGCACGCCTGTGGGGTCTGCTCGCCGTCCTCACGCAGGTGGGGATCATGCTGTCGGCCGGGCTCGGCCCCGGTGATCAGGCCGGCCGCCGCCGTGAGGCGGTCCGCGGCCTGTCCGGTGTCCGGACCGTCGAGTGGCCCGGGCTGGGGCATGCCGTCCGGGCCGAGACCGCCGTCGTGGAGAACGGCCGGCTGGGGCGTGGCTGCCCTCGGCGGGTACCGGCAGGGCGCAGGGGCTCGCACTGGCCCGGGTGGCTGTGGGGCTGCCGCTGATGGTGCGGGGGGCTGCCGTGTCGCGGGCAAGGGTCTCGACGTATCCCCGTGCGGGGGGTGAAGCCGGGGCCCCTCGCTCCTGGGGCTGCGGCCCCCGGACTCCCCTGTCGCGTCGCGCGTTCGTCCTCAGGCGCCGGAGGGGCTGCTGAAGAGGGCGGACCCCGCCTGCCTACTCGTCGTCCTCGTCCGCGTCGTCGTCCAGGCGGGCCAGCCAGGTCGCCAGGCGTTCGACCGGGACCTCGAAGTCCGGGTTCAGGTCGACGAACGTGCGCAGCTGTTCGGCGAGCCACTCGAAAGTGACCTCTTCCTCGCCGCGCCGCTTCTCCAGCTCTTCGATACCGCGGTCGGTGAAGTACATGCGTGGTGCTCCGTCGTTCTCGCTGAAATCCTGTACAGCAGGATAGGCGGAGTGCATCCGGGCTTCTGGCGCACACTGGCTCGATGCCTGCCGCACCGACTGGGTATGTCCTACGGGACGGTAGGGCGTCGAGGGCGGCCCGGCCGCCACCACCGGCCACGGTGTGACGCCGTGGACCGGAAGGAGGGAGTCAGGGGATGGGCGAACAGGACGACGCACAGGGGGCCGAGGAGCCGCTGCCGGATCTTCTCGCGATGGGGCTCGCGGAACTGAGGGCGATCGACCATCCTGTGCTCGCCGAGGTGCTGGCGGAACTCCGGGAGCGGGCGGAGCAGCCGAGCGAGATGCTGTGGGGGTTCAACAACGCCTTCTGAACCGCCGTCCGAAACACCGTCCGAGCCGCGCAGGTCCCGGCCGCACCTGCCGGTTCCGGTCGATCCACCGGCCGAACCGGACAGGTTCGACCGGGTTGCGTTTGTCATGGCAAAGGCAGCGGGAATGGCGCTGCCGAGGTCACTCGCGAGGAGCGGTTGCTGTCGCGGCACCGGGTGCCGCGACAGCAAAGGGCGAGGCGGTACCACGGAGCGTGGCCGCACCACGGGACACGGGGAGAACGGGACGCC
The DNA here is from genome assembly GCF_030817535.1 of Streptomyces sp. V3I8. Taxonomy (NCBI): domain Bacteria; kingdom Bacillati; phylum Actinomycetota; class Actinomycetes; order Kitasatosporales; family Streptomycetaceae; genus Streptomyces; species Streptomyces sp. V3I8. The sequence continues at coordinate 2,994,852 of NZ_JAUSZL010000002.1, read as the reverse complement.
GGGAGAGAGCCCGACACTTTGGGGGTGGCGCGGTGGACAGCCAGGGGGTGTCCGCACCGGTATGTGTCTCGGTCGCTCCATTCCGGCAATTCATCGTAAAAGTCCATGGAAGGTGTAATCTCGCCTGCCGCTACTGCTACCTCTACGAGGGTCCCGACCGCACCTACCGGGACCGGCCGGCCGCCACGCCGCCCGACGTGCTGGAGCGGGCCGCGTACCGCATCGGCGAACACGCGGCGGCACACGGACTGACCGCCGTCTCCCTGGTCCTGCACGGCGGTGAACCCCTTCTCGCCGGGGTGGACACGCTCGCCCGTTTCACCACGCGCGTCCGTCGGAGCGTCCCCCGGACCTGCACGGTGCACGCCACCGTCCAGACCAACGCCACCCTCCTGACCGCGCGCCGCGTCGGTGTGCTGGCCCGCCACGGCATAAGCGTCGGCATCAGCCTCGACGGGGGCCTGCCCGCGCACAACGCCCGACGCGTCGACCACTCCGGCCGCCCGTCCTGGCCGGCCGCGGTGCGCGGTGCGCGCCTGCTCGCCGATCACCATCCGGACGCGTACGCCGGAGTGCTGACGGTGGTCGATCCGGTCACGGATCCCGTGGTCGTCTACGAATCCCTGCTCGCCCTGCGCCCGCCGGCCCTCGACCTGTTGCTGCCGCACGGGAACTGGTCGGCTCCGCCGCCCCACATCGAGCCCGAGACGGAGGGGAAGGACGGCCCCCGGCCGGTACGGACGCCGTACGGCGACTGGTTGTGCGCCGTCTTCGACCGGTGGTGGCTCGGGCGGCGGAAGGAGACCCGGGTACGTCTTTTCGAGGAGTGCATCGCCCTGCTCGCGGGGCTGCCCGCGGCCACCGAGTCGCTGGGCCTCGCCCCGTTCGACGCCGTGGTCGTCGAAACCGACGGGAGCATCGAGCAGGTCGACTCGCTCAAGTCCGCCTACGACGGCGCCTCCCGGACGGGTCTCGACGTCTTCCGGCATGGCTTCGACGAGGCGCTGCGCCACCCCGGCGTCGCGGCCCGGCAGGCGGGTGTCGCGGCCCTGGGAGCCCGCTGCCGGGCCTGCCCCCTGCTCGCGGTGTGCGGCGGCGGCCACTACGCCCATCGCTACCGTGCCGGAGAGGGCTTCGCCAACCCTTCTGTCTACTGCCTTGATTTGCAACGCTTCATCCGGCACGTGGCCCGGCGGCTCGCGGCGGCGACGGCAACGGCGGCAACGAGAACCGCGGCGGCGTCGGCATCGGATCGCAGCCCGGCCGGACCGGACGTTCACGGAGGAGACACGCCTTGATCCCGTCGGTGCTGACCGAGCGGGCCTTGAGCGAACTGGGCCGCACGGCAGGCGGGCCCGACACGCTCGCCCTTCTGCAGAGAGACCAGTACCTACGGCGCCTGCTCCTGCTCCGGGCGGTCCTGGACGCCGTCGACGCGGCCGACCCGCAGGTGTGCCCCAGACCGCTGCGCGACCGGCTGAGGGAGGACTGGGCGTTGCTGGAGGAGGCGGACGGCGAGGTCGGGGCGGAAGGCCCGACGCACGATGAGAGGGCCATCGTCCGCCGGTCTTCCGCCCATACCCGGCTCCTCTACCCGCTCGTCGGCCCGTGGGGCCGGACCTGCCTGCGCGCACTTGGCTCGGTACCGGGCTCCCGTGCGGCGCGTCGACAGCAGGCCGACACCGTGCGTCGCGGTCTCGCCCACTTCAGCGCGCTCGCCGCCGCAGCTGCGGTACGGGCCGGGGTGCCCTTCTCCGTACGGCTGACCGCGACCGAAGGCGCGCTGCACCTGCCGTCACTGGGGGCGTTGCGTATGGCTGAGCCGGGGGGAAGGGCTGTGGACGTCGTCCACCGCGACGGTCGTACCGTCCTGAGTCGGCACGGCTGTGCCGATGTCGTGGTGTACGAGGAAGCCGGAACCTGTGTGGTTCCCGGCGTCAGTGCCGCCACGCACTCCGGGGCCGACTCCTGGGTCCCGGCGTACAGCCTGCCGGGCCTGCTGCCCGGCTCCGCCTCCGTTCCCCTCGACGATCTCGATCCCTACCGTTCGGTCCCCTCCGGCCAGCACCATCAAGGGCTGAGCGGGCCGGCGACTCTTGACGGAGCGGGACGTGAGCAATGGCTCCGTTCCTGGTCGGGAGTGCTTCCGTTGCTCCGACTGGGCGGTGAGCACCGGGTTGCGGAGGTCGCCGCGCTCCTGCGCTGTCTGGTGCCGTTGGCCGTACCGGCCGGCCCGGGGGAGCACAGCCGGGCGGGAAGCTGCAGCGGGACCCGGCGAGAAGCCTTCGGCGCTGTGCTCAGCAGCATGCCGCCGACACCCGCCACCTTCGCGGCAACCCTTGTCCACGAGGTCCAGCATGCCAAGCTCGCGGCCCTCAGCGACATGGTGGTGCTGCACCGAGAAGGTCCGCAGGAACGGTACTTCGCGCCGTGGCGGCCGGATCCAAGACCGTACGACGGGCTGTTGCAGGGGGTCTACAGTCACGTGGCGCTCGCGGACTTCTATCAGCGGTGCGCGCTGACCGTTGCCTCCCGTCCCGGACAGCGGGAAGCGGCCTGGCGGGAGCACGCCCGCTACCGGGAGCAGGTGCGAGTGACGCTGCCGGTGATCGCGGGGGCGGACTCCCTCACGTCGTCGGGGCGCCGGCTGGTCGACCAGCTGGCCGGCGAGTGCGAGCGGATGGGTGAGAACCCTCCTCCCCGCGGCGCCCGGATCCGGGCCGAGGCAGCGGTCAATACCGCTCGCGCGCTCTGGCTTCGCTCCCGTGCGCCCTCCGAATGAGCGACAAAGTTGGTGTGTCCAGAAAGGGGTGATGCGTTCTGAAGAGTCACAATCTGTGCGTAATCAGATAGGAAATGATACGCATGGGGCGATGTGGTCAAATTCTGCCACCAAGGGTGCTCGAAATGCCAACTCACGCTGGAAAGCGCCCTGTTGAGCAGCCTCATGCGCGTCTAGACTGCACGCGTTTCGAAACGCGGGGGAGGCCGCTGCATGTCTGAAAGCCGCGTGCCGGCCGGACGGGCGGACAGGCATGCCCGCGAAGACTCCGTCACGATCAGCTTCGCCGGTTACGACCGGGCCTGGGCGGCCTGGATCGGCCACGTGCTTGAGCGCCGCGGACTCCGTGTCGTGTACCAACGCTGGGCGGGGTCTCCGGAGATCGTGCTGGCCGACCACCTGCGGGACCTGAAGCTCGCCCCGGGACGCATCCTCATCGTCCTCAGCAAGTGGTACTTCCAGCTCGGGCCGAGGACTCACGAGGAGTGGAACGCCGCGCTCCGTGAGGTGGTGGCGCCCGACCCGGAACGGTTCGCCGCGGTTCTGGTCACCGCGGAGCCGGTACCGACGGCGACTGCCGTACTCGCCGCGACGGACCTCACCGTCATGGGGTCGGAGGAGGCCGAGCGCCGGGTTTTCGACCGGCTCGACCGGCTCGACCTGCTCCGTCAGCCCTTGGCGGAGGCCCCGGCCGGCACACAGCGGGCGCCGCGCTTCCCGACCGCCTCTCCCGATATCTGGGGGCCGACCGTACCGCGCCGGAACATCCGCTTCACCGGGCGGGAGGAGCTGCTGAACAACGCGTACCAGCTGCTGCAGAACGCCGAGCCGGGTGCGGGTGTCGTGACCTTCCACGGCATGCCCGGGGTGGGCAAGACCCAGCTGGCCGCGGAGTTCGTGTACCGGTTCTGCCTGGAGTACGACGTGGTCTGGTGGGTGGGTGCCGACAAACGGGCCGTCTACCGGCGGACCCTGGCGGAACTCGCGCCGAGGCTCGGACTGTCCACCGGCGCCGACTACGGCGAGAGGCTGCGGGCGGTGCGTGACTCGCTGCGCCGGGGCACCCCTTACGCGAAATGGCTGCTGGTGCTGGACGGTGCCGACGAACCGGAGCAGATCTCGGGTCTCGTGCCGACGGGCACCGGCCACGTCCTGATCACCTCGCGCAACCTGCAGTGGCGGGAACACAACAGCCGGCTGCTGGAGGTGCCGGTGTACGACCGCGCGGAGTCGGTGGCCTTCATCAGCCGCCGTGCCCCGCGGCTGACCAGGGTCGAGGCGAGCCAGCTCGCGGAAGCGCTGGAGGACCTGCCGCTCGTGCTGGACCAGACGGCCGGCTGGCTCAAGGACTCCGACATGTCGGTGGCGCGGTACATCGACCTGCTGGAGGAGAGCATCAATCCGGACGTGGTGACGGTGTCCCCGGATTTCCCGATGCCCTTCCAGCGGGCCTGGTCGATACTCCTGGGCAAGCTGTACGAGGCCGTTCCGGAATCGGTCGACCTGCTGCGGTTGTGCACGTTCTTCGCGCCAGGACTCATTCCGGTGGGTCTGCTGCGGCAGGTGTCGACCGACCGCCTGCCCGAGCGTGTCGCCCGCTTGCTGGACGAGCCGCAACTGTGGCTCAAAGCGGTCGATCAGCTGCAACGCTACTCCGTCATTCCCGAGGAAGTCCGAGCGGACGAGGCGGACGAGGCCGATGAGGCCGTCACCTCGGACGCACCCTTCTATCTGCACCGGATGGTCCACCAGATCGTGCGCCAGAACATGCCGGACGAGGATCGCGACCTCTTCATCGACACGGTGCGGCGGGCGCTCGTGACGGCTGATCCGAAGAATCCTGACAACCGCGCATCATGGGACGCCTACGCGCAGCTCGTGCCGCATCTCAAATACGCGGACGTACTGGGGAGCAAGGACCGCGGGGCGCAGCGCCTCATCCTCAACAGCTTGCGCTACATGTACCGCTCGGGCGAGTACGCGACCGGCCTCAAGCTCGGTGAACGGGCCATGGAGGCATGGCGTGCGCTGCTCGGCGAGAATCATCCGAGGGTCTGGGAAGTGGCCCACCACTACGCCAACCTGCTGCGCGAGGTGGGGGACTACCAGCGCTCCGAAGCCATCATGCGTGCGGGCGTGGAGCACCTGAAGGAGGAGCAGGGAGCCGGGTCGCTGGCGTACCTGCGCATGGTCGGCGGACTGGCGGCGGATCTGCGGGGACTCGCCCGGTACGAGGAAGCCCTGGAACTCTGCGAGCGGCTCGTCCCGATGTGCCGCAGCTCGCTGAGTGAGAACTCCGCAACGACCTTGCGTGCCGAGAACAACGTGGCGGTGGCGCTGCGGCTCCTCGGCCGGTACGAACAGGCACGGGAGCAGGACCGGCGCACGCTGGAGGAGCGGCGGACGATTCTGGGTGCGGGGCACGTGGAGACGCTGCTGTCCGAGAGCTACTACGCGATGGACCTCCGCCTGCTGGGCCAGTACAAGATGGCTGGATCGATCCAGCGGGAGAACGCGCGTGAGCTGAAGAAAGCCATCGGGCCGGACCACGCCAACTCCCTGCTGGCCGAGCACAACCTGGCGCGGTGCCTGTACGACGGCAACGATCGTTCGCAGGGCGGAAGGCTCCTTGCCGACCTGCGGGAACGCGGCGAGCGCGTACTGGGTGAGACGCACCCGTTCACATTGATCTTCACGTCCAGCCACAGCTGCTTCGCCCGTCGCTACGGCGACATCGACGAAGCGCGCGCCGCCAGTGAGTCCGTGCTCGCCCGCTACGAAGTGATGCTGCTCGAACAGCACCCCTACATCGCGGGAGCCCGGGCGAACCACTCACTGGTTCTCCACGACGTGGGAGAGCGCGACCAGGCCCACGCACTGGTCGAGCAGGCATTGGCCGACCTGACGGCGGCCGTGGGGAAGGACCACCCCTGGACGCTGGGCTGCGCCGTCAACGCCGCCGCGGTACGCAAGACCATGGGGAACTTCGACGGAGCCGCCGAACTCAGCGGGGACACCGTCGCCAGGGCGACCGGGACGCTGGGGCGCACCCATCCGCTGACGCTCTGCGCACGTGTCGCTCTGGCGGACGATCTGCGGGGGCTCAGGAGCAGCCGGCAGGCCGACAAGATCGAGCAGGAAGCGCTGACGGATCTGACCGCCACGTTCGGGCCCCAACATCCACAGGTGATGTCCGCCCGCTCCCGCAGACGACCTTTCTGGGACTTTGAACCGTATTCCACCTGAGCCGGGGGAAGTGAGGCCTCGACGTATACCTTCACGCGCACCGGGGAATGAAGCCAGTTCCCGTCCAACGGCAACAGTCGGCACCCGTAGAAAACCGGAGAGTTGAACCGGGGGGACATGTGGTGATTCTGGTGGGCCCCGTACCGGCGGGCGCGGACGGGCCCATCCCCGTCCAGGTCGAGGTGAGCCCCGGTCCGGGCGCCGAGAACGGTCCCGATGACGGTCTCGCGGCCGTCTACGGGGACGAGCAGGTCAGAGGGCGGGCCGCCCAGCGCGTCGTGGAGGTGGCCCACGACGCCTACACGGACGGACTGGAGCTGGCCCGGCGGTGCGCGGTGCAGGCCGTCAGCCGGTTCGGTGAGATCGCCGACGGTCTGCGGCCGGACGAGATCGAGATGCAGTTGTCCATCAAGGTCGACGCGGGAATGGCGGCGCTGGTCACCAGCAAGGCCGAAGCACAGCTGCAGGTCACGTTCCGGTGGCGAACCGCCGCCCGGACCGAGGCGTCACCGGGCAGCGGAGGGGGAACCGACTCGTGAGCCGTACGACCGGAGCCATACGCATCCTTCCCTACAGCCGTGTGGTGGGACAGAACGATCTCAAGCTGGCGCTCGAACTGAACTACGTGGCACCGCGGATCGGCGGTGTGCTGATGGCGGGGGCCCGGGGCACCGCCAAGTCCACGATCGTCCGCGCCTTCGCGCTGATGGCGCACGCGGAGCTGCCTGTCACCCTCCCCATCAACGCCACCGACGACCGGGTGGTGGGGGGCTGGGAGCTGGAGGCGCTGATGCGGGGCGAGGCCCGCCCGCAGCCGGGACTGCTCGAAGAAGCGGCCGGGGAAGGGACTCCTCTACATCGACGAGGTCAATCTGCTCGACGACCACCTCGTCAACGTCATCCTCGACGTCGTCTCCACCGGCGTGCTGTCCGTGCAGCGCGAGGGGCTCGCCACCGCCAGGCAGGTCACCTTCGGCCTGGTGGGCACGATGAATCCCGAAGAGGGCTGGCTGCGGCCCCAGTTGCTCGACCGGTTCGGGCTCATGGTCGCCGCGCAGCAGCAGGACACGGACGCCCGGCACCGGACGATAAGGACCGTGCTGACCTTCGAGGAGGAGCAGCAGAAGGACGAGTCGCCCTGGCTGGCCGAGGCCACGCGGGACAACGCCGCCACCCGCGACCGGCTGCAGCGCGCCAAGGACCGGGTGGGCACGATGCGGGTCCCGGACGACGTGGTCCGCCTGTGCGCCCAGGTGGCCCAGCGGGTGGACGCCGTCGGACAGCGCGGCGAGATCGTGGCGACGCTGGCGGCCCGTGCGCTCGCGGCCCTGGAGGACGCGGACGGCGTGGAACCCGGCCATCTCCGGCAGGTGCTGCCGATGGCCTTCCGGCACCGCCGGCCCGAGACCGCCCACGGTGGCACGTTCGAGTGGGCTCCCGACGACGAGGCCCGTGTCAAGGACCTCTTCGACGCGGGCTGAGACAGACGATGTCCACCGAGCCGCCGAGCGGCGTCGATCCACCCGCCGACACCGGCACCGGCGCGGGCACCGGCACCGGCACCGAACCGGAGCGCGGACCGCGGCACGAGCGGGGCGAACAGCCGGACGACCTCGCGCTGCGCCTGTGCCGGGCCCTCGTCTGCGCCGCGGTCGACCCCGCGCTCTGCAGTGTGCTGCTGTTCGACCTGGAACCCCGGCTGCTGGACCCGGTGGCCCGCCTCTTCCGCCGGATCCTGGCCGGCGCGGGGCGGCCGGAGGCCCCGCCCGTCATGCTGGGCGCCACCAGCCGGGACGAGGACCTGTGGACCAGGGCCGTACTGCGCCAGGAGGCGGACGGCATCGCGTTCCATCTGGAACCGGGCCCGCTCATCCAGGCGGACGACCGGCCCGAAACGCTCCCGCCCGTGGTCGCCGTGCCGGACCTGTGCCGCCTGAGCGTCGCCGGCATGCGCGGCGCCGTCCAGCTGCTGGGCGCCGACGTGGCGGTGGTCGAGCACGCGGGACTGAGCCAGACCGCCCGGCCCCGGGCCCGCTGGCTGGCGGCCTGCGGCTCGGCCGACGCGGGCCGGATCAGCAGCCATCTGCTCGACCGGTTCGCCATCCGGCTGCCCGCCGCCGACCTGCGGCTCCCCGACGTCGAGCGGCTGCTCGGCTCCCTGCCACCGGCCTGGCTCGAGCGCGCCGCCCGGGCCGTCGGCGGGAACGACGCACCCGCCGTCACCGTGACCGACGAGGCGGTCACCCGCGTCGGACGACTCCTGGGCCCCGACACCGGCGTGCGCAGACAACTCGCCCTCGCCCGGCTCGCCCGGGCGCTCGCCGCCCTGGAGGGGGAACACACGACCGGTGTCGCGCACTGCGACGAAGCGGCCCGGCTCATGGGCCTGGCCGTCACCGAGCCGCCCCAGCCCGCGGGACCGGCGGCCGGTCCGGCGCATGCCGCGCCGGTTCCGACCCGCCCGGTGCCGCGGCCGCGTGGTGACACCGTGCGACGCGGACAGGGCGACCAGGCCGAGCGCCGCTGGGCCGAAGCCGGACAGACGCTGCTGGAGACCGAGCCGGCCGAAGGCGTCGGAAGCGCCCCGGGCGGCACACCGGCCGTCTTCGCCACGCCCTACCCGGAGGACCGCGCGGACGTACTGCGCGACTTCGCCCCGCTGCGCAGCCCATGGCAGCGGACGCCGGGGACCGACCCCCAGCGCGGCGTGGTCATCGGCTCACGGCGGGCCCGGGACCTGAACGACCTCGCCTATGTGCGCACCGTGCGCGAGGCCGCGGTGCACCAGCGCGTCCGCCGCACCGAGGGCTTCACGGTCTCCCCCGCCGACCTGCACAGCCACGTCCGGGCCGGCGCTCCGGAGCGCCTCCTCGTCCTGGTCCTGGACCACACGTGCCGCGGGGACTGGGACTGGCAGGACACCCTCACCCCGTACCTCCAGTGGGCCTACACCATGCGCGCCGCCGTCCACGTCGTGGAGATCGGCGGCGCGCGGGCGGCCGACGAACTGAAGGCGGAGTCCTTCGCCCTGCGCAGCGTGCTCGACCCGCGGCTCCTCGCCGCCCTCTACCGGCCGCCGGGCCGCGCGAGCCCGCTCGCCCACGGCATCGAACAGGCGGCGCTGGCCCTGCGCCGTGCCTTCCGGCAGCACGGCAGCGGTCTCGCCGAGGCCTGGCTGGTCGTGGTCACGGACGGGCGCGGCAACGTCCCGCTGCGGGCCAGTCACACGGGACGGCTGGGCGGCCCGGTGGGCGCCGAAGGGGTGGAGGACGCGTTGAACGCCGCGGCGGACGTCAGGAGCATGGACCGCACCCGCTTGCAGACGGTCGTGGTCGACGCGGGACGCGAACCGTACGGGAACCTGCCGGCCGCCCTCGCGGACACGCTGGGCGCCACCGTGGTCGAAGGACGCGGCAGAGGGCGGGACAGCGGCGGCGGCAGGGGTCCGGACACCGGCCGGGGAGGGGACGCCGGTGAGTGGTGAGCCGCCGCGCGGTCCCCGCTGGCTGACGGGCGCGGGCAGCGCGATCCGCCGGGCGCCCCTGCCCCGCCCCATGGACGCCGTACGCCGCGAACTCCCGTCGCTGCTCCACCTGCTGCACCCGCCGGAGGCTCCGGTCGGCATGGGCAGTGTCGACGCCAGGCTCCACGAGCGGCTGGAGGACGGGTACGCGGTGCTCCGCGTCATGCGTGCCGCGGGTGCGGACGGGCGGGACGGCTACCGGTTCCGCGGCTGGTGCGGCGACCTCACGGTCACCTGCGCGCCCGGACCGACCCGGCTCACCGCTCCGGCCGTCGCCCTGGGCAACCTGACGCAGCACGGCCTGTACCCGTCCGAGATCCTGCGCGGGATAGGGCACTGGTCGGACAACCAGGGCGAACTGGCCTCCTGGATCAACGCAGCCCGCGCCAGGCACGGCGACGCGCTGCGCCTCATCGTGTGGGACGACACCGGCTACGAGCTGCCGTGGGAGGCGTTCCGGGTGCCACCGGACCAGGAACACGGCCTGCCGGGCGGCCTGCTGGGCGCCCTGCTCGTCCTGACCCGCTGGACCACCGTGCACGACGGCAGCCAGGATCTTCCGCCGTACCCCACCGGCGAGTGCCACGGCGGTGTCCTGGCCTACCTGCACCGGGACATGGCCGACGACTCCCACGTCTTCGCGCCGTACCTGCACCGGACGCACCGCGGGATGACCTCCTTCCTGCGGGCCCTCGACGCCACGGACCAGGGGGACCCCACCGGCCTGGTCTACATGGGCTGCCACGGCACCTACGGCGACGCCGTCATGAGCCTCACGCTCGCGGAACGCACCTGGGCGGAGTACAACAGCGAGGACATGCGGGTACTGGGCAGGGACGGCTCCCTGGTGTGCCTGAACGCCTGCCACTCGGGACGCTTCGTCAACAACGTCGGACAGGGCGAGAACGCGCTGCGCGGATTCGCCGAACTCTTCCTGCGCAAGGGAGCGGGCGGCTGCATCGTCACCGCCGGGGAGGTCGGGGACCAGGACGCACGCGTGCTGATCCAGCGGCTGATGCGCCAGGTCGCCGGACGGCCGGACCTCCCGGTCCCGGAGAGCTTACGGGCCTTCAGAGCCGGGGTCCTGGAGGACTTCGGCAGCCTGGCGGCCATCCCGACGACGCGCAACGATGACGGTCATGTGGACGCGGTCGGCCAGAAGCGGGTCATGCGGCTGCTGTATGCCTTCACCTTCCAGTACTACGGTCATCCGCTCACCACACTGCGACTCGTCACCGAGAAAGGGCACAGCGCCTGGGGAGAGGGTTCGTGATGAACCTCGACGACCACACCCTCCTGATCGAACCCGTCGTGGCCTGGCCGCGGGAGGCCGAGACGCAGTGCGAGTACCTGGTCACCGTCGACCTGCGGGGCCCGTTGACCGAGGACGGGGACACGGCCGGCCACTGGCCCTACCCCGACGAGGAGTTCACCTTCACCGTCGCTCTGGACGGCTCGCCCTACTTCGTCTGCACCGCCCTCGACGAGCCGAGCGTCGTCCTGCACCGGTTCGGCGGTACGTACGGACCGGTCCGCTTCCGGGTCTCGACCGGGCGCGCGACCGGACACGCGTCGCTGTGGCTGACGGTCAACAACCAGTGGGGCGTACCGGTCCGCAAGGCCGAACTGCTGTCGGAGATCCGGGAGCGCGTGCCCGGCAGCGCGCCCGCCGCCCGACTGGCGGAGGTCATCCGGGAACGGATGTCCGCGGCCGGCCCCCTGCCCGCCCCCAGGTCACCGGAACGGGCCGGTGACCTCTCCCGGACCGGTCACGGCCCGGACCGGGACGGCGACCACCGCGCGGCCGGCCGTCACCGCGCGACCGACCACCACCGTGCGACCGGCCGGCGGAGCGCACCGGAGAGCCTTCCGGAGCTGGTGCCGCCGAGCGGGCCGCGACGGCTGCGCACCGGGCGGCAGACCGTCACGCTCAGCTTCTCGGGCGTCCACCGCGGCTGGGCCGACTGGATCGGGCACCGCCTCGAACGGCACGGCCACCGCGTCGTGCACCAGCGGTGGGGCCCGCCGCCCGGTGTGTCCGTCGAGGAGTCGCTGCGCGACCTCCTGCTGGCGCCGGGACCCGTCCTGCTGCTCCTGAGCGACCAGTTCTTCAGGCTCGGCACCCGCACGGCCCAGGAGTGGGACGCGGCCCTGCGCGGGGTCGTCGTACCGAACGCGCGGCGCATCGCGGCGGTGACCGTGGCCCCCTCGGCCCCGCCCGCCGGGGCGGCCGTGCTCGACGCGGTCACCCTCCACGACGTGGGCGCCGAGGAGGCCGAACGACGCCTCCTGGACCGTCTCGACCTGCCGTCCGATCCGCCCCCCGAGTCGTCCGAGGACACGCGCTCCGGCCCGCCGTTCCCCGTGCACACCCTTCGTGTGTGGGGCCGGGTCCCCGAGCGCAACGACCGCTTCACCGGCCGGCTGCCGCTGCTCAACACGGTGTACGAGGCGCTCCAGCGCGAGAGCCGGGTCACCCTGCACGGGCTGTCGGGTGTGGGCAAGACCCAGCTGGCCGCCGAGTACGCCTACCGCTTCTCCTCCGGCTACCACGTGGTGTGGTGGGTGCACGCGGGCAACCGGGCCGCGTGCCGGCAGGGGCTGGCCGATCTGGCGCCCGAGCTGGGACTGCCGACCGGGACCGAGTACGGCGAGCGGCTGCGCGCGGTGCGTGACGCGCTGGGCCGCGGCGACCCGTACCCGCGGTGGCTGCTCATCCTGGACGGCGCCGACGAGCCGGACGACATCAGGGACCTCGTACCGACCGGCACCGGGCATGTGCTCCTCACCTCCTGCAACCCGGACCGGGGCACGCGGCCCGGCGCCATGGTGGAGGTCTCCGGCTACGACCGCGACGAGTCGGTGGCGTTCATCCGGCGGCGGGCGCCCCGCCTGACGGAGCCGGACTCCCACCAGCTGGCCGAGGCGCTGGGGGACCTGCCGCTGGTCCTCGACCAGACCGCGGGCTGGCTGGAGGAGTCCGGCATGCCGGTCGCCGAGTACCTCCAGCAACTCCTGGTGGGAGGCACGGACCGGGACACCCTGGTCCAGGTGTCGGCCGACTTCCCGATGACCTTCCGGTCCGCCTGGACGTTCCTGCTCGACAAGTTCCGCGAGACCTCGCCGGACGCCGTGCAACTGCTGCGGCTGTGCACGTTCTTCACCCCCGACGCGGTGCCCGTGCGGCTGCTGCGCGGGACGTCGGCCGACGGACTGCCGCCGGCCGTGGCGAGGCTGCTGACGGACGACGTCTGCTGGGGCGCCGCCGTCGAACGGCTGCGGAAGTACTCGGTGGTCCGGGTGGAGCACCCGCCGCAGGACCCGTCGAACGAGTTCCTCACCGTGCACCGGATGGTCCACCGCACCGTCCGGCACGACATGTCCCCGCAGGAGTACGGGGACTGCGCCGAGGTGGCCCGGCGCGTGCTGGTCGGATCGGACCCGGGCAGCCCCGACGACACCGGTGTGTGGCGGCGGTACGCCGAACTGGTCCCGCACCTGGACCATGCGGACCTGCTGTCGCGCACCGATCCGGACGTCCAGGAGTTCGTTCTCCGCTGCCTTCGCTACCTCTACCTCTCGGGCGAGTACGACACGGGCGTCCGGTTCGCCGAACAGGCGCTGGAAGCCTGGCAGGGGCACCAGGACGAGCACTCCGAACGGCTGTGGGACCTCGGCCACCACTACGCCAACCTGCTGCGGGCCATGGGCGCGTACGAGGACAGCGAGATCGTGAACCGCGCGGCGGTCGAGGAGCACCGCGCGACGGGCGGAGTACGGCAGTGGCGGTATCTGCGCGCGGTCGGCGGCCTCGCCGCCGACCTGCGGGCGCTCGGCCGCTACGAGGAGTCGCTGCACCTGTCGGAGGAGGTCTGCGAGGGGTACACGGAACTGCGCGGGGAGGACCACCCCGCCACCCTCGGGGCCCAGAACAACCGGGCCGTCTCGCTCCGGCTGCTCGGCCGCTTCGGGGAAGCCCTGGAGATCGACCGACGAGTGCTGGGTCTGCGCGGCGAGGTGCTGGGCCCGCACCACTTTTTGACTCTGAACAGCGAAACCTGGTGCGCGATCGACCTCCGCCTGCTGGGCCGCTATCAGGAGGCCCTGGAGATGCAGCGGGCGAACAGGGCCCGGCACCGGGAGGTTCTGGGTGACGACAATCCGCAGACCCTGTGGGCCGTCTACAACCTGGCCCAGTGCGTGTACCGCACGGACGACCTGGAGGCGGCGGGAGAGCATTTCACCGCCGCGCGTGTCAAGAGCGAACGGGTCCACGGCAAGCGGCACTCGGTCACCCTGGTCTTCGCGACGGCCCACAGCTGTTTCATGCGCGAACACGGTGACATCGACCGGGCACGCGAGCTCGGCGAGCGCGTGGTCGACCGGTACGAGCGGCTGCTCGGGCCGGACCACCTGTTCGTCGCGGGCGCCCGGAGCAACCAGGCCCTCATCCTGCGCGCCGTCGGCGAACGGACACAGGCCCGCCGTCTCGCCGAGCGGGCACTGACCGACATGACGAGCGCCGTCGGGTCCGACCATCCCTGGGCCCTCGGCTGTGCGATCACCGCCGCGATGACGCTGCACCTCACCGACCGCGTCGAAGCGGCCGTCGAGCTGGGCCGGGACACGGTGGAACGGGCCGGCCGGATCCTGGGCCCGGACCACCCGCTGACCCGGATCGCCCGCCGCGCCCTCGACGCCGACCTGCGCGCCCTGCGCGGCGAGGACGTGCCCACCCCCGAAGAGCGGGCACGCCTGTATTGGAACTTCGAGCCCCAGACGACCTGACACGGCGCCCGCCCCGGCACCACGCCGGAGGGCCCGGCCCCGAGCCGAAGCTCGGGACCGGGCCCTGCGTCCGTACGACTGCGTCCGTACGACCGCCGGTCAGGCGTCGAACACCTCGCGCACCAGCTGCTCCTGCTCCGCCTGGTGGCGCTTGGCCGATCCCACCGCCGGGGACGAGCTCGCCGGGCGGGAGATGCGGCGCAGGCGCTCCCCGTGGGGAACCTCCGCGCCGACCGCCAGGTCCAGGTGGTCGATGAGGTTCAGCGCGATGAACGGCCACGCGCCCTGGTTCGCCGGCTCCTCCTGGGCCCACAGGTACTTCTCGGCGTTCGGGTACTTGGCGATCTCCGCCTGGAGCTCGGCACCCGGGAGGGGGTACAGGCGCTCGATGCGGATGACGGCCGTGTCCGTGATGCCGCGCTTCTTCCGCTCACCGTCGAGGTCGTAGTAGACCTTGCCGGCCGTGAAGACGACCTTCTTGACGGCCGCCGGGTCGACCGAGTCGTCGCCGATGACCGGACGGAAGCCGCCCGTCGTGAACTCCTCCGCCTTCGACGCGGCCGCCTTGAGGCGGAGCATCGACTTCGGGGTGAAGACCACCAGCGGCTTGTGGTGCGGGTTGTGCACCTGCCACCGCAGGAGGTGGAAGTAGTTCGACGGGAGCGTCGGCATGGCGACCGTCATGTTGTTCTGCGCGCACATCTGGAGGAAGCGCTCCGGGCGGGCGGACGAGTGGTCCGGGCCCTGGCCCTCGTAGCCGTGCGGGAGGAGCAGCGTGACGCCGGACGTCTGGCCCCACTTCTGCTCCGCCGACGAGATGAACTCGTCCACCACCGTCTGGGCGCCGTTGACGAAGTCGCCGAACTGCGCCTCCCACATCACGAGGGACTCGGGACGCGCCAGCGAGTAGCCGTACTCGAAGCCCATCGCCGCGTACTCGGACAGGAGCGAGTCGTAGCAGTTGTAGCGGGCCTGCTCGTCCGACAGGTACTGCAGCGGGGTGAAGTCCTCGCCCGTCTCGCGGTCGATGAGCACCGCGTGGCGCTGGCCGAACGTGCCGCGGCGGGAGTCCTGGCCCGAGAGGCGCACCGGGGTGCCCTCCAGGAGCAGGGAGCCGATCGCGAGCGTCTCGCCCATGCCCCAGTCGATCGTGCCGTCCTCGACCATCGACGCGCGGCGCTGCAGCTGGGGCAGCAGGCGCGGGTGGACGGTGACGCGCTCGGGGATGTTGACCTGGGACTCGGCGATCCGCTTGACGACCTCCTGGGAGACGGCCGTGGTGACCGCCACCGGGAACTCGGGCTTCACGTCCGGGGCGTGCGACTCGGACGCCGCCGACGCCGCCTCGCGGACCTCCGTGAAGACCTTCTCCAGCTGGCCCTGGTAGTCCTGCAGCGCCTGCTCGGCCTCCTCCAGCGTGATGTCGCCCCGGCCGATCAGCGACTCGGTGTAGAGCTTGCGCACCGAGCGCTTCTTGTCGATCAGGTCGTACATCAGCGGCTGGGTGAACGCCGGGTTGTCGGACTCGTTGTGACCGCGGCGGCGGTAGCAGATGAGGTCGATGACGACGTCCTTGTTGAACGCCTGCCGGAACTCGAAGGCCAGCCGCGCGACGCGGACGACGGCCTCGGGGTCGTCGCCGTTCACGTGGAAGATCGGCGCCTCGATCATGCGGGCCACGTCGGTGGCGTACATGGAGGAGCGCGACGATTCCGGGGCGGCGGTGAAGCCGACCTGGTTGTTGATGACCACGTGGACCGTACCGCCGGTGCGGTAGCCCCGCAGCTGCGACATGTTCAGGGTCTCGGCCACCACGCCCTGGCCCGCGAAGGCCGCGTCACCGTGCAGGGCGACCGGCAGGACGGTGAAGTCCGTGCCGCCCTTGTTGATGATGTCCTGCTTGGCGCGGGCGATGCCCTCGAGGATCGGGTCGACCGCCTCCAGGTGCGAGGGGTTGGCGGCCAGCGAGACCTTGATCTGCTCGCCGTCCAGGCCCGTGAAGACGCCCTCGGCGCCCAGGTGGTACTTGACGTCGCCGGAGCCGTGCATCGACTTCGGGTCGAGGTTGCCCTCGAACTCCCGGAAGATCTGCGCGTACGACTTGCCGACGATGTTCGCCAGGACGTTCAGGCGGCCGCGGTGGGCCATGCCGACGACGACCTCGTCCAGGCGCGACTCGGCGGCGGAGTCGAGCACCGCGTCGAGCAGCGGGATGACGGACTCGCCGCCCTCCAGGGAGAAGCGCTTCTGGCCGACGTACTTCGTCTGCAGGAAGGTCTCGAACGCCTCCGCCGCGTTCAGCCGGCGCAGGATGCGCAGCTGCTCCTCGCGCTCCGGCTTGCTGTGCGGGCGCTCGATGCGGTCCTGGATCCAGCGGCGCTGCTTCGGGTCCTGGATGTGCATGAACTCGACGCCGGTGGTGCGGCAGTACGAGTCGCGCAGCACGCCGAGGATGTCGCGCAGCTTCATCAGGGACTTGCCCGCGAAACCGCCGACCGCGAACTCGCGCTCCAGGTCCCACAGGGTGAGCCCGTGCTCGGTGATGTCCAGGTCGGGGTGCTTGCGCTGGCGGTACTCCAGCGGGTCGGTGTCGGCCATGACGTGGCCGCGGACCCGGTAGGAGTGGATCAGCTCGAAGACCCGGGCGGCCTTCGTGACGTCGCTGTCGTGCGAGGCGTCGATGTCCTTGAGCCAGCGGACCGGCTCGTAGGGGATGCGCAGGGCCTCGAAGATCTCGTCGTAGAAGCCGTTCTCGCCGAGCAGGTAGTTCGCGACGACGCGCAGGAACTCGCCGGACGCGGCGCCCTGGATGACCCGGTGGTCGTAGGTCGACGTGAGCGTCATGACCTTCGAGATGCCGAGCTTGTTCAGGGTGTCCTGCGAGGTGCCCTGGAACTCCGCGGGGTAGTCCATCGCGCCGACGCCCATGATGACCGACTGACCGGGCATCAGACGCGGCACGGAGTGGACGGTGCCGAGGCCGCCGGGGTTGGTCAGCGAGACGGTGACCCCGGTGAAGTCGTCCATCGTCAGCTTGCCGTCACGGGCGCGGCGGACGATGTCCTCGTAGGCCTGCCAGAACTCGAAGAAGTTCAGCGTCTCGGCCTTCTTGATGCCCGCGACGACCAGCTGGCGGTCGCCGTTGGGCTTCACCAGGTCGATGGCGAGACCGAAGTTGACGTGCTCCGGCTTGACCAGGGTCGGCTTGCCGTCCTTCTCCACGAAGGAGTAATTCATCGACGGCATGGCCTTGATGGCCTGCACCATCGCGTAGCCGATGAGGTGGGTGAAGGAGATCTTCCCGCCCCGGGCACGCTTCAGGTGGTTGTTGATGACGATGCGGTTGTCGAAGAGCAGCTTCACCGGGACCGCGCGCACGGACGTGGCCGTGGGGACCTCGATGGAGGCGTTCATGTTCTTCGCGACCGCGGCGCCCGGACCGCGCAGCGTCACGTACTCGGGGCCCCCGTGGGACTCCGGGGCGGGCGCGGCCTTGGCGGCGGCCGGCCTGGCCGCGGCGGGCTTCGCCGGGGCGGCGGCCGGAGCCGGCGCCTTGGCCGGGGCGGCAGCCGCCGGAGCGGCGGCCGCGGGCTTCGCGGCCGCGGGTGCGGCCTGCGCCGGGGCGGCCGGAGCCTGGACCGGCGCGGCCTGGGCCGGAGCCTTGGCCTGGGCCGGGGGAGCTGCCGGGGCGGACGGAGCGGGGGCGGCGGTGGTTCCCGCGCCCCCCGCGGCCGCGGTACCCGCCTGGGGCGAGGCGGTCGCGCCGCCCGGCTTGTAGTCGGCGAAGAAGTCCCACCAGGCTCGGTCTACCGAATTCGGGTCCTGGAGGTACTGCTGATAGATCTCATCGACGAGCCACTCGTTGGGTCCGAAAGCGGCCGCGGGGTTCTTCCCGGCGGCTTGGTCATCGGTCGAGATGCTCGAGTTACTGGGGGACTGTGGCGACACGGCGGCAACCGCCCTCTTCCGCTTCACAAGGTGATGGACAGCGGGAATAAAGGCTACGCCCCCCGGACCGCCTAGGTCAGGCCGGGCATGGTCATCGTCGCGTAAGTCACATCGAATCGCGTGTTTCGGGGGTGGAAATGGCGGGAAACAAGCGGGGTTCCGATACCGAACGGACGCGCCGGCCCGGGATCACGACCGCGAACGGCCGGTTTCCGTGCGAGGAACGCGCGATGACACGTGTCCTGCTGCCCGATCACGTGGATCTTGGGCTCTCGCTTCGAACCCTACGTCAACCTGTCCGGCGAGGGCACTCCCGGAAGGGTGACCTGGATCCGGCAGCCCCGCTCGGATTCGGCCACGCCGATCCGGCCACCGTGCAGATCCACCGCCCAGCGGGCGATCGCGAGCCCGAGGCCCGTACCGCCGTCGCTGCCCGGGCCGTGCGGCGCGACGACCCCGCCGCGGTTGAACCGCTCGAAGACCCGGTGCCACTCCGAGCGCGGGATGCCGGGGCCCTCGTCCAGGACCTCCAGGTCCAGGGACTCGGGGCCGTCGCCGCGCCGGGCCCGCACCGTGACCCGGCCGTGCGGCGGGCTGTGTTTGACCGCGTTGTCGATGAGGTTGGCGACGACCTGGTGGATCCGTTCCGGGTCCACGTGCGCGGTCAGCTCCGGCGGGGACACGTCGAGGTGCAGGTGGACGTCGGTGCGCGTGTGGCTGCCGGAACCGGAGGCGATGCCCGCGCGCGCGGAGGCCACCATGTTGGCCTCCTTCAGTACGCCGGACAGGTACGGCCACACCTCGAAGCGCCGCTTGCGCAGCGGTACGACGCCGCTGTCCAGGCGGGAGAGGTCGAGCAGCGTCTCCACCAGGCGCCCCAGCCGCTCGGTCTGCTTCAGGGCCGTGCGCATCGTCTCGGGGTCGGCGGCGGACACCCCGTCCACCACGTTCTCCAGGACCGCGCGCAGGCCCGCGATGGGGGTGCGCAGCTCGTGCGAGACGTTCGCCACGAGCTCCTTGCGCTGGCGCTCCTGGGCCTCCAGGTCGTCGGCCATGCGGTTGATCGTCTGGGCCAGGTCGCCCAGCTCGTCCCGGCGGTCGGCGCCCCTGACCCGGCGCGTGTAGTCGCCGTGCGAGATGCCCCGCGCGACGGTGCTCATCTCGTCCAGCGGGGCGGTGATCGAGTGCGCCACGAACTGGGTGATCAGCAGGGTGGCGATCATCGAGAAGACCGTGATGAAGCGCAGCTCGGTCTCGGTGCGCACCGCGATCATCAGCAGGCCCGTGGTGATGAAGACCGAGACGACGACCAGCGTGCCGAGTTTCGTCTTGATGGAGAAGGGCCGTACGTCCCCCCAGGAACCGGAACCGGAGACCGTGCCCGGCGGCGTGCCGGGGGCCGCCGTACCGGTGACCTGGGCCGGACCCGTGCCGGGGGATCCGGTGCCAGAGGACTCCGCGCCGGGGAATCCCGCACCGTCGGCCGGGCCGGTCACCGGCCCCGCGCCCGCCTTGACGCGCCCGCGCAGTACGCCGCGACCCCTCATCACACCAGTCCCCTCGGTCAGGGTGCCCGACTTTAGGGCGTCGGGGTCTCCAGCGCGTAGCCCACGCCGTGCACCGTACGGATCCGTTCGGCGCCGATCTTCCGGCGCAGGGCCTTGATGTGGCTGTCCACGGTCCGGGTGCCGGACGCGTCCGCCCAGTCCCACACCTCGGCCAGCAACTGCTCGCGGGAGAGCACCGCGCGCGGGGTGTTGGCCAGGCAGACCAGCAGGTCGAACTCGGTCGGCGTCAGGTGCACGTCCTCGGAACGCACCCGCACCCGGCGCTGTGCGTGGTCGATCTCCAGCTCACCGAGGCGCAGGATGCCGGAACGGGGCGTGGACGCGGCCAGCGCGGCCCGCTCCACCCGCCGCAACAGAACGTGCACACGCGCGGCCAGCTCACGCATGGAGAACGGTTTCGTCATGTAGTCGTCGGCGCCCACGCCGAGCCCGACCAGCATGTCCGTCTCGTCGTCGCGCGCGGTGAGCATCATGACCGGCACCGGGCGGGCCGCCTGGACGCGCCGGCAGACCTCCAGGCCGTCGAAACCCGGCAGCATGATGTCGAGGATCAACAGGTCGGGCTGCCATGCCTCGGCCGTGTCCACGGCGGCCGGTCCGTCACTCGCTGTTTGCACGAGGAACCCTTCGGCGCGCAGCCGGGCGGCGATGGCGTCGACGATCGTCGGATCGTCCTCGACCACCAGCACCCGGCGTTGAGCGCCCGGCGTGGCCGCCGTGCCGTTGTGCGAGGTGTGTGTCTGCTCCATCGCCCGCCCCTACGTGTGCTTTCCGGAACCAGTGGGGTGATTCCATGACTGCGCTTGACGCTTGAATGATCGGCGTCAGAGCAGCAGGGTACGGGCAGTGACCGCCGCTCGGCTATCCAGGTCTTACCGCGAGATGCACCACGTCCGGAACGCCTCGGGCAACCGGGATCTCTTCGGTACGCACCTGCCGGAACCCGGCATTCTGCAAGGTACTTGCAAAATCAGGCGAAGGTCTGGCCGACCAGACGGCGAGTATCCCGCCGGGCTTCAACACCCGCGCGCACGCGGCGAGTCCGCCACCGGAGTAGAGGCTTTCGTTGCCCTCCGTGACGGTCCACTCGGGTCCGTTGTCGATGTCGAGGCACAGTACGTCGTACGTGTCGGATGTCTCATTGACGTGTGTGACGAGATCCGCCTCGATGATCTCGGTGCGCGGGTCCGCGAGCGCGTTTGCCGACAACTCGGCGAGGGGCCCCGAGCGGTGCCAGTCGATGACCGCCCGTTCCCGCTCGACCACGGCGATGCGGCCCCAGCGGGGCTCGGCCGCCGCGTGGGCGAGGGAGAAGCCGACGCCGAGACCGCCGATCAGTACGTCCGGCGCGGTGCGCCCGTCCAGCGCGCCGAGCGCGGCGTCGACCAGCAGCCGCTCCGAGCGGCCGTCGGAGGTGTCCATGAGGAAGCACCCGTTGGCGATGATCTGCAGCAGCGCGCCGTGCCGCCGCAGCACGATCTCTCCGTACGGTCCCTCGCGGCGGTCGATGACTACGGGACTGTCATGGGGCGCGGCGTACGAGGTGGTCATGGGGCCATCCTGGCAAGTCCGCCCGGGCCGGGCAGCCGGTTTTCGCCGGGCCGGACGGCGCGCCGCGGCAGGAGCGATCGCTCACAGCGAACAGCGTTCGGGGAACATTCACGGGCTCACGTGCATTGAGTCGGCATAGCTCAACTTGAATGCCGAAGGGGTAATCATGGCTTTGACGTCCGAACCGCTCACTCTGCCCGTGCTGCCGCTCGACGACGAGGTCGTGCTGCCCGGCATGGTGGTGCCCCTGGACCTGAACGACGCCGATGTGCGCGCCGCGGTCGAGGCCGCGCAGGCCGCCGCCCGTTCCACCGGTGCCAGCAAGCCGAAGGTGCTGCTTGTTCCGCGGATCGACGGCACGTACGCGAACACGGGCGTGCTCGGCACGGTCGAGCAGGTGGGGCGCCTCGCCGACGGCGACCCCGGCGCCCTGATCCGCGGCCGCGCCCGGGTGCGGGTGGGAGCCGGTACGACCGGTCCCGGCGCCGCCCTGTGGGTGGAGGGCGTCCAGGTCGAGGAGACCGTGCCGGACCCGCTGCCCGGCTCCGTGACCGAGCTGGTCAAGGAGTACAAGGCGCTGGCCACCAACTGGCTGAAGAAGCGTGCCGCCTGGCAGGTCGTGGACCGCGTCCAGCAGATCGACGACGTGGCCGCCCTCGCCGACAACAGCGGCTACTCGCCGTTCCTGACGACCGCCCAGAAGGTCGAGCTGCTGGAGACCACCGACCCGGTGGCCCGGCTGAAGCTCGCCACCGAGCACCTGCGCGAGCACCTCGCCGAGCAGGACGTGGCCGAGTCCATCGCCAAGGACGTACAGGAAGGTGTGGACAAGCAGCAGCGGGAGTTCCTGCTGCGGCGGCAGCTGGAGGCCGTGCGCAAGGAGCTGCGCGAGCTGAACGGCGAGGCCGAGGGCGAGGAGTCCGACGACTACCGGGCCCGCGTCGAGGCCGCCGACCTCCCCGAGAAGGTCCGCGAGGCCGCGCTCAAGGAGGTCGAGAAGCTGGAGCGCTCCAGCGACCAGTCGCCCGAGGGCTCCTGGATCCGCACCTGGCTCGACACCGTGCTCGAACTGCCGTGGAACGAGCGCACCGACGACAGCGCCGCCGGGTACGACATCCGGGCCGCCCGAGCGGTCCTCGACGCCGAGCACGCCGGCCTGGACGACGTGAAGGAGCGGATCACCGAGTACCTGGCGGTCCGCAAGCGCCGCAACGACCGCGGGCTGGGGGTCGTGGGCGGGCGTCGCGGCGGCGCCGTGCTCGCGCTCGTCGGGCCGCCCGGCGTCGGCAAGACCTCTCTCGGCGAGTCCGTCGCGCACGCCATGGGCCGCAAGTTCGTCCGCGTCGCCCTCGGCGGCGTACGGGACGAGGCGGAGATCCGCGGCCACCGGCGTACGTACGTCGGCGCGCTGCCCGGCCGGATCGTGCGCGCCATCAAGGAGGCCGGGTCCATGAACCCGGTGGTCCTGCTCGACGAGATCGACAAGGTGGGCTCCGACTTCCGGGGCGACCCGGCCGCCGCCCTCCTCGAAGTTCTCGACCCGGCCCAGAACCACACCTTCCGGGACCACTACCTGGAGGTCGAGCTCGACCTGAGCGACGTCGTCTTCCTCACCACCGCCAACGTGCTGGAGGCCATCCCGGAGGCGCTGCTCGACCGCATGGAACTGGTGCGGCTCGACGGCTACACCGAGGACGAGAAGGTCGTCATCGCGCGCGACCACCTGCTCCCGCGCCAGCTGGAGCGGGCCGGTCTGGAGCAGGCCGAGGTCACCCTCGACGAGAGCGCGCTGCGCAAACTGGCCGGCGAGTACACCCGTGAGGCGGGCGTACGCAATCTGGAGCGGTCCGTCGCACGGCTGCTCCGCAAGGTCGCGGCGCAGCACGAACTCGGTGAGCGGGAGCTGCCGTTCACGGTCGGCGCGGACGACCTGCGCGCGCTGATCGGCAGGCCGCACCACGTGCCCGAGTCCGCCCAGGACCCGGCCGAGCGCCGCACGGCGGTGCCCGGGGTGGCGACGGGCCTCGCGGTCACCGGCGCGGGCGGTGACGTCCTGTTCGTCGAGGCGTCCCTGGCCGACCCGGAGACGGGCGCGGCGGGCCTGACCCTCACCGGTCAGCTGGGTGACGTGATGAAGGAGTCGGCGCAGATCGCGCTCTCCTTCCTGCGCTCCCACGGCGCCGAGCTGGAACTGCCGGTCGCCGACCTGAAGGACCGGGGTGTGCACATCCACTTCCCGGCGGGCGCGGTGCCGAAGGACGGTCCGAGCGCGGGTGTCACGATGACGACGGCACTGGCCTCACTCCTGTCGGGCCGCCTGGTCCGCACGGACGTGGCCATGACCGGTGAGGTCTCGCTCACCGGCCGGGTGCTGCCGATCGGGGGCGTCAAGCAGAAGCTGCTCGCCGCGCACCGGGCGGGTGTCACCACGGTGATCATCCCCAAGCGCAACGAGGCCGACCTGGACGACGTCCCGGCCGAGGTCCTGGAGAAGCTCGACGTCCACGCGGTGACGGACGTCCGCCAGGTCCTGGAACTGGCGCTCGCGCCGGCGACCAGTGGCGCGGCGACGGAGGTCCCGGTGGCGGCGTGAGCCGCACGGCCGAAGCTCCGGTGGCGCAGTGACGGACGCCACCGGTCGGGTAGGGCCCGGACCCCTCTTCGTGAGGGGCCCGGGCCTTCCGCGTACACGGGGCGCGAGAACGTCAGCCGTCGGCCGGCGCCGCCCGTGGTGTCGGGGGTCGCGAAGTGGTGGGCGCCGCGGGGCAGGACGTCGGCCGCCCGCAGCCGTTCCGGATCTGTGCACGGACATGTGCGTGCCTCCGAAAAGGCGGTGGGGCCCGGTGGGGCCTGGTGGTGGAGTCCGGTGGGATTGGCGTGAGCATGTCATGAGAGTGCTCGGTGGAGGAGCTACGTACCGGGGCGGACGGCGGAAAGAGAGTCCGGAGGCTGCCGCTGGTCTGTTCCTGCGAAATACTGGCCGAGCTGCGGCAATGGCGGTCTTTGGCGGAAACTTTCAGGATCGGGAAACCGGGTCATGGGTGCTGACGTGCACGAGGGCGGTAACGGCGAGGGGCACCGGACGGAATCCGGCGGCCCGGACGGTGGCGTGGACCAGGAGTTCCTGGCGCTCGAACGGGAGTTGACCGTGCTCCTGCGGCGGGCCCGGGCGTCCTCCGGCGAGATGGTCCGTGAGGTCCATCCCGACCTGGAGTCCTCCGCGTACGGGCTCCTCGTGCGGCTGGAGGAGCGGGGGCGGCAGCGGGCCACCGAGCTGGCCGGGTACATCGGGGTCGGCAAGGCCACGATGTCGCGGCAGCTGCGGGCGCTGGAGGAGATCGGGCTGGTCGCCCGGGAGCCGGACCCCGCGGACGGGCGGGCCTGGCTGGTGCACCTCACCGACGTGGGGCGGGAGCGGTTCCGGACCGTGCGGGACGCCCGGCGGGCGCGGTACGTGAGTGAGCTCGCCAACTGGGACCGGGAGGAAGTGGCGGAGCTCGCGCGGCTGCTCCAGCGGTTGAACCGCGGGGTGGAGGGCTAGGTCCTCCGGGGAGGGGAGGGAGTGGGAGTGGAGGGGCGTGGTGGTCGGGTGCCGGTCCGTCGTGGCCGGTCGCGCAGTTCCCCGCGCCCCTGGAAGGGCGGGGCGTGTACCGGGCGCGTGGTGGCCCGTGTCCCTGAAGAGGGCGCCCTCGTGTCGTTCACAGTTCCACGTGTACGACCGTGGCGTCGTCGTGGGTCTTCGAGGTGCCCAGGAGCTTCCTGTCCGTGTCCGCCCGTTCCAGCGCGCGTACCCGGGTGATCAGGGACTCGGCGCCCTCCTTGCGGACCAGGGCGGCCAGGTCCGTCCAGGTGCCCTCGTCGAACTTCTCCACCCAGCGGGCCGCGCCGTCCGTGAGGGCGGTCAGGGTGTGGACCTCGGAGCGGGGAAGGCTGCCCGTGACGGCGAGGGCCGCGACCGCGGGGTCCGCCGCGGCCGTGAAGAAGCCGTCCTCCTTGTTGCGCAGGGTCGAGTCGACCACGGCGTGCGAGGTCAGCAGGGCGCGTGGGACGCGGGCGAGGCGGTCGTCGAGGACGGCGGTCACCGCGCCGGAGGGGGACCCGACGAGGAGCACCGAGTCGGAGAGGACCAGGTACTCGACGGACTCCGGTGACCAGCGGGCCAGCACCACGGTCGCCTGCGGGGTACGCGGGTGAGAAAGGTCACAAGTTGTCCGGTGCGCGTCGGCGGTACGCGTGATGGCGCGGGACAGGATCTCGGCCAGCGTCAGATCCCGCCGTGAAACGGACAGTTCCCCCAGTGCGCCACCGAGTCTGGCGGTGAACCACGGGACGGAATGGAGGCAGTCGGGGTCGCTCGCGGGCGGCGTCACACCGTCCAGGACGACGATCGAACCGCCTTGCCCGGAAGCCGGAAGTCCTACGGACGCGTAGTCCTCGTCGGGGCGGGCGGGGTCACCGGGTACCGAGATCAGTTCCGAGCGCATCCGGTCAGTCTGCACGAGCCCTTCACACGCTTCGCCAAGGGTCGGCGGCCGGCCTCGAATTGACCGGGACCAGCAGGTCAGGCGCCTGTTTTGCGGCGTATTACCGGCTCTGGTGGAACGTGGCGGCGAATCTTGCCACCGGTCCCGGTGGACGTCCAACCGGCCTGCCGTGCAAGGGTGTCGCGTGCGCCGCCGGAACTTGCCCGGCCGCTCGTCGGCGATGTTCACTCCTTCGTGTGGCGGGTCAGGCGATGCGCGACCACTGCCCACCGGCACTGGGAAGGTCGGGAGCCGTACCGGGACGACCAGCGAGTTGACGGTTCGTCACCCGGGCCCATGGGGACACGAGTCAAGAATGCGAGCACCGGTGCAGAAAACGCGGCCTCGGCGCAAGGGCAGGCAGTCGGCCTTGGGTGAAGCCTCCGGGCACACCACGAACACACCGGCACCGCAGAACACCCCGGACCCCGCTGGACGCGGTCGTCCCACACACGTACGCAATCGACTGATCGTCGCCGTCGCCGTGGTGGCGGCCGCGATCGCGGGGGCGGGCGCTCCGTCCGTGATCGCCGCCTCCGGGGAGCTGAACGACTCCCAGAACCTGGTGACGTCGGCCGGGCGGACCCGGGACGCCCTGGCCCTCGCCCACTCGCTGGCCGACGAACGCGACGAGGTCACCTCCTACCTCGCGGCCGGCCGGCCCAAGGGCCAGGGCCCCTCCGAGCGCCGCAGCGCCCGCGTGGACCGCCAGGTGGACGAGCTGCGCGTGGAAGCCGTCGAGGCGGAGGCCCCCGAGTCCTTCGTGGAGACGCTCGACGGCATCGCCGCCGTCCGCAGGGCGGCGCTCACCGGCGAGAGCGGTGCCCTCGAAGCGCACCGGGCGTATTCGGCCGTCCTCACCGAGCTCCACCGGCTCGCCGAGGACCTGGCCGAGGACCTCCCGCCCCGCGCGGGCTCCGGCGCGCACGCCCTCGCCGACCTCGACACCGCCGTCCAGCAGGCCGCCTCGGCCCGCGGCCTGCTCCTCGCGGCGCTGAGCGTGCCCACCAGCACGCAGACCACCACCGACCCGGTCACGGGTCTGCCCACGACCACGACCACGTCGTCGGCCGCCCAGACCAAGGAACGCGACGCGCTCACCGCCGCGGCCCAGCAGGCCAACGTCCGCGAGCAGGCGGCCCTCGCCGACTTCGCCGGCACGGCACCGAAGGCCGACCGCGCCTCGTACGACTCCACGGTCAACGGGCCCGACGTCACGGCCGCCGAGAAGTACCTGGCGAACCTGGCCGACCGGCCGACGCTCTCCGACTCCGAACTGGCCACCAGCACCAAGAAGCTGGACGCGGCGCTCTCCGCCCGGGTCGAGTCGATGCGCGGCGTCGAGGCATCCCTCAACACGCAGCGCGCCAAGGACCTGGCCGCGCTGCGCGACGACGACGTCACCGCACTGGAGATCCGGATCGCGGTCCTCGGCGCGCTGATGCTGCTCGCCGTCGGTGTCGCCACGGGGATGGCCCGGTCGCTCACGCGCCCGCTGTCCGTCCTGCGCCGCGGCTCCGCGCGCCTCGCCGCCGACCCCGGCACCGGGGAGCCGGTCAGGTTCACCGGCCGCAAGGACGAGTTCGCCCAGGTCGTGAACTCCGTCAACGCGCTCCACGCGCACGCCGTCGCGCTGAACGAGCGGTTCGCCACCCTGGAGGGCGACCGCAAGCACCTCATCGCCCAGCGCCAGAAGATGGCCGACGAGCGCGACCGGTTCCGTACCGAGCTCGCCGAGGCCACGACGAACCTGGCGCAGGTCCGGCAGAGCATCCACGGCACCTTCGTCAGCCTCGCCCTGCGCACCCTGGGCCTGGTCGAGCGCCAGCTCGGCGTCATCGAGGGCCTGGAGCAGCGCGAGCAGGACCCCGAGCGCCTCGCGACCCTGTTCCGGCTCGACCACTTCGCCACCGTCATGCGCCGCCACAGCGAGAACCTGCTGGTCCTCGCGGGCGCCGAACACGGCCACCAGCACCCCGGGCCCGTCCCGCTGGTCGACGTCGTCCGCGCGGCCGTCAGCGAGGTCGAGCGGTACGAGCGCGTGCGCATCTCCGCCCTGCCGCCGCACGCGCACCTCGCCGGGTTCGCGGCGGACGACATCAGCCACCTGGTGGCCGAACTCCTCGAGAACGCCTCGTCGTTCTCGCCGCCCGACATCCCCGTGGAGGTCTCGGGCTGGCTCCTGGAGAGCGGCGAGGTGATGCTCTCCGTCCAGGACGAGGGCATCGGCATGACCAGCGAGCGGCTCGAGCGGCTCAACGGCCGCCTGGCGTCCTTCGACCCGGAGGACACGTACGACGAGGAGAGCGGCGAGGGCCTCGGACTCGGCCTGTACGTGGTGGCCCGGCTCGCCCACCGGCACGGCGTACGGGTGCAGTTGCGCGAGCAGAAGCAGGGCGGTGTCACGGCCGTCGTGGTCCTGCCCAAGGGCCTGCTCGCCGCCGCGCCCGCCGTGGCCGTCCCCTCGGAGACCACCGCCCGTACGGCCGGGGGCGCCGCCGCGATGTCCCTTCCCGGGGCGGACGCCGAGGTCAACTCCAACGTCCTGTACGGCCGCCAGGGCCGCGATCCCCTGATCGAGGCGGCGGAGGACACCCTGCGGGAGGCCGACGGGGCGGACGGGGCGGATGAAACGGATGGGGCCGACGGGACGGGCGAGTCCGACGGGACCGGCGTGACCGGTACGCCCGCCGCGGTCGGAGAGCCGGACGGGGCACGCGCCGAGGCGCCGGCCGCCGAGCTCGCCACCGCCGCCGAGCTCGCCGAGCCCTCGGAGTCCGCCGCCGAGGCGCCCGCCGGTCCCGAGACCACCATGGTGCTCATGGCCCCGGTGCCCCCGGCGGACGAGCCCGCCGAATCCGCCGAATCCGCCGGACCGGGCGCCGGACCGACCGTGAGCGGTACCGGAACCGCGGCCGGCCCCGGCGGACCGGGCACCGCGCCGGCGTCGGACACCCCGGCGGTACGGATCCCCGCCCAGGCGGCCTCCGACCCGTACGCCATCGGTCCCGACACGCACGAGCGCGTTCCGGACGGGCCGCAGGACGCAGACGCGACCGCGACCGCGGACGCGCAGGAGCCGGTGGAGCGGGTCACCGACAAGGGGCTGCCCAAGCGGACCCCGAGGATCTCCGCACCCGCGCCGGCCGCCGGCCCGCGCACGACGTCCGTCGACGCCGAGGCACTGCGACGCCGCCTCGGCGGATTCCACCGGGGGGCCAGCGAGGGTCGCCGCGACGTCGAAGCGGAGATCACCGAACAGACGTCGGAGCTGGAGACACCCGCCGCGCATGCCGTAGAAACCAAGGGGGACACAGTCGAGGAGGCAACCAGTTGACCGCGTCCAGTACCTTCGGACTGAGCCATGAGGCCCGTAACCTGCACTGGCTGCTGACGAACCTCGTCGAGGAGGTGCCGGGCCTCCTGTCGGTCGCGGTGGTCTCCTCCGACGGCCTGCTGCTGCTCTCCTCCGACCCCGGAAGGAACGCGCAGGCGCGGCAGGACGACGGGAGACCCGCGGGTCCCCGCGGGTCCGCGGCGGACCTGGCCACCATCGTCTCCGGCATCGGCAGCCTCGCCATCGGCGCCGCCAAGCTGATGGAGGGCGGCACCGTCAAGCAGACGATGGTCGCGATGGAGGAGGGCGGGCTCTTCGTCATGTCGATCAGCGACGGCTCGCTGCTCGGCGTGCACGGCTCCCCGGACTGCGACATGAGCGTCGTGGCGTACCACATGGCGCTCTTCGTGGGCCGTGCCGGACACGTGCTGACTCCCGAACTCCGCAGCGAGCTGCGCCAGTCGCTCGAGGCCACGACGATGGAGACGGCGAAGTGAGCGACGTGGGCGGCACTCCCGGCACGGCCAAACTCCCGGTCCGCGGCGGCGACAGCAAACCCGCCCGCGTACGCCCCTACTCGCTCACCGGCGGCCGTACGCGCTTCGGGCACGTGCTGCTCGTCGAGACCTTCGTGGCGGCACTGGAGGCCCCGGAGGAGCGCCGGGAACTGGAGAATGGTTCACTCTCCACCCGGGTGATGCCGGAGCTGAGGGCCATCGTCGAGCTCTGCCGCCGGATGCGTACGGTGGCCGAGGTCGCGGCCCTTCTGAAGATGCCGCTCGGTGTGGTCCGGGTGCTCCTCAGCGACCTGGCGGACCAGGGCAAGATCCGTGTGTACGGAACAGGTCACGGTCCGGGACAGCCGGACCGTGCTCTGCTGGAAAGGGTGCTGAGTGGACTCCGTCGTCTCTGACGTCTCCCGCGTCTCGGATGTCTCCCGATCGTCCGGCCTGCCCGAAGTGGTGGAGCCCGACGAGGAGTTGAAAGCCTGGCAGAAGGATCGGACCCGCGCGCCGATCGCCACGAAGATCGTGGTGGCGGGTGGCTTCGGGGTGGGCAAGACCACCCTCGTCACCGCCGTCTCCGAGATCACGCCCCTCCAGACGGAGGCGCTGATGACACGGGCGAGCGAGGGCACCGACGACCTCAGCTCGACCCCGGAGAAGACCACCACCACCGTGGCCATGGACTTCGGCCGCATCACGCTCGACGACGACCTGGTGCTGTACCTGTTCGGTACGCCCGGGCAGCAGCGGTTCTGGTTCATGTGGGACGACCTGGTGCGCGGGGCGATAGGCGCCGTGGTCCTCGCCGACACCCGGCGCCTGAAGGACTGCTGGCCGGCGCTCGACTACTTCGAGAGCTGCGGACTGCCGTACGTCGTCGCCGTCAACCACTTCGACGGCAGCGAGCGGTTCGATCCGGACGACGTGCGGGAGGCGCTCACGATCCCCCGCCACATACCCGTCATGATCATGGACGCGCGCCGCAGGATCTCGGTCGTCGAGAGCCTGCTGGCGCTGGTGGGCCACGCACTCGACGTCAGCCCCGAATAGCTCGACAGCCCGACCCGTTCGGCGCCGGCCCCGAAGCAGGATGCACGCACAGTGAGGACCAGCATGCGGAAGATACTCGTCGTCGGAGCCGGCCAGTCCGGGCTCCAGCTCGCCCTCGGACTGCAGTCCAACGGGTACGAGGTCACCCTGATGTCCAACCGGACGGCGGACGAGATCCGTACCGGCCGCGTCATGTCCACCCAGTGCATGTTCGCCACGGCACTGCAGCACGAGCGCGACCTCCAGCTGAACTTCTGGGAGTCCCAGGCCCCCAGGATCGAAGGACTCGGTGTCTCGGTCGCGGCCCCCGGCTCCTTCGACCCGGGCCCCGCGCAGCGCGCCATCGACTGGGTGGGCAGGCTCGACGGGTACGCGCAGTCGGTCGACCAGCGGGTGAAGATGGCCGGCTGGATGGAGACGTTCGCCCAGCGGGGCGGCCAGCTCGTCATCCACGGCGTCGCGGTCTCCGACCTCGACTACTTCGCCCGTACGTACGACCTGGTCCTCGTCTCGGCGGGCAAGGGCGAACTGGTGTCGATGTTCGGCCGCGACGCCTCGCGCTCCCCGTACGCACAGCCGCAGCGCGCGCTGGCCGTCGCGTACGTGCACGGTCTGGGCCCGCGGCCCGAGCACCCGGAGTTCGACGCGGTGCGCTGCAACCTCGTCCCGGGCGTCGGCGAGCTCTTCGTCATGCCGACGTTCACGCTCTCCGGCCGGGCGGACATCCTCTTCTGGGAGGGCATACCCGGCGGTCCGCTGGACGTCTTCCAGGGTGTGAAGGACCCGGCCGAGCACCTCTCCCTGACCCTGGAACTCATGGAGCGGTTCACGCCGTGGGAGTACGCCAGGGCCACCAAGGTCGAACTCACCGACGCGGGCGGCACGCTGGCCGGACGCTACGCGCCGACCGTCCGCAACCCGGTCGGCCGGCTGCCCGGCGGCGGGCTGGTCCTGGGCGTCGCCGACGTGGTCGTGGCGAACGACCCGATCACCGGCCAGGGCTCCAACTCGGCTGCCAAGTGCGCCGCCTCGTACCTCGACTCGATCCTCGGCCACGGGGAGAGGGAGTTCGACGAGGCGTGGATGCGCGGCACCTTCGAGCGCTACTGGGACACCGCCCAGCACGTCACCAAGTGGACGAACGCGATGCTCGGCCCGCCGCCGGAGCACGTCCTGAACCTCATCGGCGCCGCGGGGCAGTTGCAGCCCGTCGCGGACCGCTTCGCCAACGGGTTCGACGATCCGTCGGACTTCGAGAACTTCTTCTACGAGCCGCAGAAGACGGGCGCGTACCTCGCGTCCGTGGCGGGTGGCTGAGGGGGCGTCGTCCGTGCGGCGCCGTCGTGGTCCCCCGGCCCCCGGCCGGGAGGTGCCCCCGGATCGCACAGTTCCCCGCGCCCCTTCGAGGGCGCACCCTTCAGGCTCTACGGGGTGTCGTGGCCCTCGTCCGAGCCGGTCCGCGCGCCCTCCGGGAGCCTCGGCGGTGTGTACCGCCGCAGGGGCTTCCCGGCCGGGTCCGGGCGGACCGCGCCCAGGACCGGGTTGGCCGCGAGCGGGGAGACCTTGATCCTCGCGCCCGGACGGGGGGCCTGGACCACCAGCCCCTCGCCCAGGTACAGCGCCACGTGGGTCGCCTCCGGGAAGTAGACCACCAGGTCGCCGGGGCGCAGGTCGGACAGCGGGACGTGGGGGAGTTGGGCCCACTGCTCCTGGCTGGTACGCGGGACGGGGCGGCCCGCGCTCTTCCACGCCTGCGACGTGAGCCCCGAGCAGTCGTACGCGTCCGGGCCCTCGGCGCCCCACTCGTACGGCTTGCCGATCTGGTCCACGGCGTGGCGCAGGGCCCGCGCGCCCTCCCGCGTGGGCCGGCCCGTGCCGCCGAGCGCGCCCGACGCCACCAGCTCGTCCTGCGCCTCGGCGGCCCCGGCCTCCTCCAGCTCGGCCAGCTGCGAGAGCTGCTCCCCGGTCAGCGAGGCGAGCAGCTCCTCGACGTCGCCCAGCCGCTCCCGTACGCGGTCGCGGTCCTTCTTCTGCCGTTCGGCGAGGGTGAGCTGCCCGTCGAGCGCGGTGCGGGCCCGGCGGGCCAGTTCGCCGGCCCGCCGCTCGCCGCCCGTCAGCCGCTCCACCGTGCCGGCCCGCTCCAGCGCGACCTGCCGGAGCACCTGCCCCTGGTCGAGGGCGTGCTGCGGGTCACGGGCGAACAGCAGCCGCACGTACGGGCCGATCTCGCTCGTGCCCTGGTACTGCTGCCGGGCGAGGCGTCCCGCGGCGCCGCGGCTGTCGTGCAGGGAGAGCCGGGCCTTCGCCAGCCGGTCGTTGAGCTTCGCGACCTGGGCCCGCTGTCTCCTCAGCTTCTCCTCGGTCGCGTTGTACGTCTCGGTGGCCGCCTCCGCCTCCCGGTACAGCCGCTGAAGGTCCGTCAGCAGCTCGGCCGCGGAGCGCTCGCCCGGTCCGGGCGCCGCGGCCGCCGCCGTCACGGGTACCGGTACACATACGGGCGCGAGGACCGCGCCGGCCGCGATCGCCGCCGTACGGACCAGGCGCGGAAGCCTTCCTGACACGTCATCACCTCCGGTGCGGGGCGGCCCTTCCGCTCCTCCGCACCGTGAGCATCGGACGCCCGCGCGCACCGCGCGCGCCGGCCGTGGGCGGTCCGGCCCAACCGTGTCACCCGTGGGTGTCCTCCGGCTTGCCGTCCGGCGTGGCGTCTGGAACCGGGCCCGGCGCGGGGTCCGGTTTCGACCACGGCCACCTGATCCCGCCCGCCCGGCCGGTGGGGTCGTACGCGTACTTCCACCCCTGGTGCAGGCCGATCCGTTTGCTCACGCCCGCCTGCACACGGCGGTAGACCAGGACCGTGGGCGGGCCGCCCGCCCCGTCCGGCACCGGGACCCGGTACACCTTCGGGGGATGCCCGGTCGGGCCGAGCAGGACCGGCAGCACGCGGCCGTCCAGGGGGCCGCCCTCGAAGGGGGTCTCTTCGCTCTTCACGGAGCCAGTGTCACAGCAGGTGTGCCGCGTCGCTCACCACGGGCAGCACCCGGCGGGCCAGGGAGCCCATCGGCCCGTCCGCGGACTCCAGCGTCAGCGCGGCCC
Organism: Streptomyces sp. V3I8; assembly: GCF_030817535.1. Taxonomy (NCBI): domain Bacteria; kingdom Bacillati; phylum Actinomycetota; class Actinomycetes; order Kitasatosporales; family Streptomycetaceae; genus Streptomyces; species Streptomyces sp. V3I8. The sequence continues at coordinate 2,960,934 of NZ_JAUSZL010000002.1, read as the reverse complement.
GTACGACCGCCGCGGTCTGCCCGTCGCGGGCGGCCGTCGCCACGAGGCACGCCACGAACTGCTCGACGAGCCAGTCGCGCAGCTCGTCCAGCGGCGGTTCCTTCTCCTCGTCCAGCCAGATCAGCGAGGCCGCCTCGACGGCCGTGATCCACATCCGGACGGTCAGCCGCAGCCGGTTGCCCGGCTCCTCCGTGCCCAGGTGGCTGAGGATGTGCTGGGCGGCGGCCCGCCGCACACCGTCCACGATGGCCGTGGTCCGCGACGTCTCGACCACGCTGCCGCCCTGCAGGAGCGCGCTGAAACCGGCGTCGTGCTGGTCCACGAAGGCGAGGTAGCGGTCCAGGGCGTTGGCGAGGCGGCGGGTGAGGGGGCCGTCCGGCGGCTCGGCGAAGCAGAGCTCCAGCTCCTCCGCGGCCGAGCGCAGGGCCGCCTCGTACAGCTGCTGCTTGCCGCCGGGGAAGTAGCGGTACACCAGGGGGCGGGAGACGCCGGCCGCCTCGGCGACCTCGTCCAGGGACACGTCCTCCGGGGCCCGGACCGCGAACAGGGACAGCGCGGCGTCGAGGAGCTGACTGCGCCGCTCCTCGACGCTGAGGCGGCGGTACGCGCGGGTGGGGGCCTGCGGGGTCATGTCCCGCAGCGTAGCCCGCCGGGGACGGGGACGGGGGTGTCGGGTACCGGTCGGCGGGGTGGGGAGGGTGCGGGACCGGCGGGGGCCGGTCGCGCAGTTCCCCGCGCCCCTGGAAGGCGGGGCTGCGCCCCTGCCTTCCACCGGGGACGTCCTGGAAGGCGTCAGGCCAGCAGGCCCGACGACTTCCACAGGCGGCGGCCCGCGCCTCGGAGTACGCCGATGTCGTCCAGGAAGTCCGTCAGACGCTTGGAGCCGGTCTGCATGACCTCGCGGCGGTGGCCGCTCGCCTTCACCTGGGCCAGCGCCTCCCGCTTGTCGAGGCCGATGTTCGTGTAGACGTCGGGGTTGACGAAGGCGACCGAGAAGACGCGGGCGAACTCACCGGAGGTGATCCGGGTGAACTCCTGCGACCAGCGGGGCGCGGTCATCATCTGGCGGCGCAGTTCCTCACGCGCGTACCGGACGTGCCGTGCCTCCTCCACCACGTGGATCCGGGTGACGCCCCGGACCAGGGTCTGCACCCGCTCGTCCGGGAACGTCAGCCGCTGCATCCAGTCGAGCACCTCCTCGCCCAGCAGCGTGGCCGTGAACGAACCGGGCGTCGTGGACACCGTCTTGAAGAAGCGGCCCAGGTTCTGGTGCGCCCGGCTCACCGGGTAGTGCGGCGTCCCGCCCCGGCTGATCAGGCGCGCGAACATCTTCGAGTGCCGGCACTCGTCCTCTATCTCGGTCAGCGCGTAGCGCACGTGCGCGCTCGTCGCCGCCTTGTCGTAGATGTGCCGCACCAGCAGCTGCATCAGGATGATCTCGAACCAGATCCCCAGCGAGGCCAGCGCCGCGGCCTCGTGCTGGGAGAGCAGGATCCGCTGCTCCTCGCTCATCCGCTTCCACAGGGGGGTGTCGTAGAGCGACACCAGCTCCGGCGGCCAGAACCACTTGCCCTCCTCGAAGGGCGCGTCCCAGTCCAGCTCCTTGTCCGGGTCGAAGGAGTGCTTCGCGGAGGATTCGAGCAGCCGCTCGGCCACCTGCTCCCGGTCCTTGAGCAGGCCGAGCGCGTCGCGCAGCACCTCGGCTGCGTTGTCCTCCGTCGTCACGGTCGTCATGGCTGTGCCCACCTCGTCGTACCTCGTCGTACCGAAAGTCATTGGGGTTACCGCCGGTCACGTCTTATGAGACTGCTTGTCAGCAAGCTCGTCAATCCCTTCCGCGCAACTTGTTGACCCTCCGACCGACACATGTGAGCCTGCGAGACATGCCGACCTACGACCTGTACGCCATGGACCCCGGAGCTCCCCTCTGGCAGGTGCCCGCGACCGGCGCGGCACGGTTCAGCTGGGAGTACGACGAAGGACGCGAACGTCTCCTCGCCCTCTACCAGAAGGGCAAGGACAAGCAGTGGGACGCCCAGAAACGCATCGCCTGGGACCTGGAGGTGGACCCCTGCGATCCGCTCGGCACCCCCGACGAGGCCATCTCGCTCTACGGCACGCCGTACTGGGCGAAGATGAACGACCGCGACAAGGGCGAGCTGCGCAAGCACTACGCCTCCTGGCAGTTCAGCCAGTTCCTCCACGGCGAGCAGGGCGCCATGGTCTGCGCCGCCCGGATCGTCGAGTCGGTGCCCGACCTGGACGCCAAGCTCTACTCGGCGACCCAGACGATGGACGAGGCGCGGCACGCGGAGATCTACACCCGCTTCCTCCACGAGAAGATCGGGATGCTCTACCCGGTCAACGACAACCTGCGGGCGCTGCTCGGCGACACCCTGTCCGACTCGCGCTGGGACATGCCCTACCTCGGTATGCAGGTCCTCATCGAAGGGCTGGCCCTCGCCGCGTTCGGCCTGCTCAGGGACACCACGGACAAGCCGCTGCCGAAGCAGATCCTCACGTACGTCATGCAGGACGAGGCCCGCCACGTGGCCTTCGGCCGTATGGCGCTGCGCGACTACTACAAGCAGCTCTCCGACGCCGAGCGGCGCGAGCGCGAGGACTTCGTCATCGAGGGCTGCTACCTGATGCGCGACCGCCTGCGCGGGGTCGAGGTGCTGGAGAACTTCGGCATCCCGACGCCGGAGGCCGAGGAGTACAGCGAGCGGTCCGAGTTCCTCGCCGTCTTCCGCCAGCTGCTGTTCTCCCGCATCGTGCCCTGCGTCAAGGACATAGGCCTGTGGGGCAAGCGCCTCCAGCAGGCCTACGTCGACATGGGCGTCTTCGACATGGGCAACACCAACCTCGACCTCCTGATGACCCAGGACGAGGAGATCGCCGAGCGGCTCGACGCGGAACGCTTCGTGGCGGAGGAGGAGGCGAGGGTCGCCGAGGTGGCCGACGCCATCCGGGCGGGGGCGGAGTCCTAGCTCCTGTCGTGGCCCGGACAGGCGCGGGCGGACGGGCCGGGCCGGGGCGCCGGCCGTCTCAGCGGTCGAGCACGGCCTCCATCACGGCCCGGGCGACCGGCGCCGCGTCCCCGCCGCCGCTGATGTCGCCCCGGTCCGCCGCCGCGTCCTCGACGACGACCGCGACGGCCACCGCCGGTTCCATCGCGTCGTCGGCCTGCGCCCAGGAGATGAACCAGGCATAGGGCGTACCGGAGTTGTGGATGCCGTGCTGGGCCGTGCCGGACTTGCCGCCGACCGTGGCGCCCGGGACGGCCGCGTTCGTGCCGGTGCCCTTCTCCACGACGTCCGTCATCAGCTCGCGCAGCCGTACCGCCGTGGCCGGGTTCATCGCCTGGCGCAGGGTCCGCCGGCCGGCGGCGGACACCGTGTCACCGTCGCCGGTCGTCATCCGCTCCACCAGATGCGGCGTACGCACCGCGCCCTGGTTCGCGACGGCCGCGGCGACCATCGCCATCTGCAGGGGCGTGGCCCGGGTGTTGTACTGGCCGATGGAGGACAGCGCGAGCTGCGCCTCGTCCACCGGGGCGTCGAAGGTGCTGGGGGAGACCCGGAACGGAATCCCCAGCTTCCGGTCGTTGAACCCGAACGCGTCCGCCGTCGTCCTCATCGCGTCCGGGCCCACCCGCACCCCGAGCCCCGCGAAGACCGTGTTGCACGACCACTGGAAGGCGTAGCGCAGCGACGCGTCCGCACACCCGACGACCTCGTTCGTCAGCCGCGTCGAGCTCCCCGGCAGCCGGTACGGGTCCGGGGAGCGCGTCGGCTCGTCCACGTCGCGCACCACGCCCGAGTCCAGGGCCGCCGCGGCGGTCACCACCTTGAAGGTCGACCCCGGCGGATACGTCTGCCGGACCGCCCGGTTCAGCATCGGCCTGTCCGCCGCGCCGTTCAGCCGCGCCCATGCCCCGGCCACCTCCGCGCCCGTTCCGGACAGCTCCCCGGGGTCGTAGGAGGGGGTAGAGACCAGGGCCAGGATCCGGCCGGTGGACGGTTCGAGCGCGGCCACCGCCCCGCGCCGGCCGCCGAGCCCCGCGTACGCCGCCCGCTGCGCTCCCGCGTGGAGGGTCGTGACCACGTGGCCGCCGGGGTCACGGGCCCGGGTGAGGTCGTTGTACAGCGGGAGCGGCGAGAGCGCGGGGTCGGTGCCCGACAGGATGCCGTCCGCGGCGTCCTCCAGCAGGGCCGTCCCGTACACCTGTGAGGCGAAGCCGGTGACGGGCGCGTACAACGGGCCCTCGCGGTACGTGCGTTCGTAGCGGAAGGGCTCCCCGGAGTCCCGCGAGCCGGTGACCGCCCTGCCGCCGACGAGGATGTCGCCGCGCGGCTGCCCGTAACGGGCGATCAGGTGGCGGCGGTTGGCGGGGTTCCCGGCGTACTCCCCGGCCCGGACGATCTGGACGCGGGCGGCGTTCACCAGGAGCGCGAGCAGCAGGAGCGCGCAGAAGGCGGCGGTGTGCCGGATGTACCGGGTCATGGGGCGTCCGTTGCCCGTCACGGCGCCGCCTTCCCGCCGTACGGCCCGTGTCCCTGCCGTTCCGGTTCCGGTTGTGGTTGCGGCTCCGGCTCCTCCTCGGAGCGGCCGCGGGCCGAGTCGCTGAGGCGGATCAGCAGGGCCACGATGATCCAGTTCGTGACGACCGACGAACCGCCCTGCGCGAGGAACGGCATGGCCATACCGGTCAGCGGGATCAGCCCCGTCACCCCGCCCGCGATCACGAAGACCTGGAGCGCGACGATCGAGGCGAGCCCGACCGCGAGCAGCCGCCCGAAGGGGTCGCGCACGGTGAGGCCCGCCCGCAGTCCGCGCTCCACCAGCAGCCCGTACAGGAGGAAGATCGCGCAGAGACCGGCCAGGCCCAGTTCCTCGCCCGCCGTGGCCAGGATGAAGTCGGACTTCACGGCGAAGCCGATGAGGATCGAGTGGCCGGCGCCCAGCCCGGTGCCGAGGAAGCCGCCGGCGGCGAACGCGAAGAGGCACTGGGCGAGTTGGTTCGGGCCACGGCCCGCCTCGATCGACGCGAACGGGTGCAGCCAGTCCTCGACCCTGCTGTGCACGTGCGGTTCCAGCCAGCCCACGGCGAAGGCCCCGCAGGCCGCCAGCAGCAGTCCCACCGCGATCCAGCCGGTGCGGCCCGTGGCGACGTACAGCAGGATCACGAAGAGGCCGAAGAAGAGCAGGGACGTGCCCAGGTCCCGCTCCAGCACCAGCACGCCGACGCTCAGCAGCCAGACCGCGAGGACCGGGCCGAGCACCCGGCCGGTGGGCAGCTGGAGCAGCCAGACGCGCCGGCCCGTGTACGCGAGCGCGTTGCGGTTGGCGGCGAGGCAGCCGGCGAAGAACAGCGCGAGCATGACCTTCGCGAACTCGCCCGGCTGGATGGAGAATCCGGCGACCCTGATCCAGATCCGGGCGCCGTTGACCGCGGGGAACAGGATCGGCAGGGCCAGCAGCACGAGCGCGGCGACGACGGACACGTACGTGTAGCGCTGGAGCACCCGGTGGTCGCGCAGGAGCACCACCACCGCGATGAACAGGCCCACGCCCAGCGTCGACCAGACGAGCTGGGTGGGCGCCGCCCGGTCGGCCGGGGTCTCCAGGTCGAGCCGGTAGATCAGGACCAGGCCCAGGCCGTTGAGCAGGACGGCGATCGGCAGCAGCAGCGGATCGGCGCAGGGGGCGCGCAGGCGCACCGCGAGATGGGCGAGCAGCGCGAGCACGCCCAGCCCGGCGCCGTAGCCTGCGGCGCCGGGCGGGACGGACCCGGTCCTGGCGAGGCCGACCTCGCAGTAGCCGTACACGGAGAGCAGGACGGCCACGGCGATGAGGGTGAACTCGATGCCACGGCGCCGGGGGAGGCGGACAACGGGAGCGGGCGGATCCGCCTGCACGGTCGTTCCGGGCGAGAGCATGTCCGGAAGTTAGCAAGCCGATTGCCCTATGTCCTGTTATGTCGGACGGTCGGGCTGTTCCGGTGCCCCGGTGTTTCCGGGCGGGCGTTCAGCACCAGCGCGGGGACGCGCCGATGTTGTCGATGTAGCGGGCCGATCCCCAGGCCCAGGTGCCGTCCGCGAGCAGGTACCAGACAGGGTTGCCCTGGACCTTCTCGCCGGGCGTCTTGCAGAAGATGGAGACGACCTCGCCGTACTCGGCGAAACCGATGACGGCGCTGCCGCGGGTCGGCTTGTCGCGCAGGTTCAGGCCGCCGGGCGCGCTGATGCGGCCCTTGTAGTACTTCGTGTGCCCGCCGTCGGGGTGATGATCCCAGTCGTCGCCCGCGAGCGCGGGGCTCGCGGCACCGACGACGAGGGCGCCGCCGGCGGCGGCTATGCAGAGGCGGGTGAGAGCGGTGCGCAGGGACATGGCGGGCTCCTCCGGGGTGGTGTGGGGTGACAGGGCGGACCGGTGGACTGCTGAACCAGCAGATCAGCGGACTAGTCGCCACGCTAAGAGGCCGCCTCGTGAACCGCTCGTCACGCTGAGCCATCGGGATGCCGGGTGCCGGGTGCCGGGTGCCGGGCGCGGGGTGTTGGGTGTCGGGCGCGGGGCGCCGGGTGCTTTGTGCTTTGCGGTGAGGGCGGGGGCGGGCTACTCGGTGAGCTCCTCCAGGAGCCGGGCCGTCGCCAGCCCGGTCCGCAGGTACTCCACGAACAGTTCGTTGTGCAGCGCCCACGGCGAACGGCGGACCCGGATCAGCCGTATCGCCTCGTCGGCCGAGTACCCGGCCAGGACCAGGGCGTGCGCGACGACCAGCCCCGAGCGGTTGTAGCCGTGGAAGCAGCGCACCAGTACGCGACGGCCGTCGTCGAGCGCCTCCCCCGCCGTCCGGGCCAGCCGCATCACGCCCGCCAGCTGGGTGCCGTCCAGCGGCCCGTCCGGGATGGGCCACACATGGTGCTCGACGCCGCTGCCGGGCCCGTGGCCGGGCAGCCGCAGCAGGGTCAGCACCAGGTCGAACTCGTCGTGCACGACGGCGGACGCCGGTTCTCCGGCCCGGCCCGCGTACTCGTGCCCGCCCATCCACAGGCCGGGCACTATCTCGCTCCACGGGCTGTCCGGGGCCGGCACATCGGGTTGCTTCCTGCGAGCCCGCAACGGCGCCTCCCCCTCCAACTGCCCCCAAAGGTAACCGCCTTATTGCCCCTGGAGCACCCCGCCTGTTCCCATGGTCGTGGGGTGGTGGTGCATGAAAGGACTGCGCGTCATACCGACCTGGCGGCATGGCCGGGAACGGCTCTACGTCTGCCGCACGGATGGCAGGAACCTCGCCTGGTACGACAGGGAGGCGGCCCGGGTCAACCTGCTCAGCGAGGAGCGCCGCGAGGACGTGCTCGACGTGCTCGGGCCGTTCCTGACCGGAGAGGTGACGGTCGGGCCGCCACCGGTGCCGACGCCCGCCGAACTGGCGAGGCTGTCCCTGCACCCGGACGACGACCTCGCGCCGAACCGGCCCGGCGAGGCCCTGCAGTCCGTGCTCGACCACGAGCCCGGCCCGCAGCGGCGGATGCGGCCGGACCCCCGGCGCCGGGCGCTCGAGGCGGAGATCGCGGTGGGCGGGGCGCTGGACCGTCTCGAGGGTGCCGGGTGGCGCACCCTGCACTCGGTGCCGCTGCCCGGCGGGGACCGCGTCCACCATCTGGTGATCGGCCCGGGAGGGCTGTTCGCCGTGCACACGGTGTACGCCCGCAGGCAGCGGGTCCTCGTCGCCGGCCCGATGGTCACGGTGGGGCGGCGGGAGGCGCTGCCCGCGCTGCGGGACGTCCGCGCCGACGCGGACCGGGCCTCGTACGCGCTCACCGCCGAGGTGCGTCCCGTACTGGCCTTCTTCGCACCCCGGGACGTGTCGGTGACGGGGCCTCTGCGCGGGGCGCGGATCCTGCTGGACACCGATGTGACGTCACTGGCCCGCGCGGGGGGTGTCCTCAAACCGGCGGACGTCGAGGCGCTGCACGCCATGGCCCGCGACCGGGGGACGTGGGTGCGGGTCTGAGGTCGCGCCGGCGCGGTCTTCTTCGGGTTCTTCGGGTTTTCGGGTTCTTCAGGTTGCTCGGTGTGATCTTTCGGCCTGCCGGTTCTGTGATGGGCGTCATATCATATGAATCTCGCGCGATCGTGAGGAAGCGGGCGAAAGGCGAAGGCGACCTGAAGGGTGTCGAACGTGAGATCTATCTGGAACGGTGCCGTCTCCTTCGGTCTGATCAGCATTCCGATCAAGCTGGTGAACGCCACGGAGAACCACTCGGTCGCCTTTCGCCAGATCCACATCGAGGACGGGAGCCGCATCCGCCACCGCAAGGTGTGCGAGGTGGAGGACCGTGAGGTGACGACGGCCGAGATCGGCAGGGCGTACGAGGACGCGGACGGCACGATGATCCCGATCACGGACGAGGATCTGGCCTCGCTGCCGATCCCGACCGCGCGGACGATCGAGATCGTGGCCTTCGTGCCGGCCTACCGGATCGACCCGCTCCAGATGGACGCGGCGTACTACCTGGCGGCGAACGGGGTGCCGGCGGCCAAGCCGTACACCCTGCTGCGGGAGGCGCTGAGGCGCAGCCACAAGGTCGCCGTCGCCAAGTTCGCGCTGCGGGGGCGGGAGCGGCTGGGGATGCTGCGGGTCGTCGACGACGTCATCGTCATGCACGGGCTGCTGTGGCCGGACGAGATCCGCGCGCCCGACGGCGTGGCCCCGGAGGCGGGTGTCACCGTACGGAGCAAGGAGCTGGACCTGGCGGACGTGCTGATGGAGACCTTGGGCGAGGTCGACCTCGCCGATCTCCACGACGACTACCGGGAGGCGGTGGAGGAGCTGGTCGCCGCGAAGGCCTCCGGCGGGGAGGCGCCGTCCGCGCCCGTGGCCGACAGGACGGGCCGCAAGGTCATCGACCTGATGTCGGCGCTGGAGAACAGCGTGCGGCAGGCGCGGGTGGCTCGGGGGGAGGCCGGGAGCGCTGATGTCGGCGCCGACGCCGACGCCGACGTGAAACCCCTTCGCAGGACGGCTGCCCGCAAGCGGTCGGAGGCTGCTTCCGAGCCGCCGCCTTCGAGGAAGAAGCCGGCGAGGAAAACGGCGGCGAAGACGACGGCGGCGGGCGGCGCGGCAAAAAAGACAGCGACGAAGACGGTGGCGAAGAAGGCGGCTTCGGAGGCCAAGAAGTCGGCTCCGCGGAGGAGGGCGTCAGCCTGACGGCCGGGTGGGGGCTGGTCGCGCACGCGTGTGGGGGCGGGGACGGTCCGGGACATTCGACCGCCGCTCTCTGGCCTACAGGTGAACGCATCTTGCCGCGACGCCCGAACATCCCGAACCGCCCCCTCACCACGTCGAGCGCCCGCCCCCCCCGGAGACCCCCGGGTCACCCCAAAAGCCGCAGAGACTTTCCAGGGACGCGGGCAACGCCGCGAGCAACCGACGACGACCGGCACATCCAATCCGGCCGCATCGCGATGCCCCGCAGAGACTTTCCAGGGGCGCGGGGAACGGCGCGAGCAACCCATGGCGGCCCGCACGTGCAATCCGGCCGCATCGCGGTGCCCCGCAGGGGCTTCCGAGGGGCGCGGGGAACGGCGCGAGCAACCGACGACGGCCGGCACATGCAATCCGGCCGAATCGCGATGCCCCGCAGGGGCTTTCAAGGGGCGCGGGGAACGGCGCGAGCAACCCATGGCGACCGGCACATCCAATCCGGCCGCATCGCGATGCCCCGCAGAGACTTTTCAGGGGCGCGGGGAACGCCGCGAGCAACCGACGGCGACCGGCACATCCAATCCGGCCGCATCGCGATGCCCCGCAGAGACTTTTCAGGGGCGCGGGGAACAGCGCGAGCAACCGACGGCGACCGGCACGTGCAATCCGGCCGGACCGCGATGCCCCGCAGGGGCTTTCGGGGGCGTGGGGAACGGCGCGAGCAACCGACGACGACCGGCACATCCAATCCGGCCGAATCGCGATGCCCCGCAGGGGCTTCCGGGGGCGCGGGGAACGGCGCGAGCAACCGACGGCGGCCCGCACGTGCGATACGGCCCAGGCAGACCCCCCGCCCGGCCGGCAGGCCAAACCGTTCCCGCGGAAGGCGAGCCGACCGCTCGGTCCGTTCTAAGATCATGTTCCCCGGTGAGAGGCGGTGGCAGCCGAACCATGCCGAACAACGACGCACCGAGGTGGCTGAGGCCGCTCGGCCCGGCGGTACGGATGCTGCCCGCGGGCGAGTGGTGGGACGCGGTCCGGGTCCCCCTGGCGACGGGCCTGCGCATCCTCGAACACCTGGGCACCCGCACAGGCGCGGTGATCGAGGACGGCTACGGCGGCGTCCTCTACTGGCTCGTCCCGCCCGGCGCGGCCGACACCTGGGACGTACCGGCGGCCCACATCCTGGGCCCCGGCTGCCACGTGGCCGTCCCGCCCCGGCACCGCACGTACGCCCCCGGCCTGCACTGGCGGGTCCCCCCGACCCGGACCCGCCACTGGACGGACCCGACGGCCCTGCACGCCGCCCTCCGCCTCGCGGCCCCCTGACCCCCGCAACCAGGCCCCGCACCACCTGACCCAAGGTGCCCCGACTCCCTCCCGCCGCAATCTTGACGCGTTTGAGTTACCGGTAACATCATGATGCAGACAGCGTTCCCGGACCTCCGACCCGTCCAGCCTCCGAGCCGAGGGGAAGCAGCATCCCGATGCCCGCACTGACCACGTCGTCCGACGGTTTCCGGCTCCGCGGCGAGCCGTTCCGGATCATCTCCGGTGCCATGCACTACTTCCGCATCCACCCCGACCAGTGGACCGACCGGCTTCGCAAGGCCCGGCTGATGGGCCTCAACACGGTGGAGACGTACGTCCCGTGGAACCTCCACCAGCCCGAACCCGGCACCCTGGTCCTCGACGGCATTCTCGACCTGCCCCGTTACCTGCGGCTGGCCCGGGCCGAGGGCCTCAACGTCCTGCTGCGCCCCGGCCCGTACATCTGCGCCGAGTGGGACGGCGGCGGCCTGCCGTCCTGGCTCACCACGGACCCCGGCATCCGGCTGCGTACCGGCGACCCCCGCTTCACCGACGCGCTCGACCGCTACCTCGCCCTGCTGCTGCCCCCGCTCCTGCCGCACCTCGCCGCGTCGGGCGGCCCGGTGATCGCCGTGCAGGTGGAGAACGAGTACGGGGCGTACGGCGACGACACCGCGTACCTCGAACACCTCGCGCAGGCCCTGCGCGCCGGAGGCGTCGGGGAACTGCTCTTCACCTGCGACCAGGCGAACCCCGAGCACCTGGCGGCCGGCAGCCTCCCCGGTGTCCTCGCCACCGGCACCTTCGGCAGCAGGATCGAGCACTCCCTGGAGCAGTTGCGCGCCCACCGGCCCGAAGGGCCCCTGATGTGCGCGGAGTTCTGGATCGGCTGGTTCGACCACTGGGGCGAGCCGCACCACGTGCGCGACGCGGCGGACGCCGCCGCCGACCTCGACCGGCTGCTCTCCGCGGGCGCCTCGGTCAACATCTACATGTTCCACGGCGGCACCAACTTCGGCTTTACCAACGGCGCCAACCACGACCACGCGTACGAGCCCGTCGTGACCTCGTACGACTACGACGCGGCCCTCACCGAGTCCGGCGACCCGGGGCCGAAGTACCACGCCTTCCGCGAGGTGATCGCCCGCCACGCCCCGGTCCCGGACGAGCCCGCCCCGGCACCCGGCCGCAAACTGCCGCCCATGAGCGTCGAGTTGGACCGGCGTGCCCCGCTGCTTCCGCACGTCGGCGTGCTGGCCGAAGCGGTCCGCGTCGACGCCGACCCGGTGACCATGGAGGAGCTGGGCCTGCGGGCGGGCCACGTCCTGTACCGCACGACGGTGCCCGCGGCCGGCGACGGCGTGCTGCACTTCGCGGGTGGTGTCGGCGACCGCGCCCAGGTCTTCGTGGACGGCGCCCCCGTCGGCGTACTGGAACGCGAACGCCACGAGGAGGCGCTGTCCGTGCGCGTTCCGCGGGCCGGCGCCACGCTGGACGTGCTCGTCGAGAACATGGGCGGCGTCAACTACGGCCCGCGCATCGGGTCGCACAAGGGCCTGCTCGGCCCCGTCACCTTCGGTGGCACCGCCCTGCACGGCTGGGACTGCCACCCCCTGCCTCTGGACTGCCTGGACCAGGTGCCCTTCGCGCCGGCGGACCCGGCCGCGGCCGCCGGACCCGCCTTCCATCACGGCACCTTCGAGGTGCGTACGCCCGCCGACACCTTCCTGTCCCTGCCCGGCTGGACCAAGGGCCAGGCCTGGATCAACGGCTTCCACCTCGGCCGCTACTGGAACCGCGGACCGCAGCGCACGCTGTACGTGCCGGGGCCCGTCCTGCGCCCCGGCACCAACGAACTGGTCCTGCTGGAGCTGCAGGCCACGACCGAGCCGCGCGCCCACCTCACGGACACGCCCGACCTCGGCCCGGTGAAGCCCTGATGCCGCCGCTTCGCCTGAAGGTGTCCACGCCGGCCGGGCCACCTCTCACCGGCCACCTCCCCCTGTCCGACGCGCCCGGCGTCCCCGACCCGATCGAGGTCACCAGCCGCTGCCTGACCCGTGGCGGCCGGCCGTGGTTCCCGGTCTCCGGCGAGTTCCACTGCACCCGCTACCCGGCGGGGGAGTGGGAGGAGGAACTGCTGAAGATGAAGGCGGGCGGGGTGACGGCCGTCGCGAGTTACGTCATCTGGATCCACCACGAGGAGGTCGAGGGCCGGATCCGCTTCGACGGCGACCGGGACCTGCGGCGTTTCGCCCGTCTGTGTGCGCGCCACGGCCTGGACTTCATCCCGCGCATCGGCCCCTGGTCCCACGCGGAGGTCCGCAACGGCGGCTTACCCGACTGGCTCCTGGCCCGCGCCTGCACCCCGCGCACCGACGATCCCGCGTACCTGGAACCCGTACGCACCTGGTACGAGGCGATTGCGGGGCAACTGAGCGGACTCGACCGCGCGCACGGCGGCCCGATCGTCGCGATCCAGATCGAGAACGAGCTGTACGACCGGCCCGGCCACCTGCTGACGCTGAAACGCATGGCCCGGGCCGCCGGACTGAACGCCCCGCTGTGGACGTCGACGGCGTGGGGCGGGGTCCGGCTCCCGCCCGACGAACTGCTCCCGCTGTACGGCGGCTACCCGGAGACCTTCTGGACGGAGGCGGACGGCGGCTGGCCCGACACCTGCCGCAAGCACTTCTTCTTCACCCACCAGCGCGACGACGAGGGCATCGGAGCCGACCTGCGCCCCACCGCGGTACGCGGCGCCGGCCCGGCGGACCTCGCGGCCCTGACGGGGCGGTTCCCCTGGGCCACCTGCGAGCTGGGCGGCGGCATGGCGGTCTCGTACCACCGCCGCCCGCGCGTCGAGGCGGCCGACGTCGGCGCCCTCGGCCTCACGAAGATCGGCTGCGGCTCGGTGTGGCAGGGCTACTACATGTTCCACGGCGGTACGAATCCGGTGGGCGAGCGGACGACCCTCCAGGAGTCCCACGCGACGGGCTACCCGAACGACCTCCCCGTCCTGACGTACGACTTCCAGGCCCCGCTGGGCGAGTACGGCCAGTACCGGCCCTCGTACGACGAACTCCGGCTGCAGCACCTGCTGCTGGCGGACTTCGGCCATCTCGTCGCGCCGATGGAGTCCCACCTCCCCGAACGGCGGCCGGCGGGCCAGGGCGACCGGGACACCCTGCGCTGGGCGGTGCGCGGCACGGGGGAGTCCGGCTTCCTGTTCGTCAACAACCATCAGCCGCACGAGGAGTTGCCGGCCCACCGGGACACCACGTTCACGGTGGAGTTCCCGCGGGCGCCCGCGCTCACCCTCCCGAGCACACCGGTGACGGTCCCGACGGGCGCGTACTTCTGCTGGCCGCTCCGCCTGGACGTGGGAGGCCTGCGCCTGGACTGGGCCACCGCGCAGCCCGTGTGCACGGTGGACGACGGGGACGGCCGTACGGTGCTGGTCCTGGCGGCGACGGACGGCGTACCGGTCGAACTGGCTCTGGACACACGGACGCTGACGTCGGTGAAGGTCCCTTCGGGGGAGCGGGTCACGGTCGGTGAGCGCACCTTGGTCACGGGCCTGCGCCCCGGCACCGACGCGCTGGTCGAGGTGGACACGGCGGACGGCGGCCGGGCCGGCCTCCTGGTCCTGGACGCGACGACGGCCCGTACCGCCTACCGGGGTGTCGCCTGGGGGACCGAGCGCCTCGTGCTCTGCGCCGCCGGTGTCGTCTTCGACGAGCACGCGGACGGGGGGCGCGGCGAGGTGCGGGTGCACGGCCCGGCCGCCGACCGGCTCTCCTTCGCGGTGCTGCCCGCGCCGCGGCGGCCCTTGGAGGTGACGGGTGCGGGCGTACGGGAGACCGCGGACGGGGTGTTCACGCGGTACACGGTGCGGGGCGACGAGCAGGACCCGCGCAGGGCGGTGGCGGTGGAGGCGGCGCCCAGGAGGATCCGGGACGCGGGCCCGGCGCCCGAGCCGGTGACGGGCGTGCAGGGCAGGGCGAGCGCCCCCGCCGACGGGTACTACGACACCGCCGCCGCCGAGTACGCCGTCGCCGTCCCGGACGGACTGCCGTTCACCGGGACCCTCCTGCGCGTCCACTGGACCGGGGACGTGGCACGCGCCTACGTGGACGACACGCTGGTGGCGGACCAGTTCCATGCCGGGCGGACCTGGGACATCGCCCTGGACCGGCTCCCGGCGTTCGCGCTGCGCGGGGAGGGACTGCGGCTGAGGATCCTGCCGCGGCACGCGGACGCGCGGGTGTACGTGGCGGCGGGCGCGGGCGCAGGCGGGAGCGAGGAGGCGGCCGGGACCTCCGGGACCGTGGCGGCGGTCGGGCGGGCCGAGTGGGTGATGACCCGTACGTGGGCGATCAGGGCGGGCTGAGCGGGGCGCGCCGCCCGCGGTCGGCGCGGTCGGCGCGGAAGCCCGGCCCGCCCTCCCGCCCGGCGGCGGCCTATCCTGTGGGCCGGCCGGGCGGGACATGACCCCCGCGAGCCGCACACGCCGAACCCTGGCCGAACCTGGCCGAACCCTTAAGGACAGCACCCGCCATGACCCGAAGTGCCGGCGACGGCGCGCCGCCCCAGCACCCGGCTCCCGGACGTCCTGGGGAGGTCTCCCAGGACGCCCCCAGAGGCCGGGGCCGCAGCCGGCGCAACTTCGCGGGGGCGCGCCCGGTGATGGACGACGTGGCGCGGCTGGCCGGTGTCTCCAAGCAGACGGTGTCGCGCGTGCTGAACGACAACCCGGCCGTCCGCCCCGAGACGCGCGAAGTGGTCCTGACGGCCATGCGCACCCTCGGCTACCGCCCGAGCCGCAGCGCCCGCTCGCTGGCGAGCGGCCGGACCCGCATGCTCGGGGTGATCTCCTTCGACGCGGCCCGCTTCGGTCCCGCCTCCATCCTGACCGCGATCAACACGGCGGCACAGGACGCCGGTTACCTGGTCAGTTCCATCGCGCTGGACACGGCGGACCGGGCCACGGTCGTACGGGCCGTGGACACGCTGTCGGCCGAGGGCGCGGACGGGGTGATCGCCATCGCCCCGCAGCGCTGGGTGGGCCGGGCGCTGGCGGAAGCCCGCCTGGACACCCCGCTGACGGTCCTGGAGAACGACCTCGGCAAGGACGCGTCGTTCGTCACGGCGGACAACGCGGCCGGCGCCCGCAAGGCCACCGAGCACCTGCTGGACCTCGGCCACGCGACGGTACGGCACATCGCGGGCCCCACCGGCTGGCTCTCGGCGGACCACCGGGTGGCGGCCTGGCGGACCACCCTGGAGGCGGCGGGAGTGGCGGTCCCCGAGCCCCTGACCGGGGACTGGAGCGCCGACTCGGGCTACGAACTGGGCCGCCGGCTGGCCGCGGACCCCGACGTCACCGCGATCTTCGCCTCCAACGACCAGATGGCGCTGGGTGTGCTGCGCGCGCTGCACGAGTCGGGCCGCCACGTCCCCGGCGACGTCAGCGTGGTGGGCTACGACGACATCCCCGAGGCCGCGCACCTGCTCCCCCCGCTGACCACGGTCCGCACCGACTTCCCCGAGATCGGCACGCGCGCGCTGCGGCTGCTCCTGTCCCAGCTGGACGGTCCACCGGAACCGCCGGTGGACCGGGTGGTTCCGGTCGAACTGATCGTCCGCAGGAGCACGGGCCCGGCGCCGGCCGGCCGCTGACACGTCCGCGCTCCCGGCCGCGCTCCCGGCCGTGCCCCGACTGTGCCCCCGCCGTGTCCCCGGCCTCGGGTCATGGCTGAGGAAAATCTGTGTGGATCAGATGAGTGGGCAGGCACGCCGACGGGATACAAAGGACCCATGCCGGAGCACGAAACCCCTGTCGGGGCCATGGACGACGTCGACGCGGTGACACGGGCGGTGCTGACGGCGTCACGCGTGCTGGTCGCGGTCTCGGCCCGCTCGCTCGCGCAGGTCGAGGAACGGGTGACGCTGCCGCAGGTCAGGATGCTGGTGGTCCTGTCCACCCGGGGGGCCACCAAGCTGGTGACCCTGGCGGAGCTGCTCCAGGTGGCGCCGTCCACGGCGATGCGGATGGTGGACCGCCTGATAGCGGCGGGCCTGGCCGACCGCCGGACGAACCCGGACAACCGCCGGGAGACGCTGCTGCAGCTCACGCGGGAGGGCCGCCGCACGGTGGAGGACGTCACGGCCCGCAGGCGCACGGAGATCGCGGCGATCGTGGAACGCCTGACGCCGGCCCAGCGGACGGCGATCGTGGAGGCGCTGACGGCCTTCAACGAGGCGGGCGGCGAGCCCCCCGTCCCGGACGACACGGAACCGCACCCGCTGGGCTGGGTGGACGCGACGCCGGGGCACGACGCCTGAGCCGCCGGCCCTCCGGCGGCTCACCCGACGGCGGGACTGGGGGTGGGAGCGGGGGAGGGGGAGGTCGTATTGACGTCGAGCCCCTCGGGCTCGTCGAGTACGAGGACGGGTGAGCCGGGCTGGGGCGCGGGCGGGGTCAGCTCGGCCTTGGGGAGCTTGGGCGGGGAGGTCTGCTGGAAGTTGACCTGGTCGTAGTTGACGAGGTCGGTCTTCTCCAGCACGGTGATGTGGTCGAGGACGGTGTCGTTGGCGAGGTCGGCCAGCTGCTGGATCATGGTGTTCTTGGTGTTGGCGCGGATCTTGGCGATGACGGGGAAGATCTGCCCGTGCGTCACGCGCATGATGTTGACCGCGGTCGTGTCGAACTGCTTGCCGCTGCTGCCGTCCACGGTCGCGACGAACTGCTGTTGCTGCGGACTGGCCTGGTTGGGCAGGGTGATCCCCAGCTCGGGGGCGATCTTCCGGCACATCTCGTCGAGCCCGGAGTGCCCGGCGACGAGATGCTTCCCGGCCTCCTTCATGGCGGGGGTGGTACCGCGCTCCATGGCCATCAGCCCGAGCGGATGCTCCCAGAGCCCGGCTGCCCGCACCTTGACGACGAAGTCCCGGTCGGCCTCGGTCAGCGGCCCGTACCGGGTGTTGGCGATGATCCGGTCCTGGCCGGTGGTGGTCTTCTCCACCCCGAGGAGCGCCGGATAGGCAAGCGCGGCAAGCGTCACGACCAGCCCACCGATCACGAATACGGTCCCTGCGGTGCGTTGCGCAACCCGCATGCTGCCTCCTGAGACGAACGACTCGGTCTTGGGGGATACGTACGAGAAGCACAGGGCAATCATTGCGCAGGCTAAATTTTGCATTCTGCGGTGACCGCGGTCCGTGCCCACCGCGGTCCAGGGCCGACTGCGCCCGGACCGGCGCACCACCAGCACGCTGGAAGCGTGACCGCGTACACATCCGGTCCGGTCCGGTCGGGTCCGGGTCCGTGGCCGGAGGTGATCGGTCGGTGGAAACCGTCTCCGGACTCCGGACTCCGCTGCCGCACCGTGCCACGGCGGACGGGCGCACCTTGCCCTTTCGCCGCCGCAGCGTTCGATCCGGCCGGGAACCGGTTCGGGCGGCTCGTCTCAGCGCAGTGAACGGAACGTCGTACGGATCTCCTCGGTCAGGACGGAGGGCTGTTCGAGAGCCGCGAAGTGCCCGCCGCGGTCGAGCCGGCGGTAGTGCAGGACGCTGGTGTACCGCCGTTCGATCCATCGCCGGGAAGCCTGGACGGCCTCGCCGGGGAAGACGCTGAAGCCGGCCGGTACGGGGTTCGGTCCGGACGGGGCGGACAGCTCTCGCCGCGCTTCCCAGTACAGACGCGCCGAGGAGGCTCCGGCGTTGGGCAGCCAATACATCATGATGTCGTCCAGGATCTCGTCGCGGTCGATGACCGATTCGGGACGACCGCCGCTGTCCGTGACGTCCTGGAAGAGCGTGTAGATCCACGCGGCCAGTCCGGAAGGAGAGTCGGCCAGCGAGTAGCCGATGGTCTGCGGCCGGGTGGACTGTTCCTGGAAATAGCCGCTCAGCAGCGTCTGGTAGTTCTGCGCCTTGGCCAGCATGCGCTTCTCGTCCGGTGTCGCCTCGCTGATCTCCTGGGCGGTGGGGAACACCATCGGCAGGTTGACGTGCATGCCGAGGAGCCTCCCGGGGGCCTTGCGGCTGACGGCTTCCACAACGGCCGATCCCCAGTCGCCTCCCTGCGCGACCCACTCGCCGTAGCCGAGGCGGGCCATGAGTTCGATCCAGGCGTCGGCGATCCGGGGGACGCCCCAGCCGGTCGCCGTGGGCTTCTCGGAGAACCCGAAGCCGGGCATCGAGGGGACGACGACATGGAAGGCGTCCTCGGCCCGGCCGCCGTGTGCGACGGGATCGGTCAACGCCCCGATCAGGTGCCGGAATTCGAGGATCGAGCCGGGCCATCCATGGCAGAGCAGGAGCGGGAGCGCCGTCGGCTCGGGCGAACGTACGTGCAGGAAGTGCACGCCGACACCGTCGAGGACGGTCCTGAACGACCCGAGGTCGTTGATCTGCCTCTCGCAGCGCCGCCAGTCGTAGTCGGTGGCCCAGTGTTCGCACAGGGCGCGGATCTGCTCCAGCCGGGGACCCTGGCCCGAGTCGGTCTCCCGGTCCGGCCAGCGCGTGTCGGCGAGTCGGCGGGCGAGATGCTCGAGCTCCTGGTCGGCGACCGCCACGCGGAACGGCTCGACGGTCATGGGGTGAGGCGACATGGGGCATCTCCATGGGCGGGGGGGGTGGGATATCACCGTAACGCAGAAGTGGAATATGAATTCAACTTGAGAATACGGTTTCCACTTGTTACGGTGTGTGCATGGCACAAGCCCCTCTGCGCCGTGATGCGGAGCGCAACCGTCAGCTCCTGCTGGAGACGGCGCACGCCCTGATGGCCCGTGACGGACTGGAAGTGACGTACCAGGAGATCGCCACCGCGGCCGGGACCGGCATGGGTACCGTCTACCGCCGGTTTCCCGACCGGCAGGAGCTCGTGGACCTCTTGTTCGCCGAACACATCGACGCCGTGGTCGAGCTCGCTCGGGAGGCGTGTCGGTTCGACGATCCCTGGGCCGGCCTCACCTGGTTCATGGAGCGGCAGTTCGAGCTGGAGGCGGGCAACCGTGGCCTCGGCCAGCTGCTGCGCGGCGGCCACCAGTCCTCCGAGCTCGTGATCAGGGGACGCGCTCAGATCACGCCGCTCGCGGCGGACCTGCTCGAGCGGGCGATCCGCGCCGGGCGGCTGCCGGCCGGGGTCACGCCGACCGATCTGGTCACGGTCCATCTCATGGTCGGTGCGGTGATGGACGCCGCCCGGGGGATCGACCCGGATCTGTGGCGCCGTGCCCTGACCGTGGCACTCGCCGGACTCCAGCACGCCGAACTGCCCGTCAGCCGGCCGGACGAGGAACTCATCGACCGCCTCTTCGGTGTCCCCCCGACATCGCGAGACAAGAAAGCCACCACCAATGATCCTGCCGAATGACCTGGTCGACGTCCTGCACACACCGGCCCTCTGTTTCGTGACCACCCTCATGCCGGACGGATCCCCGCAGATCACCCAGACGTGGGTCGACACCGACGGTGAGAACATCCTCATCAACACGGTGACCACTCACCAGAAGATGAGGAACATCGCCCGCGACCCACGCGTCGCCGTCGGCGTGGCGGACCCGGCCGAGCCTGCCCGCTACTGGGCGGCCCGTGGCGCCGTCACGTCATCCACGACGCAGGGAGCCGGGGAACACATCGACAAGCTGGCGCACAAGTACCTGGGGCGCCCCTACCCGCAGTTCGGGGGCCGGCCGCAGGAGCGCGTCCTGCTGACGATCCGAGTCGACAACCTGCACACTCCGCGCCGCTGACCACCACCGACAGAAAGCCCTTCTGCTGCACCGTGGTTCGGGAAGACCTCCCGCAACGACTCACCCGTAACTGGCCGTGGAAGCTCAAGCTCCTGGACATCCAGAGCGCGACAGCGGTGGTCCTCTCAACGGGCGGGGCGTACCTGGCTCGTGCCCAGTAGGCGCGCACCGTCAGACCGGATGAGCCACGAGGCGGCGGTGGACTCGACGGAAGGCCGGGCGCTGCCGAGCCGGCGAGACTCCGCCCTCGGCCGCGTAGGGCCTGGGCGGTCCGTTCCAGGCGAACGGTCGATGTTCCTGGTCTGGTTCACGGAGGAGGCCATGGCTGAGGTGGAGAACCTGTTCGTCGCAGACACCCATGAGCGGATCGTCAACCTGCTCAAGGGTGCCAATCGCGCACCTTCGCAACCGGACCTGCCGCACTTCTGAGCCGGCGCCTCGGCGCCACTCGCTGGGTGCGGCTGAGGTCCCCTGGACGCGATGTGGGGCTGCTCGGTGGCGCCAGGCGACCGGCCGTCGTCATGCTGCCCACCCATGGCGCCGGACAACGTGCTGAGCATGTGCCCCATGCCGAATTGCCGACCGGTGCTCAGGAAACCGGGTGAACGCGGCTCCCGGTCCGGAGCCTCGTCGTTTTCCGGGGCCGACCTGCTGCTTCCTGGCCGACGGCCGGCCCACGCATGGTGCACGGCCCTCGGCATACGGCCGCTCCGAGTGGCACACGACTGAAGACACGCGAAGACCCCGTCCTCAGCGAAACCGCTGACGGCGGGGTCTTTAGGCACCTAATACAAGGTGCCCCCGGCAGGATTCGAACCTGCGCACACGGCTCCGGAGGCCGTTGCTCTATCCCCTGAGCTACGGGGGCGTGTCGGGCGCTGTTCTTGCGGCGACGGGTAGAACCCTACCAGCTCTTCCGGGGTCGTCATGAACAGGTTTTGGGGGTGGGGGAGGGAGTGTCGGAAGCGGGTTGGATCTTGAGGGGCGGTGGCGGAAGCAAGGGCTCCGTGTGCCGGAACCCGCCTCTGTCGGCGGTGCCCTGGCGGAGGTCGGCTTCCGCCAGGGCACCGCTCGCCGTCGAAGCGGAGCCGAGCTGTTCGGCGATGCGGCAGCCCCGCCGCCGCCCGCCCCGCCTCCGTCGACCGCGTCCTGAGCGGACGCCCTCCGCCATCCCCCACATGAGGCAGAAGTAGGGAAAAGCCGGACGCGGTACCCCGGGTCGACCTACTCTCGAGTGGTGCCAGGCGCGTCGGGTCGGGTGCTTGTTGTGGACGACAACAAGGTCATCCGGCAACTGATCAGGGTCAACCTCGAACTGGAGGGTTTCGAGGTCGTGACCGCGGCCGATGGTGTCGAGTGCCTGGACGTCATCCACCAGGTCCGGCCCGATGTGGTCACCCTCGATGTGGTCATGCCCCGGCTCGACGGGCTGCGTACCGCCGCCCGGCTCCGGGCCGATCCGCGGACCCGTGACCTCCCCATCGCCGTCATCAGCGCCTGTACCCAGTACGAGGTCGAGAGCGGTCTGGACGTCGGCGTCGACGTCTTCCTCGCCAAGCCCTTCGAGCCCGCCGAACTGGTACGGCTGGTACGCCAGCTGCTGGAGCGGCGGGAGATCGCCGACACCGGTGCCGGCAGTGGGACCGGCCCGTCGTTCGACAGCGTCGAACGTTTCTACGGGCCCGGCGGACCGGGCGGGGCCGAGCGCGCGGGCCACGCCGGCGGCTGAACCGGACTCGGTGAAGGCACGGGGGCCGTCCATATGCCGGACCCTTGCCTAAACCCATTCGTCTGCCCACCCCCCTCCTCCCCTACGCTTGACCCGTGACCCCCGTCGAGCTCTCCAGCACCGTTCTGCGCGCCGTGCGCCGTGCGGTGGACGCCGGTGAGCTGGATGTCGGTGTGCCGGAGCGCGCGCAGGTCGTGCCGCCCGGGCCCGGCGGACGCGGGGACTACGCCACCAATGTCGCCCTGCGGCTGGCCCGGCCCGCCGGTCGGCCACCACGCGAGGTCGCCGCGATCCTGCGGCCGCACCTCAGCGAAGTGGCGGGAGTCAGCCGGGTCGACATCACCGGGCCCGGGTTCCTGAACATCACCGTCGCGGGGCGGGGGCAGGCTCTCGTCGGCGAGATCCTGCGCAGCGGCTCGCGGTACGGCTATGGGATGGGCCCCACCGCTGGGCTCACCGCCGGGCCCACCGCTGGGCTCACCGGCGAGCTCGTCCAGCTGCGCCATCCCTGCGAGGTGCGTGCCGCCGTCACCGGGCAGGTTCTCGCCCGGATCCTGCGGTCCCAGGGCGCCCTCATCCGTACCTCCTGCATCTCCCACACCTCCTGCACCTCCCGCACCTCCTGCGAAGCTGAAACCGAGGTCGAGGCCGAGACCGAGGTCGAGGCCGAAGCTCGGTCCGCCCCCACCCGGGCCGCCTCCCTCGACATCACCCTCCGCCCCCTCCCCGCCGGCCAGGACCCCACCCCCCTCGGCCGTGACGCCGCCCGCTGGGCCCTGCTGTACCCCGCGCCCCACGACCGGCCCCGTATCACCGACGAGCACCTCGTCCAGCGGGAGGGCAACCCCCTCTTCCGGGTCCGTTACGCGTACGCCCGCACCCGGGCCCTCGGCCGTAACGCCGCCCAGCTCGGATTCACCGGTGTCCCCGGAGACGGAGACGGAGACGGAGACAGGGACGGGGACGGAGACGGGGAGACGCAGCAGAACGCTCTCCTCGACGCCCTCGGCACCTACCCCCACGCCCTCGCCGCCGCCGCGCGCCACCGCGCACCCGACCGGCTCGCGCGGCACCTCGTCACCGTCGCCGACGCCCTGCTCGCCTTCCAGCACACCGTGCTCCCGCTGGGGGAGGAGAAACCCTCGGCCGCCCACCGCTCCCGGCTCGCGCTCGCCGAAGCCGCCGGGACGGTGCTGGCCGGCGGCCTGTCCCTGCTCGGCATCGACGCACCAGAACATCTCTGAGAAAGCCCATACAGACATGAGCCGTTCCGCACACCCCGCCGGGCCCCGCCACGCCGACGTCCTCCCCGAGGGCCACTACTCGGCCCCGGCGGACGACCTCAACGCCCTCGACCCGAAGGTCTGGGCGCAGACCGTGACGCGTACCGAGGACGGTTCGGTCAGCGTCGGCGGGATCGACGTGGCGACGCTCGCCGAGCAGTTCGGCACGCCCGCGTACTTCGTCGACGAGACCGACTTCCGCGCGCGGGCGCGCGCCTGGCGCACCGCCTTCGGGCACGACGCCGACGTCTTCTACGCCGGCAAGGCCTTCCTCTCCCGCGCCGTCGTGCGCTGGTTGCACGAGGAGGGCCTCAACCTCGACGTCTGCTCCGGCGGCGAGCTGGCCACCGCCCTCTCCGCCGGGATGCCCGCCGACCGCATCGCCTTCCACGGCAACAACAAGTCCGTCGAAGAGATCACCAAGGCCGTCGAGGCCGGTGTCGGGCGCATCGTCCTCGACTCCTTCCAGGAGATCGTGCGGGTCGCGCACATCGCGCAGAGCCTCGGCAGGCGGCAGCGCGTGCAGATCCGCGTGACCGTGGGGGTCGAGGCCCACACCCACGAGTTCATCGCCACCGCGCACGAGGACCAGAAGTTCGGGATCGCGCTCGCCGACGGACAGGCCGCCGAGGCCGTACGGCGCGCGCTCACCCTCGACGGGCTCGAGGTCATCGGTATCCACTCCCACATCGGGTCGCAGATCTTCGACATGGCGGGTTTCGAGGTGGCCGCGCGGCGTGTCGTGTCCCTGCTCGCGCAGATCCGTGACGAGCACGGGGTCGAGCTGCCCGAGATCGACCTCGGCGGCGGCCTCGGCATCGCCTACACCAGCGATGACGACCCCCGCGAGCCCCACGAGATCGCCAAGGCGCTCGGTGAGATCGTCACGCGGGAGTGCGAGGCCGCGAAGCTGCGGACGCCCCGGATCTCCGTCGAGCCCGGGCGCGCCATCGTCGGGCCGACCGCCTTCACCCTCTACGAGGTCGGCACCATCAAGCCGCTCGAAGGACTGCGCACGTACGTCTCCGTCGACGGCGGCATGTCCGACAACATCCGTACCGCGCTGTACGACGCCGAGTACAGCGTCGCCCTGGTCTCGCGGACGAGTGACGCGGAGCCCATGCTCGTCCGTGTCGTCGGCAAGCACTGCGAGAGCGGCGACATCGTCGTGAAGGACGCCTTCCTGCCCTCCGACCTGGCGCCGGGCGACCTCATCGCGGTGCCCGCCACCGGCGCGTACTGCCGCTCGATGGCCAGCAACTACAACCACGCCCTGCGTCCGCCCGTCGTCGCGGTCCGCGACGGCGAGGCCAGGGTCATCGTCCGCCGCGAGACGGAGGAGGACCTGCTGCGTCTCGACGTCGGCTGACGCCGGCGCACCAGCACACCGGCGCACCAGCACGCCGGCGAACGAGCGCGAATCGAACGAGCGCGGGCGGAAGATCTCCTGTTTCCGGCCCCGCGCAAATGAAATAGACATCTCACGATCCGGACGTGGGGCAGAAACCCCCGTCCGGTGAGTGAGACTGGTCCCACCGTGACGGTAAGAGGAAACGAGGTCGGATGATGCGTACGCGTCCGCTGAAGGTGGCGCTGCTGGGCTGTGGGGTCGTCGGCTCAGAGGTGGCGCGCATCATGACGACGCACGCCGACGACCTCGCCGCGCGCATCGGGGCCCCCGTCGAGCTGGCCGGTGTGGCCGTACGGCGGCCCGGCAAGGTGCGTGAGGGCATCGACCCCGCCCTGGTCACGACCGATGCGACCGCCCTGGTGAAACGGGGCGACATCGACGTGGTCGTCGAGGTCATCGGCGGCATCGAGCCCGCCCGCTCCCTCATCACCACCGCCTTCGAGCACGGCGCCTCCGTCGTCTCCGCGAACAAGGCGCTCCTCGCCCAGGACGGCGCCGCCCTGCACGCGACGGCCGGCGACCACGACGCGGACCTCTACTACGAGGCCGCCGTCGCCGGCGCCATCCCGCTGATCCGCCCGCTGCGCGAGTCGCTCGCCGGCGACAAGGTCAACCGGGTGCTCGGCATCGTCAACGGCACCACCAACTTCATCCTCGACAAGATGGACTCGACGGGCGCCGGCTACCAGGAGGCCCTCGACGAGGCCACCGCCCTCGGGTACGCGGAGGCCGACCCGACCGCCGACGTCGAGGGGTTCGACGCGGCCGCCAAGGCCGCCATCCTCGCCGGCATCGCCTTCCACACGCGCGTGCGCCTCGACGACGTGTACCGCGAGGGCATGACGGAGGTCACCGCCGCCGACTTCGCCTCGGCGCGGGCCATGGGCTGCACCATCAAGCTCCTCGCCATCTGCGAGCGGGCCGCCGACGGGGGCTCGGTCACCGCGCGGGTGCACCCCGCGATGATCCCGCTGAGCCATCCGCTCGCCTCCGTGCGCGGCGCGTACAACGCCGTGTTCGTCGAGTCGGACGCCGCCGGGCAGCTCATGTTCTACGGACCGGGGGCCGGCGGCGCGCCGACCGCCTCCGCCGTCCTCGGCGACCTCGTCGCCGTCTGCCGCAACAAACTCAGCGGCACCACCGGGCCCGGCGACTCGGCGTACGCCCGGCTGCCCGTCTCGTCCATGGGCGAGGTCGTGACCCGCTACCACATCAGCCTCGACGTGGCGGACAAACCGGGCGTTCTCGCCCAGGTGGCGACCGTCTTCGCCGAACACGGAGTGTCGATCGACACCGTTCGCCAGCAAGGGCGGCAGGACGGAGGCGGCGATGCCTCCCTCGTCGTCGTCACGCACCGCGCGTCCGACGCGTCCCTGACGGGGACCGTCGAGGCGCTGCGCAACCTCGACACCGTGCGGGGTGTCGCCAGCATCATGCGGGTTGAAGGAGAGTAACCAGCAATGACCCACCAGTGGCGCGGAATCATCGAGGAGTACCGGGACCGGCTGCCGGTGTCCGGCACCACGCAGGTCGTGTCCCTGCGCGAGGGCGGTACGCCGCTCGTGCCGGCGCAGGTGCTCTCCGAGCGCACGGGCTGCGAGGTCCACCTCAAGGTCGAGGGCGCGAACCCCACCGGGTCCTTCAAGGACCGCGGCATGACCATGGCCATCACGCGGGCCAAGGAGGAGGGCGCGAAGGCCGTCATCTGCGCCTCCACCGGCAACACGTCGGCGTCGGCCGCCGCCTACGCCGTACGGGCCGGGATGGTCTGCGCCGTCCTCGTCCCGCAGGGCAAGATCGCGCTCGGCAAGATGGGCCAGGCCCTCGTGCACGGCGCGAAGATCCTCCAGGTCGACGGGAACTTCGACGACTGCCTCACGCTCGCGCGCAGCCTCTCCGACAACTACCCGGTGGCGCTGGTCAATTCGGTGAACCCGGTGCGTATCGAGGGCCAGAAGACCGCCGCCTTCGAGATCGTGGACATGCTCGGCGACGCCCCCGACATCCACGTCCTCCCGGTGGGCAACGCGGGCAACATCACCGCGTACTGGAAGGGGTACACGGAGTACGCCGCCGACAAGGTCGCCGCGCGCACCCCGCGGATGTGGGGCTTCCAGGCCTCCGGGTCCGCGCCCATCGTGCGCGGCGAGGTCGTGAAGGACCCCTCCACGATCGCCACCGCGATCCGCATCGGCAACCCGGCCTCGTGGAACTTCGCGCTGGCCGCGCGGGACGAGTCGGGCGGTTTCATCGACGAGGTGACGGACCGTGAGATCCTGCGTGCCTACCGGCTGTTGGCGGCGCAGGAGGGTGTCTTCGTCGAGCCGGCCTCCGCGGCCTCCGTCGCCGGTCTGCTCAAGGCCGCCGAGCAGGGCAAGGTCGACCCGGGGCAGCGCATCGTCTGCACGGTGACCGGGAACGGCCTCAAGGACCCCGACTGGGCCGTCGCGGGCGCTCCGCAGCCCGTCACCGTCCCGGTCGACGCGGCCACGGCCGCCGAGCGCCTCGGACTGGCGTAACCGCACCACCCGCCGGGACGCCACCCGCCGGGACGCCGTCCGTCGAAGCACCGTCCGGCGGGCGCCCCTCGGCAGGGCGCTCGCCGGCGAGACGTCACCCGGCAGGGTGCCCCTCGACGGACACCACCTGGTGGGGAGCCCGGGAAGGCGGCCGGCAGGGCAGCCGGCGAGGTCCGACGGGGCAGCCGGCGAAGGCCCCGACAGGGGGTGCACAAGGGGCTTACGACACGCATCGTGCGCCTCTTGTGCGCCCTATGTCGCCACGGAACCTTCCTTCGATAAGCTGTACCGAACCCGCCCGCCGCATATGCCGCGGTGCCGCGCCGTCCCTGCGGCCTCCGGGTCTTCCGCATTCTCCGTACGTCTCGCAGGATTTTCGAGAATCTCGCAGTTCAAGCTCAAGGAGAGTCATCGAGCGATGGCCGGTCCCGCGTTCCGCGCCGCCGCCGTCCGGGTGCGCGTCCCCGCCACCAGCGCCAACCTCGGCCCGGGCTTCGACGCCCTCGGTCTGTCACTGGGGCTGTACGACGACGTGGTCGTCCGGGTGGCCGACTCCGGGCTGAACATCGACATCGCGGGCGAGGGGAGCGAGACCCTCCCGCGTGACGAGCGCCACCTCCTCGTACGCTCCCTGCGCACCGCTTTCGACCTGCTGGGCGGGCAGCCGCGCGGCCTCGAGATCGTCTGCGCGAACCGCATCCCGCACGGCCGCGGCCTCGGCTCCTCGTCCGCCGCGATCTGCGCCGGCATCGTGGCCGCGCGCGCCGTGACCATAGGCGGTGACAGCAGGCTCGACGACACCGCGCTCCTGGAGCTCGCCACCGAGATCGAGGGACACCCCGACAACGTCGCGGCCTGTCTGCTCGGCGGATTCACCCTCTCCTGGCTGGAGAGCGGGGCGGCCCGCGCCATCAGGATGGACCCCGCCCCCTCCGTGGTCCCGGTGGTCTTCGTACCCGGCAAGGCCGTGCTCACGGAGACCGCCCGCGGACTGCTCCCGCGCACCGTCCCGCACGTCGACGCCGCCACCAACGCGGGCCGCGCCGCACTGCTCGTCGAGGCGCTGACCAGGCGCCCCGAGCTGCTGCTGGCCGCCACCGAGGACCGGCTGCACCAGGAGTACCGCGCCCCGGCCATGCCGGAGAGCGCGGCGCTGGTGGAGCGGCTGCGGGCCGACGGGATCCCCGCGGTCATCTCCGGCGCCGGGCCCACCGTGCTCGCGCTCGCCGACGAGGCCGCGGCCGACAAGGTCGCACGACTGGCGGGCGAGGGCTGGGCAGCCAACCGGCTGGCCCTCGACGCCACCGGAGCGAGCGTGCTGCCGCTTGCTCCATGACCCGGTCGCCGACCCGGTCGCCGGATTTCGAGAGGGGGAATGTTTGTTGGATCCGGTAGTGTTAACCTCAAGTCTGCACCCGACCCCACCATGGCGAGGTGCTTCACGTCCCCGTCCGGGACAACCATTCTTCCGGGAGCCCCCCAAACTGCTTTGCGTCACGCATTGGGTGCTATGCGCTGAGCGGTGTTGAGCATGCTCCGGAACCGGCGTGAACGAGCCGATGGACACAGCACCTCAGGTCCATGGCCCCGGGAAACGTCATCCCAGAAATTCCCTCCGCCTTTTGGCGGACCACCGCCCCGGCACGGTCCATACATGACGGACCACTGTCGGACAGCACAACCGGTCGCCGAGCCAGACAGGCCGACGTCCGCTCCAGGGAAGGACCCTTCGTGAGCGACACCACCGATCTGATGGGCGCACGTGTCGAGGAGACCGCTGCCGCGCCCGCCACGGACGCCTCCGCGCCTGCCACCGGTGCCGGCTCCCGTCGGCGCCGCGGTACCGGCCTCGAGGGCATGGTGCTGGCCGAGTTGCAGCAGGTCGCATCCGGCCTCGGCATCAGGGGCACCGCGCGGATGCGCAAGAGCCAGCTGATCGAGGTCATCAAGGAGGCGCAGGGCGGAGGGGGCACTTCGGCCAAGGCCGCGGCCGCCGCCGGGGACGTCACCGAGACGAAGCCCAAGCGCCGCGCCACCTCGAAGGCCCGTACGGGTGACGAGGCCGCCTCTCCCGCCGAGGAGAAGGCGCAGGCCAAGGCCGAGAAGGCCGTCGCCCAGCAGCAGATCGAGATCCCCGGCCAGCCCGCCGGTGCCCCGTCCCGGACGAGCGAGGACGAGGACGCCCCGGCCGAGCGCCGCCGGCGTCGCGCCACCGCCGAGGCGGGCAGCCCCGAGACGGTCACCGCCGAGGTGAGGAGCGAGCCGAGGACCGAGCCGGCCGCGCAGTCCCAGGGCGAGCCCAAGGGCGACGGCCAGGACGGCGGAGCCGAGGGCCGTCAGGGCCGCCGCGACCGCCGTGACCGTGGCGACCGGGGCGACCGGGGCGACCGTGACCGCGGGGGCCGTGACCGCGACCGCCGCGGCGCCAAGGGCGACGAGCCGCAGGGCGGTCAGGGTGGCCAGAGCGGCAGCCAGGGCGGCCAGGGCGCCGGCCAGCAGCGCCAGGACCGGCAGGACCGCCAGGACCGCCAGCAGGGCGGCGGCCGTCAGGACCGCCAGGACCGGCAGCGCGACAACGGCCCGCAGGACGACGACGACTTCGAGGGTGGCCGCCGCGGCCGCCGCGGTCGTTACCGGGACCGCCGCGGCCGCCGTGGGCGCGAGGAGTTCGGCCCCAACGAGCCGCAGGTCGCCGACGACGACGTACTGATCCCCGTCGCGGGCATCCTGGACATCCTGGACAACTACGCGTTCATCCGTACGTCGGGCTACCTGCCCGGCCCGAACGACGTGTACGTGTCACTGGCCCAGGTCCGCAAGAACGGCCTGCGCAAGGGTGACCACGTCACCGGCGCCGTCCGGCAGCCCAAGGACGGCGAGCGCCGCGAGAAGTTCAACGCGCTCGTCCGCCTCGACTCGGCGAACGGCATGGCGGCCGAATCCGGGCGCGGACGCCCGGAGTTCAACAAGCTGACGCCGCTCTACCCGCAGGACCGGCTCCGTCTGGAGACCGACCCGGGCGTGCTGACGACCCGCATCATCGACCTCGTCGCACCCATCGGCAAGGGCCAGCGCGGTCTGATCGTGGCCCCGCCGAAGACCGGCAAGACCATGATCATGCAGGCGATCGCCAACGCGATCACGCACAACAACCCCGAGTGCCACCTGATGGTCGTCCTGGTCGACGAGCGTCCGGAAGAGGTCACCGACATGCAGCGGTCGGTGAAGGGCGAGGTCATCTCCTCGACCTTCGACCGCCCCGCCGAGGACCACACCACGGTCGCCGAGCTCGCCATCGAGCGTGCCAAGCGCCTGGTGGAGCTGGGCCACGACGTCGTCGTGCTGCTCGACTCGATCACGCGTCTGGGCCGTGCGTACAACCTGGCGGCCCCGGCCTCCGGCCGCATCCTGTCCGGTGGTGTCGACTCGACCGCGCTGTACCCGCCGAAGCGCTTCTTCGGTGCCGCGCGCAACATCGAGGACGGCGGTTCGCTGACGATCCTGGCCACCGCGCTGGTCGACACCGGCTCGCGCATGGACGAGGTCATCTTCGAGGAGTTCAAGGGCACCGGCAACGCGGAGCTCAAGCTCGACCGCAAGCTCGCCGACAAGCGCGTCTTCCCGGCGGTGGACGTGGACGCGTCCGGTACCCGTAAGGAAGAGCTCCTGCTCGGCAGCGACGAGCTCGCCATCACCTGGAAACTGCGCCGCGTGCTGCACGCGCTCGACCAGCAGCAGGCGATCGAGCTGCTGCTCGACAAGATGAAGCAGACGAAGTCGAACGCCGAGTTCCTGCTGCAGATCCAGAAGACGACGCCGATGCCGGGCAACGGCAACGACTGACGTCACCGCCGGCGCAGCCGGTACCGCGGAGGGCCGTCCCCATCGGATTTCAGGGGGCGGCCCTCCGCGTTGCCGAGGTGACACGGCGTGCCGTGCAACCCTTTCTCCGGCCGGACCGTCTGAACGGACGGGTCCCGACACGGACGCGACGGCACTGAACATGACGGCACCCGAAGACGACGGCACCCGAACGCGCCTGACCCCGACCGCAGGGGGTAAGCGGGACAACCAGCGAGGACCGAGGAGCACATGTCCGCCGAGAGCACGTCCGAACCCGAGAGCACACCGGAAGCCGGGACCCCGGGCCCCCGCGGGCCGCGCAGCGGACGCCGCAAGGCGCTCCTGGTCACGGCCTGGTCGGCGGCGGGCGTCCTCGCGCTGGGCGGCACCGGTCTCGGGTACATGTACGTCAACCTGAACGACAACATCAAGAGCGTCGACATCGACCAGGCCCTCGGCACCGACCGGCCCCTGGACGTCGACAACGGCTCGCAGGACATCCTCGTACTGGGCTCCGACACCCGCTCCGGCGGCAACAAGAAGCTGGGCGGCGGTGCCGACGACGGCAGTGCCCGCTCGGACACCGCGATGATCGTGCACGTCTACGAGGGCCACAAGAAGGCCGCCGTGGTCTCCATACCCCGCGACACCCTCGTCCCCCGGCCCGAGTGCACCGACAGCGAGGGCGTCACGCACGACGCCTCGTCGTTCGCGATGTTCAACTCGGCGTACACCACGGGCGGCGCCGCCTGCGCGGTGAAGACCGTCGAGTCGATGACCGGCATCCGCATGGACCACTACGTCGAGGTCGACTTCAGCGGTTTCCGGAAGCTGATCGACGACCTCGGCGGCGTCGAGGTCACCACGACGAAGGACATCGAGGACAAGGAGAGCCACCTCGACCTGGAGGCCGGCACACACCGGCTGACCGGCAAGCAGGCGCTCGGCCTGGTCCGTACGCGGCACGGTGTCGGCGACGGCTCCGACCTCGGCCGCATCCAGCTCCAGCAGGCGTTCATCAAGGCCCTGGCCGAGCAGGTCGAGCAGATCGGGCTGCTGAGCAGCCCGAAGAAGCTGTACGACCTGGCCGACACGGCGACGGAGACCGTCACCACCGACTCCGACCTGGCCTCGGTCAAGGAGCTGGCCTCCTTCGCCAACGGGCTCAAGGGGATCGGCTCGTCGCGGATGAACATGGTCACGATGCCGGTCCGGTACGACCCGGCGGACGGCAACCGCGTTCTGATGGAGAAGGACAAGGCCGAAGCGGTCTGGAACGCGCTGAAGGACGACCGTCCGATTCCGGGGTCGGCGACCAAGGACACGGCGACGGGCGATGCGAAGGGCGTCGTCACTTCGTGACGAGCGCCCCTCGGTGAGCCCCCACGGTGGGGCTGCGGCCCGGGGGCGGGTGCCTCGTACCGCGGATGCGGATGCGGGTGCGGGTGCGTCGTGGCTGGTCGCGCAGTTCCCCGCGCCCCTGACGGGGCGCGGTCCCTGGGGCTGACGGGACGCGGTCCCTGCGTCTGACGGGGTGCGGCTCCTGTGCCTGACGGGGGGCGGTTCCGGGGCCGGGAATAGGCGGGGGTCTTCCTCGGTTTGGGGAGATGGCACCAGTCCTGGCAGACTGGACAGTCGGCCCCGGTTCACGCCCCCGCATCCCGCGGCAGCGACCCGGAGCCCTCCCGAAACTAGGAGACACCTTGAAGCGCGACATCCACCCCGAGTACGTCGAGACGCAGGTCAGCTGCACCTGTGGCGCGTCGTTCACCACCCGCAGCACGATCTCCAGCGGCACCGTCCGCGCCGAGGTCTGCTCCGAGTGCCACCCGTTCTACACGGGCAAGCAGAAGATCCTCGACACCGGTGGCCGCGTGGCCCGCTTCGAGGCCCGCTTCGGCAAGGCCGCGGCCGCCAAGAAGTAGCGACCTCACAGCGCCGGTCTCCGTCGCCTCCGACCAGGGGGTGCCGGGACCGGCGCTTTGCGGTGCAGCACTTCCCCGCAGCAGCCCCCTCCCCGGCTCTCGTCTTCGATCGAGCGGGGAACCCCCACGCCGTACCTACGCCCCCGGACCCGCGACGGTGCCGGGCGGCAGTCCATTGGAGCCGGAGATGTTCGAGGCGGTCGAGGAACTGATCGGCGAGCACGCCGATCTGGAGAAGAAGCTCGCTGACCCGTCGGTCCACGCCGACCAGGCCAACGCGCGCAAGCTCAACAAGCGCTATGCGGAGCTGACCCCGATCGTCGCGACGTACCGCTCCTGGAAGCAGACCGGGGACGACATCGGGACGGCGAAGGAGTTCGCCGTCGACGACCCCGACTTCGCCGCGGAGGTCAAGGACCTGGAGAAGCAGCGCGAGGAGCTCACCGAGAAGCTCCGGCTGCTGCTCGTCCCGCGCGACCCCAGCGACGACAAGGACGTCATCCTCGAGGTCAAGGCGGGCGCGGGCGGCGACGAGTCGGCGCTGTTCGCCGGCGACCTGCTGCGCATGTACCTGCGGTACGCCGAGCGCGTCGGCTGGAAGACCGAGATCATCGACGCCACCGAGTCCGAGCTGGGCGGCTACAAGGACGTCCAGGTCGCCGTGAAGACCAAGGGCGGCCAGGGCGCCACCGAGCCCGGCCAGGGCGTCTGGGCGCGCCTGAAGTACGAGGGCGGGGTGCACCGCGTGCAGCGGGTGCCCTCGACCGAGTCGCAGGGCCGTATCCACACCTCCGCCGCCGGTGTGCTGGTCACGCCCGAGGCCGAGGAGGTCGACGTCGAGATCCACGCGAACGACCTGCGGATCGACGTCTACCGTTCCTCCGGGCCGGGCGGCCAGTCCGTCAACACCACCGACTCCGCGGTGCGCATCACCCACGTTCCCACCGGAGTCGTCGCCTCCTGCCAGAACGAGAAGAGCCAGCTGCAGAACAAGGAGCAGGCGATGCGTATCCTGCGCTCCAGGCTCCTCGCCGCGGCGCAGGAGGAGGCGGAGAGCAAGGCCGCGGACGCCCGCCGCAGCCAGGTCCGCACCGTGGACCGCTCCGAGAAGATCCGTACCTACAACTTCCCGGAGAACCGCATCTCGGACCACCGCGTCGGCTTCAAGTCGTACAACCTGGACCAGGTCCTCGACGGTGACCTCGACGCGGTGATCCAGGCATGCGTGGACGCCGACTCGGCGGCCAAGCTCGCCGCGGCCTGAGGCACGTACCCGCACGGCCGTACCACCCATCCGTACGACGGACAACAGCTCAGCCCGGAGGACGCGTGAACCTGCTGCTCGCGGAAGTGGCCCAGGCCACCCAGCGGCTGGCCGACGCCGGCGTGCCCTCGCCGCGCAACGACGCCGAGGAGCTCGCCGCGTTCGTGCACGGCGTGAAACGGGGCGAGCTGCACACCGTCGAGGACACGGACTTCGACGCCCGGTACTGGGAGGTGACCGCGCGCCGCGAGGCGCGCGAGCCGCTCCAGCACATCACCGGACGGGCCTACTTCCGCTACCTGGAACTGCAGGTCGGGCCGGGTGTCTTCGTGCCCCGGCCGGAGACCGAGTCCGTGGTCGGCTGGGCCATAGACGCCGTCCGCGCGATGGACGTCGTGGAGCCGCTCATCGTCGACCTGTGCACCGGCTCGGGCGCCATCGCGCTCGCCCTCGCCCAGGAGGTGCCGCGCTCGCGCGTGCACGCCGTGGAGCTGTCCGAGGACGCCCTGCGGTGGACCCGCAAGAACGTCGAGGGGTCACGGGTCGACCTGCGCCAGGGGAACGCCCTGGACGCCTTCCCGGACCTCGACGGCCAGGTGGACCTCGTCATCACCAACCCGCCGTACATCCCGCTCACGGAATGGGAGTACGTCGCTCCGGAGGCCCGGGACTACGATCCCGAACTCTCCCTGTTCTCGGGGGAGGACGGCCTCGACCTGATCCGCGGTCTGGAGCGCACCGCGCACCGGCTGCTGCGTCCCGGCGGTGTCGTCGTCGTCGAGCACGCCGACACCCAGGGCGGTCAGGTGCCGTGGATCTTCACCGAGGAGCGGGGCTGGGCGGATGCCGCCGACCACCCCGACCTCAACAACCGGCCGCGGTTCGCCACCGCCCGCAGGGCGATGCCATGACCGCGGCGACCCCCCGCGCCGACGTGGACGACGTGGACGACGTAGAAACCGTTAGGCACGCGGCCGACGGGGCCCGTGTGCTCGAGGAGGCTTGCTGACATGGCACGGCGATACGACACCAACGACGCGACCGACCGTACGACGGGTCTGCGCGAGGCCGCGTCCGCCGTGCGCCGGGGCGAGCTCGTCGTGCTGCCGACCGACACCGTGTACGGGATCGGCGCCGACGCGTTCAGCTCGGAGGCCGTGTCCGACCTGCTGGACGCCAAGGGCCGCGGCCGTAACATGCCCACGCCCGTCCTCATCGGCTCCCCGAACACGCTGCACGGCCTGGTCACGGACTTCTCCGAGATGGCCTGGGAGCTCGTCGACGCCTTCTGGCCCGGTGCGCTGACCCTCGTGGCCAAGCACCAGCCGTCCCTCCAGTGGGACCTCGGCGACACCCGCGGCACCGTCGCCGTGCGCATGCCGCTGCACCCGGTCGCCATCGAGCTGCTGACCGAGGTCGGCCCGATGGCCGTCTCCTCCGCGAACCTCACGGGACACCCGTCCCCCGAGGACTGCGACGCCGCCCAGGAGATGCTCGGGGACTCCGTCTCCGTGTACCTGGACGGCGGTCCGACCCCCGGCATCGTCCCGTCCTCGATCGTCGACGTTACGGGCAAGGTGCCGGTGCTGCTGCGGGCGGGGGCACTGTCCGCCGAGGAGCTGCGCAAGGTCGTACCCGACCTCGAGGTGGCGAATTGACAGCCCCTGACGCGGGGCGTGGCATAGGTACGGGTACGGGGAACACGGGAGCTTACGGCGACGGGGCCTTCGGCGACTCCTCCTTTCGCATCCTCCACGTCAGCACCGGCAACGTGTGCCGCTCGCCGATCACCGAGCGGCTGACCCGCCATGCCCTGGCGGACCGGCTCGGCGACCCCCTGTGGGGCGGCCTGATCGTGGAGAGCGCCGGTACCTGGGGGCACGAGGGCGCGCCCATGGAGGCCAACGCGGAGGCGGTCCTCGCGGACTTCGGCGCGGACGCCTCCGGCTTCGTGGGCCGCGAGCTGCTCGACGAGCACGTCATCCGGGCCGACCTGGTCCTCACCGCGACCCGCGACCACCGCGCCCAGGTCATCTCCATGGGCCATTCGGCGGGCCTGCGCACCTTCACGCTGAAGGAGTTCACCCGCCTGGTCCGGGCCATAGACCCCGCGACCCTGCCGCCCCTGGACGACGGCATGGTCGAACGCGCCCGGGCCCTGGTCCGCGCCGCGGCGGCCCTGCGCGGGTGGCTCCTGGCCCCCACGGCGGAGGCGGACGAGGTCTACGACCCGTACGGCGCCCCCCTGCCGTTCTTCCGCTCGGTGGGCGAGGAGATCAGCCAGGCGCTCGACCCGGTGGTTACGGCACTGACCGGGGCCCCGGCACGCACCTGAACGGGGTACGGGGCGCGCGCGGACCGGTGGCGACACCGGGCGCGGCAGGGGAGTCGGTCCTACATTGGATACAGCGTCCCCCCGCCGAGGTCCGGAGTCCGCCATGCCGGTCGCACACACGCTTGAAGGTCCGACGCCGGTCGACGACGTGCTCGGCCGGCAGGATCCCGAACTGGCCGAGATCGTCCTCGCGGAGCGGGAGCGCCAGACGACGACGCTGCAGCTGATCGCCGCCGAGAACTTCACCTCACCGGCCGTGCTGGCCGCGCTGAGCTCGCCGCTCGCCAACAAGTACGCCGAGGGGTACCCCGGCGCCCGGCACCACGGCGGCTGCGAACCGGCCGACGCCGCCGAGCGGCTCGCGGTGCTGCGCGCCAAGACCCTCTTCGGCGCCGAGCACGCCAACGTGCAGTCCCACTCCGGGAGTTCGGCCGTGCTGGCCGCGTACGCCGCCCTGCTGCGCCCCGGTGACACCGTGCTGGCGATGGGCCTGCCGCACGGCGGCCACCTCACCCACGGGTCACCCGCGAACTTCTCGGGGCGCTGGTTCGACTTCGTCGGGTACGGGCTCGACCCGGAGAGCGGCTTCATCGACTACGAGCAGGTCCGGGTGCTGGCCCGCACGCACCGGCCGAAGGCCGTCGTGTGCGGGTCCATCGCGTATCCCCGGCACATCGACCACGCGGTCTTCCGCGAGGTGGCGGACGAGGTCGGCGCGTACCTCATCGCGGACGCCGCCCACCCCATCGGCCTCGTCGCCGGGGGAGCGGCGCCCAGTCCGGTCCCGTACGCCGACATCGTGTGCGCGACCACGCACAAGGTGCTGCGCGGCCCGCGCGGCGGCATGCTGCTGTGCGGGAGCGAGCTGGCCGAGCGGGTGGACCGGGCGGTCTTCCCGTTCACCCAGGGCGGCGCGCAGATGCACACGGTCGCCGCCAAGGCCGTCGCGTTCGGCGAGGCGGCGACACCGGCGTTCGCGGCGTACGCCCATCAGGTGGTCGCCAACGCGCGGATGCTGGCGAAGAGTCTGGCCGCCGACGGGTTCGCGGTCACCACCGGCGGCACCGACACCCACCTGCTGACCGTCGACCCGTCGCCGCTCGGCGTGGACGGACGCGCCGCCCGCGGCCTGCTCGCCGCCGCCGGGATCGTCCTCGACACCTGCGCGCTGCCCCGTCCCGACGCGCGGGGACTGCGCCTGGGCACGGCCGCCGTCACCACGCAGGGCATGGGGGAGGACGAGATGGCGCGGATCGCGGTCCTGCTGGGCACGGCTCTGCGGGACGAGTCCGCGGGACGCCGGGTACGTGAAGAAGTGCGGGAGCTGACCGGGAGATTTCCGCCCTGTTCCGGCCGGTGAGGAGGAGGCGGGTGTAACGGCACGGCCACGCGTGCAACCATCGGCCCTACCCTGAAGTCCCCAACCGTATGCGCACGAAGCTAGGGTGTGGGGCTGAGATGGCCGGCGAGACCTGTGGGGAAGCCCGTGCGTGAATACCTCCTGACGCTCTGCATCACGGCCGCGGTGACGTACCTGCTGACAGGGCCGGTGCGGAAGTTCGCGATCGTGGCCGGAGCGATGCCGGAGATCCGGGCACGTGACGTGCACCGGGAACCCACCCCCCGCCTCGGCGGCATCGCGATGTTCTTCGGACTGTGCGCCGG
Organism: Streptomyces sp. V3I8; assembly: GCF_030817535.1. Taxonomy (NCBI): domain Bacteria; kingdom Bacillati; phylum Actinomycetota; class Actinomycetes; order Kitasatosporales; family Streptomycetaceae; genus Streptomyces; species Streptomyces sp. V3I8. The sequence goes on along the minus strand of NZ_JAUSZL010000002.1, from coordinate 2,922,668 downwards.
ATTGCTGGTCGCCGACCACCTGACGAACCTCAGCGTGGTCTTCGAGAACTCCAACGAGCCGCGGGCCCTGCTGTCCGGCGCCGCCCTGATCTGGCTGATCGGCGTCCTGGACGACAAGTTCGAGATCGACGCGCTCATCAAGCTCGGCGCCCAGATGATCGCCGCGGGCGTCATGGTCATGCAGGGTCTGACGATCCTGTGGCTGCCCATCCCGGGCGTCGGCTCGGTGTCGCTGACCCAGTGGCAGGGCACGCTGCTGACCGTCGCGCTCGTCGTGATCACCATCAACGCCGTGAACTTCGCCGACGGCCTCGACGGCCTCGCGGCGGGCATGGTGTGCATCGCCGCGACCGCGTTCTTCATGTACGGCTACCGCATCTGGTACGGCTACGGGCTGGAGTCCGCCGCCCCCGCCACCCTCTTCTCCGCGCTGCTGATGGGCATGTGCCTCGGCTTCCTGCCGCACAACATGCACCCGGCGCGCATCTTCATGGGCGACTCGGGGTCGATGCTGATCGGCCTGGTGCTGGCGGCCGGCGCCATCTCCATCACCGGGCAGGTCGACCCGGACGCGATGAACCTGTTCGCCGGGTCCGAGAAGGAGGCGGTGCACCAGACGGTGCCCGTCTACATCCCGCTGCTGCTGCCGCTGACGATCATCGCCGTGCCGGCGGCCGACCTGGTGCTCGCCATCGTGCGGCGCACCTGGCGCGGCCAGTCCCCGTTCGCGGCCGACCGGGGGCACCTGCACCACCGCCTGCTGGAGATCGGGCACTCGCACAGCCGGGCCGTGCTCATCATGTACTTCTGGTCGGCGCTGATCGCCTTCGGAGCCCTCGCCTACTCGGTGAACTCGGGGGCGATGTGGATCGTGCTCGGCATCATGGCGCTCAGCGCGGTGGGCCTGGTCCTGCTCCTGCTGCCGCGCTTCACCCCGCGCGCCCCGCGCTGGGCCGAGCACCTCGTGCCGCCCCGCTACCGCCGGCGCAAGGCGGTGGACCTGCCCGCGGAGGGCGCCGCCCCGTTCGCGGACGCGACGGGCGAGGGACCGCACGAGGGGACCGGGGACGGCGCCGGGGAGGCCGCCCAGGACGCGGGGGACCGCACTCCGGTCACTGTGGGTGTATCGGGAGCCAACGGGGCGACCGCCGTCGGCCGTCGTTGACGCAAGGTAAGAATCGAGCAAGAGCCGCCCCTCGGGCGGCTTTCCGAAAACACCCCATTACCAGACAAGTGGGCTTGGCGGGCGCACAGACGTGCATGTTCACCCTCATGTGTGACGCCGAGCACACCATCGAGGTAAAGACCTCATCAAATAGTTTGTGATACGGTTCACGAGAACCCAGGACAGCACCGAAGGACCGCAATGCGACGGTTCACCGGCGGTGAGGTTCTCTCGCTGTCCGGGACTACGCTCGTCCATGACGACACCTGCCCCCCTTGAGCAAAGCGGAGTTGCCGCCATGCCCTCCAATGACGTCCGGATCATTCTCCAGGCCGCTGTCCCCACAGCTGCCGTCGGCGCGGTCGCCGCCGTCGTCAGCGGTGTGGTCGCCGGTGGCAAGGGAGCGGTCGGGGCGGTCGTGGCGACGCTGGTCGTGCTCCTGTTCATGGGTATCGGGCTGTACGTCCTGCAGCGCGTCGCGGCATCACTCCCGCACCTCTTCCAGGGGATGGGGCTGATGCTCTACACGGCACAGATTCTTCTGCTGTTCATCTTCATGGCGACCTTCAAGAACACCACGCTGTTCAATCCCAGGGCGTTCGCCGCCACGCTTCTCGTCACCACGCTCGCGTGGATCGGCGCCCAGGCGCGTGCCCACATGAAGGCCAAGATCCTTTACGTCGAACCCGACTCCTCGAAGGGCGACGAGCCCGAAAGGACGGGGCACTCGTCGTGAGGGGTAGGGCCGGTATAAAGGCACGTTGGAGACCCTGCTATCGTCCGGTGCCAACTGCGGCATCGCGGGCGCGGGCATCCGAGCTGACGCCTGCCCCAGAGCGAGGCTCGATGCCCTCCTGCCGCCCCCACATCCGTAACACCAGTCCAGTGCCGAACCGCGGCTGTCCGCCGCGCCGACACAACGAGGTTGCCGTACCCATGCGCCACGCTGAAGGAGCCCGCGGTGAGTGCTGACCCGACGCAGGTGCTCGCCTTCGAGACCGACTGCCACATCTTCGACGGCTGTGGATTCCCGGCTCCCGGCCTGCACTCGTTCCTGTTCGAGCCCCTCGTGGGCGACGCGGACAGCAGTGTCTACTTCAACAAGACGATGTTGCTGGCGCTGCTCGGCTCCGTCATCATCATCGGTTTCTTCTGGGCCGCCTTCCGTAAGCCGCAGGTCGTCCCGGGGAAGCTGCAGATGGTGGCCGAGGCGGGCTACGACTTCATCCGACGAGGCGTCGTCTACGAGACGATCGGAAAGAAGGAGGGCGAGAAGTACGTTCCTCTCGTCGTCTCCCTCTTCTTCTTCGTCTGGATGATGAACCTCTGGTCCATCGTCCCGGTCGCCCAGTTCCCGGTGACGTCGATCATCTCGTACCCGCTGGTCCTGGCCCTGATCGTCTACGTGCTGTGGGTCTCGCTGACCTTCAAGCGGCACGGTTTCGTCGGCGCCTTCAAGAACATCACGGGTTACGACAAGTCGCTCGGCCCGGTGCTGCCGCTGGCCATGACCATCGAGTTCTTCTCGAACCTGCTGGTCCGGCCGTTCACCCACGCCGTGCGACTCTTCGCGAACATGTTCGCGGGCCACACCCTGCTCCTGCTCTTCACGATCGCGAGCTGGTACCTGCTCAACGGCGTCGGGATCGCCTACGCCGGCGTCTCGTTCGTGATGGTCATCGTGATGACCGCCTTCGAGCTCTTCATCCAGGCACTGCAGGCCTACGTCTTCGTGCTTCTGACCTGCACCTACATCCAGGGCGCGCTCGCCGAGCACCACTGAGCAGTCCACTCGTAAAACCCCTAAGCGTCCGGTGGCCAACCCCCGCCGGTCCGTACAGAGAAGGAAGAATCAGCATGGCTGCCACTGAGACCCTCGCCGCTGTCTCCGGCTCCCTCGGCTCCATCGGCTACGGCCTCGCCGCCATCGGCCCCGGCGTCGGCGTCGGCATCATCTTCGGCAACGGCACCCAGGCCCTTGCCCGCCAGCCCGAGGCCGCCGGCCTGATCCGCGCCAACCAGATCCTCGGCTTCGCCTTCTGTGAGGCACTCGCCCTCATCGGTCTGGTCATGCCGTTCGTCTACGGCAAGTGATCTGACGATCCACGACCAGCCGACTAGACGAAAGGCACTGACATGAGCCAGCTGCTCATTCTGGCGGCCGAGGAGGCGGAGAATCCTCTCATCCCGCCGATCCCCGAGCTCGTCATCGGCCTGATCGCCTTTGTCATCGTCTTCGGTTTTCTCGCCAAGAAGCTCCTCCCGAACATCAACAAGGTTCTGGAGCAGCGCCGCGAGGCCATCGAGGGCGGTATCGAGAAGGCCGAGGCCGCTCAGACCGAGGCTCAGAGCGTGCTCGAGCAGTACAAGGCTCAGCTCGCCGAAGCCCGGCACGAGGCCGCGCGTCTGCGCCAGGAGGCGCAGGAGCAGGGCGCCACGCTCATCGCCGAGATGCGCGCGGAAGGCCAGCGGCAGCGCGAGGAGATCGTCGCCGCGGGTCACGCCCAGATCGCGGCCGACCGCAAGGCCGCCGCGTCGGCGCTCCGCCAGGACGTGGGCCAGCTGGCCACCGAACTGGCCGGCAAGCTCGTCGGTGAGTCCCTCGAGGACCACGCCCGGCAGAGCCGCACGATCGACCGGTTCCTCGACGGTCTGGACGAAAGCGCTGCGAAGGCCGAGGCCACGCGATGAACGGAGCGAGCCGCGAGGCTTTGGCCGCCGCACGGGAGCGTCTCGACGCGTTGACGGACTCGACGTCCGTGGACGCGGCGCGGCTCGCCGACGAGCTGGCCGCCGTCACCGCGCTGCTCGACCGCGAGGTGTCGTTGCGTCGGGTCCTCACCGACCCGGCGCAGGCCGCCGAGGCGAAGGCCGAACTGGCCGGGCGCCTCCTCAGCGGCCAGGTCAGCGGCACCACCGCCGACCTGGTGGCCGGTCTGGTGCGTTCCCGCTGGTCACGCTCGCGCGACCTGGTCGACTCCGTCGAGGAGCTGGCCGACACCGCCGACCTCACGGCGGCGCAGCGCAGGGGCGCACTCGACGACGTCGAGGACGAGCTGTTCCGGTTCGGCCGGATCGTCTCTTCGAACACCGGACTGCGCGCCGCGCTGACCGACCGCGGCGCCACGACCGCCGCCAAGAGCGAGCTGCTGCGCAGCCTGCTCGGCGGCCGGGCGGACGCCGTCACCGAGCGACTGGTCACGCGCCTCGTGGCCGCGCCCCGGGGACGTAGCCTGGAGTCGGGACTCGAGTCCCTGTCCCAGCTCGCCGCCGGGCGCCGCAACCGCATGGTCGCGGTCGTCACCTCGGCGGTTCCGCTGAGCGACGTGCAGAAGCAGCGCCTCGGCGCCGCCCTCGCGAAGCTCTACGGCCACCCGATGCACCTCAACCTCGACGTGGACCCCGAGGTCCTCGGCGGGATCCGGGTGCAGGTCGGCGACGAGGTCATCAACGGCTCGATCGCGGACCGGCTCGAGGACGTCAGCCGCCGCATGGCGAGCTAGCGACAACACAGGACAACGCAGTACGCGTACAGAACCAAGCAGTACACCGCAGTGCTTACGGCCCTGGTTGGGCCGTGCAGAGGATTCCTGGGGGAACAACCCCAGACCCCCAAGAAAACTTCGGGCCCAACAAGGAGAGCAGGGAACCCAGATGGCGGAGCTCACGATCCGGCCGGAGGAGATCCGGGATGCGCTGGAGACCTTCGTCCAGTCGTACAAGCCGGACGCGGCCTCGCGCGAGGAGGTCGGTACGGTCACCCTTGCCGGCGACGGCATCGCGAAGGTCGAGGGCCTGCCCTCGGCCATGGCCAACGAACTGCTGAGGTTCGAGGACGGGACCCTCGGTCTCGCACTGAACCTGGAGGAGCGCGAGATCGGCGCGGTCGTCCTCGGCGAGTTCAGCGGCATCGAGGAGGGCCAGCCGGTCACCCGCACCGGAGAGGTCCTCTCCGTCGCGGTGGGCGAGGGCTACCTCGGCCGCGTGGTCGACCCGCTCGGCACCCCGATCGACGGTCTCGGCGAGATCGAGACGTCCGGACGCCGCGCGCTCGAACTGCAGGCCCCGGGCGTCATGGCCCGCAAGTCGGTCCACGAGCCGATGGAGACCGGCTACAAGGCCGTCGACGCGATGACCCCGATCGGCCGCGGCCAGCGTCAGCTGATCATCGGTGACCGGCAGACCGGCAAGACCGCTCTGGCCGTCGACACGATCATCAACCAGCGTGACAACTGGCGCACGGGCGACCCGAAGAAGCAGGTCCGCTGCGTCTACGTCGCCATCGGCCAGAAGGGCTCGACCATCGCCTCCGTGCGTGGCGCCCTCGAAGAGGCCGGCGCGCTGGAGTACACGACCATCGTCGCCGCCCCGGCGTCCGACCCGGCCGGCTTCAAGTACCTGGCGCCGTACACCGGTTCGGCCATCGGCCAGCAGTGGATGTACGAGGGCAAGCACGTCCTCATCATCTTCGACGACCTCTCGAAGCAGGCCGACGCCTACCGCGCCGTGTCCCTGCTGCTGCGCCGTCCGCCGGGGCGCGAGGCCTACCCCGGTGACGTCTTCTACCTGCACTCCCGTCTGCTCGAGCGCTGCGCGAAGCTCTCGGACGAGCTGGGCGCGGGCTCGATGACCGGTCTGCCGATCGTCGAGACGAAGGCCAACGACGTCTCGGCGTTCATCCCGACCAACGTCATCTCCATCACCGACGGCCAGTGCTTCCTGGAGTCGGACCTCTTCAACGCCGGTCAGCGCCCCGCGCTGAACGTCGGTATCTCCGTCTCCCGCGTCGGTGGTTCCGCTCAGCACAAGGCGATGAAGCAGGTCTCCGGCCGACTGCGCGTCGACCTCGCCCAGTTCCGTGAGCTGGAGGCGTTCGCCGCCTTCGGTTCCGACCTGGACGCCGCGTCGAAGTCGCAGCTGGACCGCGGTCAGCGGATGGTCGAGCTGCTCAAGCAGGCCCAGTACCAGCCGATGGCCACCGAGGACCAGGTCGTCTCCGTCTGGGCCGGCACCACCGGCAAGATGGACGACGTCCCGGTCAACGACATCCGTCGCTTCGAGAAGGAGCTCCTGGAGTACCTGCACCGCAAGGAGCAGGGCCTCATGACCTCCATCAAGGAGGGCGGCAAGATGTCGGACGACACCCTGCAGGCCATCGCCGACGCGATCACGGACTTCAAGAAGCAGTTCGAGACGTCGGACGGCAAGCTGCTCGGCGAGGACACCCCTGCCGCTGCGGGCAAGTGACGACGGAAGGGACCTGACTCATGGGAGCCCAGCTCCGGGTCTACAAGCGTCGCATCAAATCCGTCACCGCGACCAAGAAGATCACCAAGGCGATGGAGATGATCGCCGCCTCGCGCGTCGTCAAGGCGCAGCGCAAGGTGGCGGCCTCCACGCCGTACGCGACCGAGCTCACCCGCGCGGTCACGGCGGTCGGGACCGGTTCGAACACCCAGCACCCGCTGACCACGGAGGCCGAGACGGCGACCCGTTCCGCGGTGCTGCTCCTCACGAGCGACCGCGGACTGGCCGGCGCCTTCAACTCCAACGCCATCAAGGCGGCGGAGAGGCTGACCGCCCGCCTGGAGGCCGAGGGCAAGGAGGTCGACACGTACATCGTCGGCCGCCGTGGGCTGGCCCACTACAACTTCCGGGAGCGCAAGGTCTCGGAATCGTGGTCGGGCTTCACCGACGAGCCCTCGTACGGGGACGCGAAGAACGTCGCGGTCCCGCTGATCGAGGCCATCGAGAAGAAGACGGCGGAGGGCGGCGTGGACGAGATCCACATCGTCTACACCGAGTTCGTCTCGATGATGACGCAGACGGCGATCGACAGCCGCCTGCTGCCGCTCAGCCTCGACGAGGTGGCGGAGGAGCAGTCCACCAAGGACGAGATCCTTCCGCTGTACGACTTCGAGCCGTCGGCGGAGGACGTCCTGGACGCCCTTCTGCCGCGGTACGTCGAGAGCCGTATCTACAACGCGCTGCTCCAGTCGGCTGCCTCCAAGCACGCCGCCACCCGCCGCGCGATGAAGTCGGCGACCGACAACGCGGGAGACCTGATCACTTCACTCTCCCGATCTGCCAACGCGGCCCGCCAGGCCGAAATCACCCAGGAAATCAGCGAGATCGTCGGTGGCTCCGCAGCCCTCGCCGACGCGACCGCGGGGAGTGACAGGTAATGACGACGACAGTTGAGACGGCCGTTGCCACGGGCCGCGTCGCCCGGGTCATCGGCCCGGTCGTCGACGTGGAATTCCCCGTCGACGCCATGCCGGAGATCTACAACGCCCTTCACGTCGAGGTGGCCGACCCGGCCAACGCCGGCGAGAAGAAGACGCTGACCCTTGAGGTCGCCCAGCACCTGGGCGACGGTCTGGTCCGCACCATCTCCATGCAGCCCACCGACGGTCTGGTCCGCCAGGCCGCGGTGACCGACACGGGCTCGGGCATCTCCGTCCCGGTCGGTGACTTCACCAAGGGCAAGGTGTTCAACACCCTCGGCGAGGTGCTGAACTCCGACGAGGCCTACACGGGCGACCGGTGGACCATCCACCGCAAGGCCCCCGCGTTCGACCAGCTCGAGTCGAAGACCGAGATGTTCGAGACGGGCCTGAAGGTCGTCGACCTGCTGACCCCGTACGTCAAGGGCGGCAAGATCGGTCTGTTCGGTGGTGCCGGTGTCGGCAAGACCGTGCTGATCCAGGAAATGATCATGCGTGTCGCCAACCTCCACGAGGGCGTCTCCGTCTTCGCGGGCGTCGGTGAGCGCACCCGTGAGGGCAACGACCTCATCGCGGAGATGGAGGAGTCCGGCGTTCTGGACAAGACCGCTCTGGTCTTCGGTCAGATGGACGAGCCCCCGGGCACCCGTCTGCGCGTGGCCCTGGCCGGTCTGACCATGGCGGAGTACTTCCGCGATGTGCAGAAGCAGGACGTGCTGTTCTTCATCGACAACATCTTCCGCTTCACCCAGGCCGGTTCCGAGGTCTCCACCCTGCTCGGCCGTATGCCGTCCGCGGTGGGTTACCAGCCGAACCTGGCCGACGAGATGGGTCAGCTGCAGGAGCGCATCACCTCGACGCGTGGTCACTCGATCACGTCGATGCAGGCGATCTACGTCCCCGCGGACGACCTGACCGACCCGGCCCCGGCCACCACGTTCGCCCACCTCGACGCGACGACGGTTCTCTCCCGTCCGATCTCCGAGAAGGGCATCTACCCGGCCGTGGACCCGCTGGACTCCACGTCCCGCATCCTGGACCCGCGCTACATCGCGCAGGAGCACTACGACGCCGCGATGCGCGTCAAGACGGTCCTGCAGAAGTACAAGGACCTCCAGGACATCATCGCCATCCTCGGTATCGACGAGCTGGGCGAGGAGGACAAGCTCGTCGTCCACCGTGCCCGTCGCGTGGAGCGCTTCCTGTCCCAGAACACCCACGCCGCCAAGCAGTTCACCGGCGTCGACGGGTCGGACGTCCCGCTGGAGGAGTCGATCGCGGCCTTCAACTCGATCATCGACGGCGAGTACGACCACTTCCCGGAGCAGGCGTTCTTCATGTGCGGTGGCATCGAGGACCTCAAGGCGAACGCCAAGGAACTCGGCGTCTCCTGAACCCCGTGTTCCGAGTGAGAAGGGCGGGGCCGTGCCTCGCGGGGCGGGTCCCGCCCTTCTCCACACGCCCATTAGACTTTGACCCAACACCCGGCAGCGAACGCCGGGTGGTGACCCGAGGAGCCCACCTTGGCTGCTGAGCTGCACGTCGAGCTCGTCGCCGCGGACCGCAGTGTCTGGTCCGGCGAGGCCACCCTGGTCGTCGCGCGCACCACGTCCGGCGACATCGGCGTCATGCCCGGTCACCAGCCGCTGCTCGGTGTGCTGGAGTCGGGCCCGGTGACCATCCGTACGAGTGATGGTGGAACGGTCGTCGCCGCGGTGCACGGCGGTTTCATCTCATTCGCGGACAACAAGCTGTCGCTGCTGGCCGAGATCGCCGAGCTGTCGGACGAGATTGACGTCCAGCGTGCGGAGCGGGCGCTCGAGCGCGCGCAGTCGGACGCCGACGCGTCCGCCGAGCGTCGCGCGGACGTCCGACTGCGGGCGGTGTCGGCGCACTGAGACCAGCGCGCCGAAGGAAGTGACTCAGCCGCGGCCAGGACCGGAGCTACTCCGGACCGGGTCGCGGCTGAGGCGATGCGGGTGCTTTTTTCCTTTCCGTTACCTAGGAGACGAGGAGGTCGGTGTCGATGGTCCTCGCTCTGACTGTGATCGGGTCGGTAGTCCTGCTGGTGGCCCTCGGACTCTTCGCCTTCGGCCTGCGTCGCAGAGTGATCCAGCGCTCGGGCGGCACCTTCGACTGCAGCCTGCGCTGGAACGTTCCGGAGAAGGGTGACACCAGCGGCAAGGGCTGGGGTTACGGCATCGCCCGCTACAGCGGCGACCGGATCGAGTGGTTCCGCGTCTTCTCGTACGCGCTGAGGCCGCGCCGCACGCTCGAACGCTCGGCGATCGAGGTGGCCGGGCGCCGTGCCCCCGAGGGCGAGGAGGAGCTGGCGCTGCTCTCCGACGCGATCATCCTCGCCTGTGTCCATCGCGGTACGCGGCTTGAGCTCGCGATGAGCGAGGACGCGCTGACCGGTTTCCTCGCCTGGCTGGAAGCCGCGCCGCCCGGGCAGCGAGTGAATGTGGCGTAACCATTCACTCGCTGCCCGGGCGGTTGTGGTTTGGCACCGCTGGGGTCGGTGGGTTGTCTGCGGGCCCGGTGGGGGCCGGTCGCGCAGTTCCCCGAGCCCCTGCGGGGGCGCTCCTTACGGGGCTGCTAGTTCAGGCCGCTGTTGATGGCCGTCACCAGTTCGCCGTTGGTGGTGTCGCCGCTGAACTCCCAGAAGAACGCGCCTCCCAGGCCCTGGTTCTTGGCCCAGGTCATCTTGGAGCCGATGGTGGCCGGGGTGTCGTAGCTCCACCAGTTGGTGCCGCAGTAGGCGTAGGCCGTGCCGGCGATGGTGCCGGTGACCGGGCAGGAACTCTTGAGGACCTTGTAGTCCTCGATGCCCGGCTCGTACGTGCCGGGTGCCGCGCCGGTCGCCGTGCCGCCGGGCGCGGCCTGGGTGACGCCGGTCCAGCCGCGTCCGTAGAAGCCGATGCCGAGCAGCAGCTTCTTCGCCGGTACGCCCTTGCTCTTGAGCTTGGCGATCGCGTCGGCCGAGTTGAAGCCGGCCGCCGGGATGCCGTTGTACGAGGTCAGCGGCGAGTGCGGGGCGGTCGGGCCGGTGGGCGCGAAGGCGCCGAAGTAGTCGTACGTCATCACGTTGTACCAGTCGAGGTGCTGCGAGGCGCCACCGTAGTCGGCGGCGTCGATCTTGCCGCCGGAGGAGCCGTCCGCCGTGATGGCCGCGGTGACCAGGTAGTTCGAGCCGAACTCGGTGCGCAGTGCCTGGGTGAGGGTCTTGAAGGAGCTGAAGCCGGAGGTGTCGCAGCTCAGGCCGCAGGCGTTCGGGTACTCCCAGTCGATGTCGATGCCGTCGAAGACGTCGGCCCAGCGCGGGTCCTCGACCACGGCCTTGCAGGACTTGGCGAACGCGGCCGGGTTCTGCGCGGCCTGGCCGAAGCCGCCGGAGTAGGTCCAGCCGCCGAACGAGTACAGCACCTTGATGTGCGGGTACTTGGCCTTCAGCTGGCGCAGCTGGTTGAAGTTGCCGCGCAGCGGCTGGTCCCAGCTGTCGGCGGTGCCGCTGACGGACTGGTCGGCGGTGTAGGCCTTGTCGTACGCGGCGTAGGTGTCGTCGACGGTGCACTGACCGTTCTTGACGTTGCCGAACGCGTAGTTGATGTGGGTGATCTTCGACGCGGAGCCCGAGGTGACCAGGTTCTTCACGTGGTAGTTGCGCCCGTAGACGCCCCACTCGGTGAAGTAGCCCAGCTTGACCTTGTCGCCGGTGGGCGGCTCGGTGGTGCCGCCGGTGGTGTGCACGGCGGTCGCGGCGCTCACCGGTCCGGTCTGGTCGGCCGTGTCACGGGCCTGGACGGTGTACGAGTAGTCGCTGCCGGCACTCAGGCCGGTGTCGCCGTACGAGGTGCCGGTCACCGTGGCGACCTTGGCGCCGTCGCGCAGGACGTCGTAGTTCTTGACGCCCTTGTCGTCGGTGGCCGCGCTCCAGGCGAGCTTCACCGAGGTGCCGGTGATGTCGGAGGCGGTCGGCTTGCCCGGGGCGGAGGGCGCGTTGTCGCCGGGGACCGAGGGGCCGCCGTCACAGCTGCCGCCGTTGAGCTTGCAGTTGGCGGGGGAGCCGGTGCCCGACCCGTTGAAGCCGAAGGAGAGGGACGCGCCCGGTGCGAGGGTGCCGTTCCAGGACTTGTTCTTGGCGGTCCAGTGGGTGCCGGAGCTGGTGACGTCGGCGTCCCAGGCGGAGGTGACCGAGGTGCCCGAGGGGAAGTCCCACTCGACGGTCCAGGAACTGAGGGCCGTGGTACCGGTGTTCTTGACGGTCCACTTGCCTTCGAAGCCGCTGCCCCAGTCCTGGGTCTTGGCATAGGTGGCGGTCGCCGACGTGGCGGCCGAGGCGGGGCTCGCGAACCCGACCAGGGCGGCGAACGGCAGCAGCAGGGTGGTGAACCCCGCTACGGCTCTGTGTCCGAGTCTGCGTCTGAGGCGCATCCGCGTCTCCTTGGGGGAGTTTGATGAGGTGCGCAGGACAATAGAAAGGTCTGGACCATAGGTCAATAGGTCCAGACCACTGAGGAGGTGCGGTGCGACCAGTTGTTACACGCCCAACTCCTGCGCCAGTACCGCCGCCTGGACCCGGCTGCGCAGCTCCAGCTTGCCCAGCAGACGGCTGACGTGCGTCTTCACGGTGGCTTCCGCCATGTCGAGACGGACCCCGATCTCCGCGTTGGACAGGCCCTCGCCCAGGCAGGACAGGACCTCCCGTTCGCGCCGGGTCAGCGTGTCCAGGACGGCCGGGTCGGCCCTCGGCTCCCGTACGGGCCTCGCGGCGAACTCGGCGATCAGGCGCCGGGTGACCGCGGGGGCGATCAGACCCTCACCGCCCGCCACCGTGCGGACCGCTTCGAGGAGCTGACGGGCCTCGGTGTTCTTCAGCAGGAAGCCGGCGGCGCCCGCGCGCAGGGCGCCGAACACGTACGCGTCGAGGTCGAACGTGGTCAGGACGAGGACGTCGGCGAGGCCCTCGCCGACGACCTGGCGGGTGGCGGAGACGCCGTCCAGACGGGGCATCTGGACGTCCATCAGGACCAGGTCGGGGCGCAGCTCCCTGGCCAGGGCCACCGCCTGCTCGCCGTCCGCGGCCTCGCCGACCACCTCGATGTCGGGGGCGCTGCGCAGGATCAGGACGAGACCGGCGCGTACGGCGGACTGGTCCTCGGCGACGAGCACACGGATCATGCGGTATCTCCTTCGGTGATCGGGAACGTGGCGCGGACGGTCCAGGTCCCGCCGTCCTCCCCGTCTTCGGGACCGGCCTCGAACGTGCCCTGCAGCAGGGCGACCCGCTCGCGCATCCCGATCAGGCCCGCGCCCGACCCGGGGGCCCGCGGGCCGTCGTTCCGGGCGCCGCCGAACGGGCTGGTCACCCGGACGTCCAGGGCGTGCTCGCGCTGTACGAGGGAGACGGTGACCCGGCCGGCGGAGGCGTGCTTGAGGGCGTTGGTCAGGGATTCCTGCACGATCCGGTAGGCGGCCAGCTCGACCGGGGTGGGCAGCGCCGTGTGCGTGCGGTCGAGTGCGACGTCGAGGCCGTTGGCGCGCGCGTGCTCCACCAGCGGACCGAGCCCGTCCAGGGTGGGCGCGGCGGCCGGCTCGGTGTCGCCGCTGCTGTCCCGCAGGATGCCGATGAGGCGGCGCATCTCGGCCAGCCCCTCGACGCTGTTCTCGCGGATGACGCCGAGGGCCTCCTTCGAGGTGTCCGGGTCGTCCAGGGAGAGCGCGGCCGTGGAGTGGATGGCGATCGCCGACAGGTGGTTGGCGACCAGGTCGTGCAGTTCCCGGGCCATCCGGGCGCGTTCGGCGGTGACCGCCTGGGTGCGGTCGATCTCGGCGAGCAGGGCGGTCTGCCCGGCGCGCAGCCGGGCGGCCTCGGCGGCGTCGCGGTGGTTGCGGACGACCCAGCCGGTGGCGCCGGGCATGAACGCCACGACCCCGATGACCACACCGAGCAGCAGCGCCTCCGGCTCCCGCAGGAGGGCGACCGGCACCACCGTGCCGAGCACCGTGAGCAGGCCGCTGATCCACAGGACGCGGCGGGCGGTGGCGGGCGGCCCGTACAGCACGGCGGCGTAGACGAGGTCCGTGAACATCACGACGGTCGCCAGGTTGCCCCGGGTGACGCTGTCGAGGGTCATGGCCGCGACGCCGATCAGCAGAGCGGTGCGCGGGCGGGTGCGCCGCAGCAGCTCGCAGGCCACCGTCACGGCGAGCGGCAGGAGGACCGGCCAGGGGCCGGACCGGAGCACGACCGGGTCGGTGGCGGAGCGCGTGTGGACGCCGGTGCTCCACAGGACGAGCCCGCCGGTCAGTCCCGCCAGCGCGATGCGTACGTCGTCGCGGTGCGGACGCAGGCGTCGTACGGGCATGGCTCCATCCAACACGGTGCGTGCGCCCGTCGCCTGGTCCCGGAGGACGGTCCACGGGTACATCGAAGGATGCAGTGCCGGTTCGTCATCGCCGACGACGCTCTCCGGCTCCGCCCGCGGGAGCCTTGGAGGGTGATCGGGAGGAGTTCGTCGTGGTCGTCACGCTGATCGTCGTCTGCGAGATCGGGTTCTGGGTGCTGCTGGCCGCGGGGCTGGCCTTCCGGTACCTGCTGAGGATGCCCCGCACAGGGCTGGCCCTGCTGCTGTGCGAGCCCCTGCTGGAGGTCGTGCTGCTGGTGGTCACCGCGCTGGACCTGAGGGCCGGGGCCGAGCCGGACTGGACGCACGGGCTGGCCGCGCTGTACATCGGGTACACCGTCGGGCACGGGCACCGGACCGTGACGTGGCTCGACGGTCACGCGGCGCACCGGTTCGGGGGCGCGCCCCCGCCCGCCGGGGCGCCCAGGTACGGGATGGCGCGGGCGCGGCACGAGGGGCGGGTGTGGCTCGGCACGGTGGTGGCCGCGGGGGTCGCGACGGTACTGCTCCAGATCGCGATCCGGTACGTCGACGACCCCGGGCGGGTCGGATCACTGGAGAACTGGCAGTTCGTGGCGTGGCGGGCGGCCGGGATCCACGGGCTGGTGGCGCTGACCTACCTGGTGTGGCCGAAGAAGGCGCCCGCGGCTCCGGTGGAGGCCGGTCGCGCACCCGGGCGCTAGCGTTCGCCGCCCGGGACCCACAGCACGTCCCCCACCTCCTTGTTCGCCGTCCTGGCCAGGATGAACAGGAGGTCCGAGAGGCGGTTGAGGTAGGTCGCCGTCAGGGGGTTCATGACCTCGCCGTGGGACTCCAGGGCCGTCCACGTGGAGCGTTCCGCCCGGCGGACCACCGTGCAGGCCTGGTGGAGGAGGGCCGCGCCGGGGGTGCCGCCGGGGAGGATGAAGGAGCGGAGTTTGTCCAGCTGTTCGTTGAAGCGGTCGCAGTCCGCCTCCAGCTTGTCGATGTAGAACTGCTCGACCCGCAGCGGCGGGAACTCGGGGTTCTCGACGACCGGCGTGGACAGGTCCGCGCCCACGTCGAACAGGTCGTTCTGGACGCGCGAGAGCACCTTGACGATCTCCTCGTCGAGGTTGCCGAGGGCGATCGCCGTGCCGAGGGCCGCGTTCGCCTCGTTGGCGTCGGCGTACGCCGAGATCCGCGGGTCCGTCTTGGCGGTGCGGCTCATGTCGCCGAGGGCCGTGGTGCCCCGGTCGCCGGTCCTGGTGTAGATGCGCGTCAGATTGACCATGCGGCCAGCCTAGTTATGCCCCGGCCGTGCGGAACACGCGTGTGCCCACCGTCACGGCGAGCCCGGCGAAGCCGACGGCCACCAGGACCCCGTACCCCATGGAGGCGGTGGCGTACGAGCCGACGTACGCGTCCCGCATCGCGTCCACCAGATAGCGCAGCGGCATGACGTGCGAGAGGGCGTCCAGCCAGCCGGGCGCCAGCGACATGGGCAGCATGAGGCCGGACAGCAGCATGGACGGCATGGCCACGGCGTTGACCGTCGGGCCGAACGCGTGGGGCGCGGCGGTCCGCATGGCCAGCGCGTACGACAGCGAGGCCAGTGAGACGGTCAGCAGCGCGACGAACGCGAAGCCGATCAGGATGCCGGCGACGGGTGCGCGCAGGCCCATCACCACGGCGGCCAGGACCAGCAGGACCGCCTGGAGGACGAGGACCGCGGTGTCGCGCAGCACCCGGCCCAGCAGGAGCGCCAGCCGGCTGACCGGGGTGACGCGCATCCGCTCCACGACCCCGTGGTTCTTCTCGACGATGATCATGAAACCGGCGAACGCGGCGCCGAACAGGCCGAGCTGCAGCAGCAGTCCGGGGACCAGGACCTGCCAGGAACTCCCGCCGCCGCCCAGCGGCAGATCGGTGAGCAGGGGGCCGAAGAACAGCAGGTACAGCATCGGCATCAGGACGCCGAAGAGCATCGCGAACCGGGAACGCAGGGTCTGGCGGAGGTAGCGCCCGAAGATCAGCGCGGTGTCGTGGAGCAGCATGTCTCTCAAGCCCCCTGCAGGGTCGCGGGAAGGGGGCCGGCCGGTGCGGCGGCACGGCCGGTGATCGCGAGGAAGGTGTCCTGGAGCGTCGCGTCGATCGACCCTCCGTACCGGAGCTTGAGCGCGCCCGGCGTGCCCTCCGCCACCACGACGCCCTCGTCGACGACCACGAGCCGGTCGGCCAGCGCGTCCGCCTCGTCGAGGTAGTGCGTGGTGAGCAGGACCGTGGTGCCGTACGCGTCGCGCAGCCGCCGTACGAGGTCCCAGAGGTCGGCGCGGCTCGCCGGGTCGAGGCCGGTGGTCGGTTCGTCGAGGAACAGCACCTCGGGGCGGTGGGTGAGGCCGAGGGCGATGTCGAGCCGGCGGCGCTGCCCGCCGGAGAGCGCCGAGGTCTTCCGGTCGAGGAGGCCGTCCAGGCCGAGGTCCCGGGCCAGTTCCCCGGCGCGCTCGACGGCCTGTCGCTTCGTCAGGCGGTAGAGGCGCCCCTGGGTGACCAGTTCCTCGCGGACGGAGACCTGCGGATCGACCCCGCCCGACTGCGCCACGTACCCGCACGCGCGGCGGACGCCCGCCGGGTCGGTGGCCAGGTCGTGGCCCGCGACGGTGGCGGCGCCGCCGGTGGGCGGCAGCAGGGTCGTGAGCATCCGGAGCGTGGTCGTCTTGCCGGCCCCGTTCGGGCCGAGGAGGCCGAGGATCTCGCCCGCCGCGACGGTGAGGTCGATGCCGCGGACCGCCTCGACGGGCCCGCGTTTGGTCTGGAAGGTCCGGGCCAGGCCGGCCGTGCTGATGATGGGCATGCGCCAAGAAAAACAGAGGGACTTGAATTTTGCAATGCCACCAAAATTGCATGGAGCCCAAAAAGTCCCGGTCCGGCCTACCATGAGGCCATGGCAGAGGGGCTCAGGGAGCGGAAGAAGCGCGAGACCAGGCAGCGCATCTCGGACATCGCGACGGGGCTGTTCCTGGAGCACGGCTTCGTGACCGTGACGATGGTCGACGTCGCGGACGCCGCCGACGTGTCCGTGAACACCGTCTACAACTACTTCCCGGCCAAGGAGGACCTCTTCTTCGACCGCAGCAAGGGCGTCGTCGACCGGCTCTCGCGCTGGGTGCGGGGCCGACCCGCCGGTGAGTCGGCGGCCGCCGCCGTCCTGCGCGAACTGCGCGAGGAGGTCGAGGCCGTCTCGCCGCACGTCGGCCTGATGGAGGGGTACGACCGCTTCATGCGCGTCATCCACGACGCGCCCGCCCTCCGCTCCCGCCTCTGGAGCCTCCAGCAGGAGGTCCACGACGACCTGGAGGCGACCCTGCGCGCGGAGACGGGCGCGGCGCCGGACGACCCGACACCCGGCCTGATGGCCGGCCAGATCGGCTGGCTCCACCAGACGGTCATGAGCACGGTCGGCCGTGAGATGGTCGGCGGGCGCGCTCCGGCCGAGGTCTCCCGCGAGGTGCTGGTCCTCCTCGACGCCATGGAGGACCTTTTGAGTGAGAAGGTCCTCAACTACGCCGTACGGGGCGCGGAATGAGCCGCCCGGTGTGATGTCCGTCAGATGAGACGTGACGCGCATTACTTACCGGTCACACGGCACCTCACGGACGCTAAGGTCCGCCGGAGAGGCAACCCTGCGGCGTGTCGTGCGGGGCTGTCTCGCGATGTCAACGCCAGTCGTCCCAGCCGGCGGTTCTCCGGCTGGACGCGGGGTCGCGCGGCGGTGGCCGCACCGGGACGCGGCCCCGCGAAGAAGCAGCAGGGGAGTCGGACAGTGGCAGGGAAGCTCGCCGTCATCGGGGCCGGACTCATGGGTTCCGGTATCGCCCAGGTCGCCGCACAGGCCGGCTGGGACGTCGTCCTGCGGGATGTCACCGACGCGGCGCTGACCCGTGGCACCGACGGCATCAAGGCCTCGTACGACAGGTTCGTGAGCAAGGGGAAGCTGGACGCCGACGCGGCCGGACAGGCGCTGGGCCGGATCACCACGACGACCGACCTGGACGCGGTCGCCGACGCCGACATCGTCGTCGAGGCCGTCTTCGAGAAGCTGGAAGTCAAGCACGAGATCTTCCGGGCGCTCGACGGACTGGTGAAGGACGAGGCCGTACTCGCCTCCAACACCTCCGCCATCCCGATCACCAAGATCGCGGCGGCCACCGCGCGTCCGGAGCGGGTCGTCGGCGTGCACTTCTTCTCGCCGGTCCCGATGATGCAGCTGTGCGAACTCGTGCGCGGCTACAAGACGAGCGACGCGACGCTCGCGCGTGCCCGGGAGTTCGCCGAGTCGGTCGGCAAGACCTGCATCGTCGTCAACCGCGACGTGGCCGGCTTCGTGACCACCCGGCTCATCTCGGCACTGGTCGTCGAGGCGGCCAAGCTGTACGAGTCGGGCGTGGCCAGCGCCGAGGACATCGACCTGGCCTGCAAGCTGGGCTTCGGCCACGCCATGGGGCCGCTCGCCACCGCCGACCTCACGGGCGTCGACATCCTGCTGCACGCCACCGGCAACATCTACACCGAGTCCCAGGACGAGAAGTTCGCCCCGCCGGAGCTGATGCGCCGGATGGTCGACGCCGGTGACATCGGGCGCAAGAGCGGGCAGGGCTTCTACACGTACTGATCCGCGTACCGGCTCCGTGACGGTCCGCGGCCTGTCACCCCGTCACTCGTTGGGGTCGACTTCGGTATCGGTTCGCTCACGGAGGGCAACTTCTGCCCCGGTACCGCAGTCAGTCCTGGCACAGGGCACGACGAAGACGACGGGCACGAAACACGCACTCTCGGGGAGCGCATATGCACATCAGGGGCGACCACGCCGAGCTGGTCGTCGGGGGCCGCCTCGACGTCCGCAGCGCGGCGGACGCCCGTACGGTCCTGCACTCGGCCGTCGACGACGGAGCCGGCGACCTGGTGCTCGACCTGTCAGAGCTGGACTCCTGGGACGCCACCGGACTCGGTGTCATCATGGGGGCCCACCGGCGGGCGGGGCGGTGCGGCCGCAGGCTTGTGCTGCGCGGCGTCCCGCCGCAGATGCAGCGCCTGCTGGTGGCCACCCGGCTGCACCGGATCCTGGCCGTCGAGGGCGGGATCGGGGTCGAGTCGCTGCCCCGGGTGTGACACCGGGAGGCGGTGCGGGCCTTCGCCGTACGCGGTCCGCGTCACTGCCGCAAACGGCGAAGACCGGATGGGAAGCGGCGTGCGAAACCCGTACCTCGCGAACAATCCTCACGAAGCTGTGACGTCTCGGACGGCGCGGTACCCCGTGTGTTCGGAGATACTGTGCGAAGGTTTAGGGTTCGGCTGCCCGCGTGTTGATGGACCCGTCAGTGGGCACCGGACCAGAAGCGACAGCGCGGTGTGCGGCAGGCCGGAGGGGGCGCGGCACACGACGCTTTTGGGGGGCTTGGACCTATGGACCCGACGAACCGGGGACCCGAAGAGTACGGCCACGACGACGGCTCGGCGCCACGACAGCGCCCGCCGCGCGAGCCGTTGACGCACACGCCGGGGCAGGGGCAGAAGAGCGCCCAGCACCCGGCCGCCCTGCACACACCCGTGCCGGCCCGCACCGTGCGACTCGTCACGGGCGACCACCTGCTCACCGTCAATCCCGTCGACGGCAGCGAGATCGAGCTCTGCCCGCCGGGCGAGCGGCCGCCGCGGCCCGTGAAGTTCAGCGCGTCCGAGCGGGCCGACCTGGCCCGCGCCGGCCGGCCGACCGTACCGCCCGGGGCCCCGCAGCACAGACTGCCGCTCCTGGAGCGCCAGGAGGAGCGTGAGCGGCTCGTACGGCTGCTCGCGCGCGGCCGCTCCGTCCGGCTCACCGGGCCCTCGGGCTCGGGCCGCACGGCGCTGCTCGACGCCGTCGCCGACGACTGCGCGGACCTCGCGCCCGACGGCGTGGTCCGCCTCAGCGGCCACCGCCGTACCGCCGACGACCTGCTGCACGACCTCTTCGCCGCCGTCCACGACGCCCCGCGGCACCGGCCGGAACAGGACGAACTGCGCGCCCTCGTCCACGACATCGGCGCGGTCGTCGTCCTGGACGACGTGGAGTTCGGCGGCGGCACGCTCGACGACCTGCTCGACGCCACCCCCGAGTGCGCCTGGCTGATCTCCGCGACGCCGCGGACCGCCGCGCCGTCCGCCGACTCACTCCTCGAAGAGGTCTTCCTCGGCGGCCTCGGCCGCGGTGGCGGCCTCGAACTGCTGGAGCGCGCCGTCGGCCGCGTCCTGACCGAGGAGGAGGCCAACTGGGCGGGCGACCTCTGGTTCGAGTCCGAGGGGCTCCCGCTGCGCTTCGTGCAGGCCGGCGCCCTGCTGCGGCAGCGCGACCAGCTGCTCACCGACCCGGAGGCCTTCGGGGACCCGGACGCCTTCGACGGCCCCGACCGCTCCGGTCAGGGCGCGGACGCGCCCGCGGACGCGTCCTTCGGCACCGAGGACGAGCACGACGGCCACGACGCCGGCCACGGCCACGACGTGCCGCTGCCCTCGCTCGCCGAGGGCGCCGCGCCCGCCGCGCTGCTCGCCTCCCGGCTCAGCGAGTCGGCCCACGCCACCCTGCGCTTCGCCGTCGCGCTGAACGGCGAGGTGCCGCACCAGGCCCACCTGCCCGCCCTCGTGGGCCACACCCACGCGGACGCCGCGCTCGCGGAACTGGCCGGCTGCGCGCTCGTCACACCGGTCGGGGCGCACTACCGGCTCGCCGCGGGCGTGCAGACCCAGCTGGAGGCCGCCGGGTACGCGTCCGACGCCGAGGCGACGGCCCGCACCGCCGCCCGGCACTACACCTGGTGGGCGGGGCACCCGTCCGTCACCCCGGAGCGGGTCTGCGCCGAGGCGGACGCCGTGCTCGCCGCCCTGGCCGCCCTGGTGCCGCTCACGGCGGCGCCGGCCGAGGACGAGGAGACCGCGCCCGCGGTGGGGCTGGCTCGGGCGGCCGCGCCCGCGTTCGCCGCGGGACTGCACTGGAGCGCCTGGGAGCGCGCGCTGCGGGCGGGGAGCGAGGCGGCCAAGCTCGCCGGCCAGGTCTCGGACCAGGCCTACTTCCACCACGAGCTGGGCGTTCTCGCGCTCTGCGGCGGGCAGCTCGACCGGGCCCGTGTCGAGCTGGAGGCATCCGTCGGCCTGCGCGGCGCCCTCGCCGACAAGCGCGGCACCGTCGCGGGCCGGCGCGCCCTCGCCCTGGTCGCGGACCGCTCGGGAGACACCCCGTCGGCGGGCATCGGCCCGACGACGGGCGAGGAGGTGCCCGACGCGCGGTCCGAGGAGTCGGCGTCACCGCCCGGCGGTGTACCGGCCGCGTTCGCGGCGGTTCCCTCGCTGCAGGCACCGGGCGAGTCCGCCACACTGATCACCCACCGGACCGGACCCGCCGCCTCGGCGAAGCCCGGCGTGACGGGCGGGGTCAAGGGGCTGGTCAACGGCGGCCGGCGCAATCTGGTCGCCGCCGGCGCGGGCGCCCTGCTCGCCGCCGTGCTCGGCACGGTGGTGACGCTCGGCGCGACCTCCAGCCCGGACGACAACGCCCCGGCGGAGAAGGTCGGCGTCAACCCGACGGCCGGCGTGGGCGACGACGGCAGCGACCTCGGCGCGGACCGGCCGAAGAAGGGCGCCGGTGACGCGGGCTCGACGAACCGTCCGGCCGACCCCGGCGAGGACGGGGTCCTCGGGACCTCGGACGACCCGACGCCGTCCTCGGCCGGCGAGCCGTCGGACGAGCCGAGCGGGTCGAAGGAGCCGAGCCCGAGCGGGTCCGCGACGAAGCCGTCGTCCCCGGCCCCCAAGCCGTCGACCTCACCCCCGAAGCCGCCGGCCAGCCCGACCCCGCCGGCCAGTCCGACGCCGACTCCGACGCCCACCGTGTCCGAGCCCTCCGGGGAGCCCAGCGAGACCCCGCCGTCCACCCCGGAGACCTCCGACTCGGCCGGCGGTCCCGCGTCCACGCCCGCCACGAGCAGTTCCGCGAGCGGCTCGGCGGGCAGCGGCACCCCCGGGTCGCCCGCGGTGATCTGAGCTGTCCGGCACGGCATGACGGTGGGCCGGGTCCTCTCCCAGGACCCGGCCCACCGCCGTGCCGTACGTATGCCCCGCCGCGGTCAGAACAGCCGCAGCTTGTCGTCCTCGATGCCCCGCAGCGCGTTGTAGTCGAGGACCGTGCAGCCGATGCCCCGGTCGGTGGCGAGGACCCGCGCCTGGGGCTTGATCTCCTGGGCCGCGAAGATGCCGCGGACCGGCGCGAGGTGCGGGTCGCGGTTCAACAGGTCCAGGTAGCGCGTCAGTTGCTCCACGCCGTCGATCTCACCGCGCCGCTTGATCTCCACGGCGACGGTCCCGCCGTTCGCGTCGCGGCACAGGATGTCGACCGGGCCGATGGCCGTCATGTACTCGCGGCGGATCAGCGAGTAGCCCTCACCGAGGGTCTCGATGCGGTCGGCGAGGAGCTCCTGCAGGTGCGCCTCCACACCGTCCTTGATCAGGCCGGGGTCGACGCCGAGCTCGTGCGAGGAGTCGTGGAGGACCTCCTCCATGGTGATGATGAGCTTCTCACCGGCCTTGTTGACGACCGTCCAGACGCCTTCGTCGTCCCCCGAACCCTCCTTCAGCGTGCAGGGCGGCGACATCCAGTTGAGGGGCTTGTAGGCCCGGTCGTCCGCATGGATCGAGACACTCCCGTCCGCCTTCACGAGGATCAGGCGAGGGGCCGAGGGGAGATGGGCGGTGAGCCGGCCCGCGTAGTCGACGGAGCAGCGGGCAATGACGAGACGCATGGTCGGCAACGCTACTCGACCGGCACGGGTCGGCGCGATCCGCCCGGGAGGCCCGGCGGCCGCGGCCCGGCCCGTCGTCCCTGTTTCCCCGGATAAGCCCTGTTCGGAAGTGGCCGGTTGTGTGCACGTCGGGTCCTCGCCGTGTGCGCAATGTCCTGGTGCGGCCACGAACAGTTGCCTAACGTATAAACCGGAGGTCGCGACGCATGTACGCAGCGTGGTCGCGTCGCGGTCCCCCTTGCCTGTCCGTCAGCCCCCTCGGCCGAGGGGGTGCGAGAGGAGAACCCATGTCGCTGGACGTCTCACCGGCCCTACTCGAAAAGGCCGAGCGAGGCGAGGTCGACGAAGCGGAATTCGTCGACTGCGTCCGGACCTCCCTGCCCTACGCGTGGGAGATGATCAGCTCCCTGGTGGCCCAGCTGAAGGTGGACGGCGGCAACTTCGCCGACAACCAGACGCCGCCGCCGGACGAGCACGCGCGGGGCCAACTGCTGCGTGCCCTCGCGAGCGACGCGATACGAGGTGCGCTGCAGCGGCACTTCGGGGTGCGGCTGGCCTTCCAGAACTGCCACCGGGTGGCAGTGTTCCCGCTGGACGGCTCGGTGGACGACACCCTGGCCCGCTTCACGTCGGTGCGCAGTCAACTGCTGAACCAGTCGCCGGAGTTCCGGGACTGCTGACGCGTTGACGTCGCACGGCTCGCCGCTCCGTACGCGGGAGGTGTTCTGTACGGGAGCGGCGGGTTTCCCGTGGTCCGGGCCCCAGGGCCCGGACCACGGGTCGGCGGAGCCGGGTCCTCGCGCCCTGGCCGGGGCGCGGGTCCCGCTCACCGCAGGCGTGGCAGTACCTCGCCCCCCAGCCGCCGGACGTTCTCCTCCGTGGCGTCCAGGTCGCCCGAGCCTTCCACGAGGAGGGCGAAGCGGGTGATCCCCGTGCGTTCGGAGGTCGCCGCGAGGCGGTCCGCGCACAGCTGGGGCGTACCCACCGGGTGGAGTCCGCACAGGAGTTCCGTGTAGGCCAGCGGATCGCGCATCGTGCGCTTGCGGCCGTCCACCGTCACATGCGCATCGAGCCCTTGTTTGAGCCATCCCGGCATGGCCTTCTGGAGCGACTCGACGGCGTCCGTCCGCCGGTCCGCGATCTGCGCGACGCCGGCCGACACATGGGAGGCGCCGGCGCCCGCGATCTCGTCGGGGGAGCGCCCCGAGGCGCGCGCGTGCGTACGCCACAGCGCGACCATCTCCGCCTTCTCCTCGTCCCCCACGTGCATGCCGAGCAGCATCGGCAGTCCGCGCTCGGCGGCCGTCCTGACGCTCGACGGCGAGGTGCAGGCGACGATCACCTCGGGACCCTCGCCGCCCGTCAGGGCCTGCGACGGCCTCGGTACGACGGCCACCTCGCGGAAGCCGAAGCGCTCGGAGCCGCCCGCCACGGCCGGCCGGCGCAGCCACCGGACCAGCAGATCGAGTGATTCCGGGAACCCCTTCTCGTACGCCTCGAGTCCCGTCCCGAAGACCTCGAGGTCGACCCAGGGCCCGCCCCGCCCCACGCCGAGCGAGAACCGTCCGCCCGACGTCACGTGCAGCAGCGCGGTCTGCTCGCCGAGTGCCACCGGGTGCACGGTGGGCAGCACACTGACCGCCGTGCCCACCCGGATGCGCCGGGTGCGGCCGAGCAGTAACGCCGCGAGCGTCACGGCCGACGGGCACGTCCCGTACGGCACGAAATGGTGCTCGGCCAGCCACACCGCATCGAGCCCGGCCTCCTCGGCGACCTCCGCGGACCGCACCGCGCGGTGCAGGGCCTCGCCCTGTCCCTGACCGGGAAACTGGGCCGCCAGAACAAAACTTCCTACGCGCATCGCACTCCTGCTTCCTTGGGCCGACGCGGCTCCCCCACCTCGCATAACTGCCTGACACGTGCCAAGGACACGGCTTGGCGTGGAGATTGGCGGATTGTCTGGAGAATGGGCCGTCGGTGCGGGGATTCCGTAGGGTTTGGTGACGTACGCGCACCCCTGGGTGCTCCGCGTAGGCTGGGCGCAGCCCGTGCCGCCCCGCCCCCTGTACAGCTCCGTGAGGTGTCCTGTGTCCCCGCGCCGCAACCGCCCCCGTGCCGATGGCTCCGGCCGGAGCGCGGACGAGGATCCGTCCGGCCGGTACGGGGGCTGGCAGTCCTCGGAGAGCTGGCAGGGCGAGTCCTGGAGCGTACGGCACGTGGCGGGCGCGAGCGCGCAGGGCAAGACGTACCGCTGCCCCGGCTGCGACCAGCAGATCCCCTCCGGCGTCCCGCACGTGGTGGCCTGGCCCGAGCACTCCGGGGTGGACGAGCGCCGCCACTGGCACAAGGCCTGCTGGAACGCGAAGGACCGCCGCACCACGAGGGTGCAGCGGTCCCGGAACGCGCCGAGGTTCTGAGGCCTCGGGCGGCGACGGCACGTTCCTGCTACACGTCGCGCCGCTCCAGGAGCGTGTAGGCGCCCGCGATGGCCGCCGCCGTCAC
This sequence comes from Streptomyces sp. V3I8, assembly GCF_030817535.1. Lineage (NCBI taxonomy): Bacteria > Bacillati > Actinomycetota > Actinomycetes > Kitasatosporales > Streptomycetaceae > Streptomyces > Streptomyces sp. V3I8. Next base: position 2,897,584 of record NZ_JAUSZL010000002.1, on the reverse strand, counting down.
ACAGACGAGCAGGAGGAGCTGCGGGCCGCCGGTCCCGTTGTCCGTGTCGAGCTCGAAGATCTTGGCGAGCGCGTTCGGGGCGGCGTAGTCCATCATCTTCTCGCCGAGCGTGCGCATGCTGTCGGAGATCATCAGGAACGCGGGCAGGATCGCCGGGACGAGCACCAGGCCGAGCATCGCGGTGATCGCGCCCGCGGAGTGCCGCAGCATCGACCCCACGGCGAGCGCCAGCACGCCGAGCAGCGACACGTAGAGCGCGCCCTTCAGGACGGTCCCGCCCCACGCGGTGTCCGACGCCCCGCTGTGCAGGCCCGACGTGATGAGGCCGACGAACCCGATGGCGAGGGCCGACACGACGAACGCGACGGCGAAGAAGATCAGCAGCTTCGCGGTGAGCACCCGGTGGCGCTGCGGCGAGGCCGTGAACGTGGTACGGATCATGCCCGTGCCGTACTCGGACGAGACGACGAGCACGCCCAGGGTGATCAGGCAGATCTGCCCGAGGATCAGTCCGAAGAAGGCCGGGATCGTATAGGGGACGTCCCCGTAGTCGTTGTCGCTCGTGTTGGCGGCGACGAGGAGGCCGATCCCCACGACCAGGAGCAGGAAGACGCCGAGCGTCCACACCGTGGAGCGCACCGACTTGATCTTCGTCCACTCCGAGGCGAGCGCGTGTCCGAGATGGGTGCGGACGATCGGGATCGGCGAGGTGTACGAGGTCCCGGGCGCCTGCTGCCAGTTCGGGGCAGGGGCGGCCTGCTGGTGCGTCTGCGGCTGGGGCGTGCTCATCGGGCGTCCTCGGGCTTGGTCAGGTCGGGGGCGGCGGAGGGCTGCGCGGGGGCGGCCGGCGGCTGCACGGGCGCGGGCTGCGCGGGCGCCGGCTGGGCGGGCTGCGCGTAGGGGTTGGGCTCCCCGGCGCCCGGGACGCCCGGAGCGCCGTAGGGGCCCGCGGGCGGCTGCCCCTGGGGCATCGCGAACGGCTGCCCGCCCTGCTGGGGCGACGGCGGCGCGTACCAGCCGGGCTGGCCCTGTCCCGGTACCGGCATCTGCGGCTGCGGCACCATGCCGGGCGGCAGCTGCTGCTGGAGGCCCGCGCGCTGGTCGGTGGTGGAGCGGTAGTCGACGGAGCCCTGTGTCATCCGCATGTACGCCTCCTCCAGCGAGGCCTGGTGCGGGGAGAGCTCCCACAGCCGTACGTCGGCGTCGTGCGCGAGATCGCTGATGCGGGGGAGCGGCAGACCGGTGACACGCAGCCCGCCGTCCTGCTCCGGCATCACCTGGCCGCCGGCCTCCGTGAGGGCGGCCGTCAGCTTCTCGCGCTGGGCGGGATCGGTGCCGGGGGTGCGTACCCGCGCGAAGTCGGCGGAGTTGTGCGAGATGAAGTCGCGCACGCTCATGTCGGCGAGCAGCTGGCCGCGGCCGATCACGATCAGGTGGTCGGCGGTGACGGCCATCTCACTCATCAGGTGCGAGGAGACGAAGACCGTCCGGCCCTCCGCGGCCAGGGACTTCATCAGGTTGCGCACCCAGAGGATGCCCTCGGGGTCGAGCCCGTTGATCGGTTCGTCGAACAGCAGCACCTGCGGGTCGCCGAGCAGCGCGGCCGCGATGCCGAGCCGCTGCCCCATGCCGAGCGAGAAGCCCTTGGAGCGCTTCTTCGCCACGTCCTGGAGCCCCACGACACCGAGCACCTCGTCCACCCGGCGGGCCGGGATGCCCGACAGCTGCGCCAGGCACAGCAGGTGGTTGCGGGCGTGCCGGCCGCCGTGCACGGCCTTGGCGTCGAGCAGCGCGCCGACCTGGCGGGGGGCGTTGGGCAGCCTGCGGTAAGGGTGGCCGCCGATCGTCACCTGCCCGGCGCTGGGGTTGTCGAGCCCCAGGATCATCCGCATGGTCGTCGACTTGCCCGACCCGTTGGGGCCGAGGAAGCCGGTGACGGAGCCCGGCCTGACCTGGAAGGAAAGGTTGTACACGGCCGTCTTGTCGCCGTAGCGCTTCGTCAGGCCGACTGCCTCGATCATTCTCCGCACCCATCGAAAAGGTTCAGGACATCGGGGCACACGCCCCCCGTAAGGGTTAGGAGGATAGCCGGGCGCTGACGGTTCCCTTCAAAGCCAGGTAAAAATCCCGCCCTACGCGTCCCGTCGCTTCAGCATCACGTACCCGCCGGCCACCGCGAGGACCACCCACAGCGCCATGATGCCCAGGCCGCCCCAGGGCCCGTACGGTACGTCGTCGTCGAGCGGGGCGACCACCTGCATGATCTTGCTGCCCGCCTGGTCGGGCAGGAACCGCCCGATCTTCTTCGTGGCGGAGACGTTGCCGAGGACGGCCGAGATCAGGAAGAAGAACGGCATCAGGATGCCGAGGGAGAGCATCGGGCTGCGCAGCATCGTGGCGACGCCCATCGAGAAGACGGCGATGAGGGTCATGTAGAGGCCGCCGCCGATGACCGCGCGCAGCACGCCGGGGTCGCCGATCGACGCCTTGTGGGAGCCGAGCACGGCCTGGCCGAGGAAGAAGGCGGCGAAGCTGGTGACGAGGGCCACGACGAAGGCGAGGCCGGTCGCCACCGCCATCTTGCCGAGGAGGAACGTGCCGCGCCGCGGTACGGCGGCGAGCGAGGTGCGGATCATGCCGGTGCTGTACTCGTTCGACACCACCAGCACGCCGAACACGATCATCGCCAGCTGGCCGAGGCTCATCCCGGCGAAACTGATGTAGGTGGGGTCGAAGGAGAGCCGGTCCTGCGTGCTCATGTCGTCGAACTCGTTCTTGGACAGCAGCGAGATCAGCGCGCCGAGCACGACGGTCACCAGGGCGGCGAGACCCAGCGTCCACACCGTGGACGCCACCGACCGGATCTTGGTCCACTCGGATCTCAGGACCTGGGTCGCGGCCATGGGGTCAGCCCTTCTTCCGGTCGTCGCCCCACGGCTCCCGGCGCGGGGGCGGGGGCACGGCGGTGGGCGGCGGGTCGCCGAGGGACGGGCCGGCGTGCGCGTGGTACTCCACCGACTCCGCCGTGAGCCGCATGAAGGCCTCCTCCAGCGAGGCCTGCTGGGGGCTCAGTTCGTGCAGCACGATCCGGTGCTGCGCGGCCAGCTCACCGATGTCCTGCGGCCGCCGGCCGTCCACCTCCAGCGTCTCGCCGCCCGCCTCGACGGCCGTGATCCCGGCCCGGTGCAGCACGTCGAGCAGCAGCTCCCGCTGGGGCGACCGGATGCGTACGTACGAGCGGGAGTTCTCCCGGATGAAGCCGGCCATGGACGTGTCGGCGAGCAGCCGGCCCTGGCCGATGACGACGAGGTGGTCGGCGGTCAGCGCCATCTCGCTCATCAGGTGCGAGGAGACGAAGACGGTACGGCCCTGGGCGGCGAGGGATTTCATCAGGTTGCGGATCCAGTGGATGCCCTCGGGGTCGAGCCCGTTGACCGGCTCGTCGAACATCAGGATGCGCGGGTCGCCGAGCAGCGCGCCGGCGATGCCGAGCCGCTGCCCCATGCCGAGCGAGAAGCCCTTGGCCTTCTTCCTCGCCACCGCGGTGAGGCCGACGGTGTCGAGGACCTCGTGCACCCGGCCGCGCGGGATGCCGTTGCTCTGCGCGAGGCACAGCAGGTGGTTGAAGGCGCTGCGGCCGCCGTGCACGGCCTTGGCGTCGAGGAGGGCGCCGATGTGCTTGAGCGGGTCGTCGAGGCGGTCGTAGTGCTGCCCGTCGATACGGACGTCCCCCGCGGTCGGCCGGTCGAGCCCGAGCATCATCCGCATGGTCGTGGACTTCCCGGCGCCGTTGGGCCCCAGGAACCCGGTGACGATCCCGGGCCGCACGGCGAACGTCAGACGGTTCACGGCCGTCTTCTCGCCGTACCGCTTGCTGAGCCCCTCGACCTCGATCATGGGCCCACGCTAAAACGCGACAAAGCCCCCTGCCACTTAAAGGCAGGGGGCTCCGAAGGTACGCCCGAAGGGGCGCGGGGAACTGCGCAGCCGGCCACAGCCGGCCTGCAGCTCACCCACGATCCGCACCGTCCCGGTGCCTGCCGGGACGGTGCCGGTGCCTACCGGGACTGCTGGGCCGGCACCCCACGGGTGGCGGGCTCGTCCTCGGGAGCGCCCGCGGCGGCCACGGCCGCCCCCGTGAGCGTCGCCAGCATCTCGCGCACGTTCGTGAGCTGCGCGTTGATCGAGTCGCGCCGGTTGGTGAGAGCCGCGAGTTCCCGCTCGGACTCGGACCGGATGCGGTCGGCCTTGGCGTTCGCGTCGGCCACGATGTCCTCGGCCTGGCGCTGAGCCGTCTCCACCGTCTGACGGGCGCGGCGCTCGGCGTCCGTACGCAGCTTCTCGGCCTCGAGCCGCAGCTGCTCCGCACGGTGCTCGATCTCCGCGAGACGCTTCTCGGCCTTGGCCTGGCGCGAGGCCAGGTCACGCTCGGACTGCTCACGGCGCTTGGCGAGGTTCGTCTCGAAGTCGGCGGCGGCCTGCGCGGCCTTCGCACGGGTCTCCTCGAAGAGGGCGTCCGCCTCCTCACGCTTCGACTGGGCGTCCTTGGTCGCCTCCTGGCGCAGCTGGGAGGCGTCGGACTTGGCCTTCTCGACGATCCGGACGCCCTCGTCCTCCGCCTTGGACTTGCGGTCCGCAGCGAACGATTCTGCGTCGTTGCGCACCTGCTGGGCCGCCGATTCGGCGAGCTCGCGGTGCTGCTCCGACGCTCGGCGGGCCTCCTCGCGCAGGTCCTTGGCCTCCTCCTCGGCGAGGCGGAGGATCTTCTCGACGCGGGCACCGAGGCCGGCGTACGACGGCTCGGCGTCGCTTACCTGGGCCTGGGCGTTCTGCGTTTCGAGATGGAGTTCCTCGATGCGCTTCTCGAGAGCAGTGATACGGGCCAGAGCGCTGTCACGGTCGGAGACGAGCTTCGAAATGCGTTCGTCCACCTGAGCGCGGTCGTACCCACGCCGCACAAGCTCGAAGCCGTAGGGGGAAGTGTCGCTCATGGGGTTCCTGTCGAATGAGACCGGTGAGGTGATAGGTGGAATCCTAGGGGCCAAAACGGTGTGTCATCGAGCAGTAGCCCGATTGATATGGAGAATGACACCCTTTTTGGTGGCTAACGGCCGGAACGCTTGCCAGGGAGCCCCGCTGAAGCCCCCTGCCAAGCACGGAAGTTGCCGGTTTGGCTAGCCTTCCGACGGCTTGCCACCCGAACGGGGCGAACCGACCGCAGCGCCCGCCTTGACGCCACCGTCCTTCCCACTCGACGGCGCCTCAAAGGATTCCAACGCCTCCAGGACGTCCTGGACACGGGAGATCTCGGCATTGATGTCCTGCCGGCGGCGCACCAGCACCTCCAGCTCCCGCTTGCCCTCCTCGACCGCGGCCCGGGCCTCGCGGACCGCCTCGGACCTGATGCCCTCGGCCTCGGCGATGAGCGTGGCCTTCTTCTGCTCGGCCTCCTTCAGGAGCCCCTCCGCCTTGCGGACGGCGGCGATCCGGACCTTGCTCGCCTCGGAGTTGGCCTCCGACACCAGGTCCTTGGCCTTCGCCTCGGCCTCCTTCAGCTGGTCCTCGGCGGCCCTGATCAGCGCGTCGCACCGGTCGCCGGCCGCCTTCATCGTCTCGGCGGACTCGCGGCGGGCCCGCTCGTGCAGGTCCTCGATCTCGCCGGTGATCCGGTCGCGCAGCTCCTCGGCCCGCTCCCTTATGGCCGTCGCGTCCCGGCGCGCGCCGACCAGCAGCTCGTCGGCGTCGGCCCTGGCCCGTTCCACCCGCGTGTTGCCCTCCACGGTCGCCTCGGAGAGCAGCCGCTCCGCCTCGCTGCGCGCCGCGCCCACCATCGTGTCGGCCTGCGTCTCGGCGTCCGCGGTCATCTTGCGCGCGCTCTGCTGGGACTCGGTGAGCAGCTTGTCGGCCTCGGCGGTCGTCTCCGTGATCAGCTTGTCGACCTGCTCGGCCGCCTCGGAACGCCGCTTGTTGGCTTCCTTGCGCGCCTTGTCCAGCGTGTCGTCGGCCTCGTCACGGGCGTTCGACATGAGGCGGTCGGCCTCCGCGGCGGCCTCGGTCTTGACGCGCTGCGCGTCGGACCGGATCCGCTCGGCGTGCTGCTGCGCGGAGCCGACCGTCTCGGCCGCCTCGGCGCGCAGCCGCTCCGCGTCGCCCGTCGCGTCCGAGATGAGCTTCTCGGCCTTCGCCACGGACTCGGCGCGGACGCGCTCCGCCTCCTGGTTCGTCTCCGCGGTGAGCCGCTCGACCTCGGCCGTCGTCTCGGTGATGAGGGTGTCCGCCTGCGCCGCCGCGTCCGACCGGATGCGGTTGGCGTCCTCCCGGGCCTCGGCCCGGGAGCGCGAGGCGTCCTGTTCGGCCGCCGCGATGGCGTCCGAGGCCTCCGTGCGGGCCCGCTGGACGTACTCCGAGGCGTCCGACCGCAGCCGCTCCGACTCGGCGATCGCCTCCGAGACCGTGCGCTCCGCCAGCGACCTCGCGGCCTCCGACTCCTCCTGCGCCTCGCGCCGGATCCGGTTGCCGTCCTCGGCCGCCCGCTCCCGCTCCGCGTGCGCGTCGGCGCGGACCCGGTCGGCCTCCTGCTGCGCCTCGGTGCGCATCCGCTCCGCCACGTGCTCGGCGGCGCTGCGCAGGCCGGTGATCTCCTCCTGGGCCTGCTCGTGCAGCCCGGCCACGGCGTCGCGCACCTGCTGCGCGGTCTGCTCGGCGGCCGACACCATCTCGGTCGCTCGGCGGTCCGCCTCCTCGACCAGCCGGACGGCCTCGGTCTGGGCCTCCTCCACGCGGTTGCGCGCGGAGGCCAGCAGCTCCTCGCTCTGCTCGCGGGCCCGCTCGCGCTCCTGGTCCGCCTCCTGGCGTGCGGCGCCGAGGAGCTCCTCGGCCTCGCGGCGGCGCCTGGCCGCCTCCTCCTGGGCCGCGGACAGCGCCTCGGCGGCCTCCGTGGCGAGCCGCTCGGCGGCCGCCTGCGCCTCAGTCCGTACGCGGTCGGCGGTGTCCTGGGCCTCCGACTTCAGCCGCTCGGCCTCCGCCGCGGCGTCCGACCGCAGCCGTACGGCGACGGACTCGCCCTCGGCCCGCGACGCCGCCGCGTCCGAGGCGGCCTCCGTGCGCAGCCGCTCGGCCTCCGTCTCGGCCTGCGCCTGCAGCGTACGGATCCGCTCGGCGGCCTCCGTGCGCAGCCGGTCGATCTCCTCGGCGGCCTCGCGGCGGATCCGCTCGGCCTCCTCGCGGGCCTCCGTCAGCGCCTGCTCGGCGGAGGCGAGGCGCTCCTCGGCCTCCGTGTGCAGCCGGGCCAGCCCCTCGGCGGCCTCGGCCTGCCGGGCCGCCACGGCCCGCTCGGTGTCCTCGTGCAGCCCGGCGGCGGCCCGCTCGGCCTCGGCCTTGATCTCCTCGGACTGCTCGACGGCCTCCGTGCGGTGCCGCTCGGCCTCCGCGCGGGTGCGCTCCAGCGTCTCCTCGGCCTGCCGGCGCAGCGTCGTGGCGCGCTCGATGGCCTCGGTACGGACCCGCTGGCTCTCCGTGGCGGCGTTGGACCGCAGCTCGTCCGCGTCGGCCTTCGCCTTGGAGAGCAGCTCCTCGGCGGTCCTGGCCGCCTCCTCGATCTGCTGGACGGCCTCGCGCCGGGCCTCGGCGCGGATCTTCTCGCCCTCGGCGTTGGCGTCCGCGCGCAGCTGCTCGGCGTCACCGCGCAGGCGGCGCGCCTCCTCCTGCAGCTCGACCGTCTTGGCGCGGTACTCCTTGGTGTCGTCCTTCGCCGTGCCCTTGAGCTGCTCGGCGATGTCGTGCGCCTCGGCGCGCAGCCGGTCCGCCTCGGCCTCCGCCCCGGCGCGGATCCGCTCGGCCTCCTCGGACGCGGCCCGGGTGGTCGCCTTGGCTTCCTCGGCCGCCTTGTTCAGGACCTCCTCGGCCGTACGGGCGGCCTTGGCGAGCTGGGAGGCGGTCTCCTCGGCGGTGAGGCTGCGGGCGTTCTCCTCGGCCTCGGCGATGATCTTCTCGGCCTTGGCGCGGGCGTCCGCGACGGCCTGCTCGGCCTCCGCCCTGGTGGCCTCGGCCTCCTTGCTGGCCTCGCTGACCAGCCGGGCGACCTGCTCCTTGGCCGTACGGGTGCGCTGTTCGTTCGAGGACTCCGCGCCGGCGAGCGTCTTGGACGCGGCCTCCTTCGCCTCGGCGAGGAGCTTCTCCGCCTCGGCCCGCGCCTCGCGCAGGGCCGTCTCGGCCTCGTTGATGCGCTGCTCGGCGGCGCGGCTCAGCTCACTGGCCTGCCGGCGGGCGTTGTCCGAGTCGGACGCGGTGGAGCTGCGCAGCTGCTCGGCGTGCTCGGTGGCCTCCTGGGCCTGCGTCGAGGCCGCGTTCAGCAGCCGCTCGGCGTCGGTGCGGGCCCGGCGCAGCAGCGCCTCGGCCTCCGCGCGCGCCCGCTCGGCGTCGCTCTGCAGCCGCTGGCGGGCCTCGCCCGCGACCCGCTCGGCCTCCGCGCGGGCGGCGGCCAGGGCCTGCTCGGCCTCGCTGCGCGACTCGTCGATCAGCCGGCGGGCCTGCTGCTCGCTGCGGGCCCGCAGCTGCTCGGCCCACGCCACGTTCTCGTTGACGTGCGACTCGACGCTCTGCCGGCGCTCGGCCAGCTCCTGGTCGAGCTGCTGACGGCGGTTGACCGCCTCCTGGTGCAGCTCCGCCTGCAGGCGGGCGGCCTGCTCGGCGTGCTCCTGGAGGATCCGCTGCGTCTGCGCGCGGGCCTGGCTCAGCTCCCGCTCGGCGTCCTGGCGCAGCTGGTCGGCCTGGACCTGCGCGTTACGGAGCATCTGCTCGGCCTGGTAGCCGATGTCGGCGCTGTCGTAGGCAGGACGGGTCGCCAGAGCGCGCCGCGCCTCGTGCAGCTTGGCGCGCAGCACCTCGACCTGATAGCCGAGGTCCTCGGCGTGCTGGACGGCCTTCTCCCGCTCGGTCTTCAGCCGTTCCATCTCGGCCTCGAACCGAGAGAGGTGGTCGACGTCAGCCGCCGGCTCTCGCTCCTGGCGTTCGTAGCCCCGCACTGCGCGGTCCCATCCGTCCCCTGGTCGCAAGTCTCTCCAAACGAGCACCGTCCATCTGCCGGACGGGGCCCCCGGGGAATGGTGTCAGATCAACGGCGGAGCACGGGCTGCTGCCCCGACGCTCATCCCCCGAAACCTGGACCCCGGCCCTCGGATCCTGACGATGAGGACCCGGACCGCCCCGAAGAGGCGACGGCCGTGCCCAACCCTACCGGCCCAGATATACGGAGGTCAGTGCTCGAGTGACTCAACTGGCGCCGAAGTGACCAGTTCTGTCAGAACACCGTGGCAGTCCTTCGGGTGCAGAAACGTGATCCTGGACCCCATCGAACCCCTGCGCGGCTCGTCGTACAGCACGCGTACGCCCTTGCCCCGGACGGCCGCCGCGTCCGCGTCGACGTCGGCCGTGCCGAAGGCGATGTGATGGACGCCCTCACCGTTCTTGGCCAGCCATTTCCCCACCGCGGAGTCCTCCCGGGTGGGCTCCAGGAGCTGCAGGTAGGAGGCGCCGCCGTCGGACGTCTCATTGATCTTGAGCATGGCCTCGCGCACGCCCTGCTCCTCGTTGACCTCGGAGTGGAACACCTCGAAGCCGTACGTGGCCCGGTAGAACTCGACGGTCGCGTCGAGGTCGAAACAGGCGATCCCGATGTGGTCGATTCGCGTCAGCATGCTGTCAGTGCAGCGCCCGGAAGGCGGTTACGCAACGTGCGCGCGATCACACGACGGGCCGGATGACGACCGGCCTACCGCTCAGTACCTTCTAGGTAAACCCTCGTTCACTCCTCGGCTGTGCAAGCTGGAAGGGGATCGCTCCTCATGTCTGGAACGAACAACACCACCTCCGTCATCGTTGCGGGTGCACGCACCCCGATGGGACGGCTGCTCGGCTCCCTGAAGTCCTTCTCGGGAGCCGACCTCGGTGGCTTCGCGATCAAGGCCGCCCTCGACCGTGCGGGGATCACCGGCGACCAGGTGCAGTACGTGATCATGGGCCAGGTGCTCCAGGCCGGGGCGGGGCAGATCCCGGCGCGCCAGGCCGCCGTCAAGGCCGGCATCCCGATGAGCGTCCCGGCGCTCACGATCAACAAGGTGTGCCTGTCGGGCCTCGACGCCATCGCGCTCGCCGACCAGCTGATCCGCGCCGGCGAGTTCGACGTGGTCGTCGCGGGCGGCCAGGAGTCCATGACCAACGCCCCCCACCTGCTGCCCAAGTCCCGTGAGGGCTACAAGTACGGCGCGATCGAGATGCTCGACGCGATGGCGCACGACGGGCTCACCGACGCCTTCGAGAACATCGCCATGGGCGAGTCCACGGAGAAGCACAACACGCGCCTGGGCATCCTGCGCCCCGAACAGGACGAGATCGCCGCCCTGTCCCACCAGCGGGCCGCCGCCGCGCAGAAGGACGGCACCTTCGAGGCGGAGATCACGCCCGTCGAGATCCCGCAGCGCAAGGGCGACCCCGTCGTGTTCAGCGAGGACGAGGGCATCCGCGCCGGGACGACCTCCGAGTCGCTCGGCACGCTGCGGCCCGCGTTCACGAAGGACGGCACGATCACCGCCGGCTCGGCCTCGCAGATCTCCGACGGGGCGGCCGCCGTGGTCGTCATGAGCAAGGCCAGGGCCCAGGAGCTCGGCCTCGACTGGATCGCGGAGATCGGCGCCCACGGAAACGTCGCGGGACCCGACAACTCTTTGCAGTCGCAGCCGTCGAACGCCATCCGGCACGCGCTCAAGAAGGAGGGCATCGGCGTCGAGGATCTTGACCTGATCGAGATCAACGAGGCCTTCGCGGCCGTCGCGGTCCAGTCGATGAAGGACCTCGGGGTGTCCACGGAAAAGGTGAACGTCAACGGCGGCGCCATCGCGCTGGGCCACCCGATCGGCATGTCCGGGGCCCGGCTCGTCCTCCATCTCGCCCTCGAACTGAAGCGGCGCGGCGGCGGTGTGGGCGCGGCGGCGCTGTGCGGTGGCGGCGGACAGGGTGACGCGCTGATCGTGCGGGTACCGAAGGCCTGACACCAGGGCCGGCCGGTGTGTGACGAACGGAGCTGTGATGCAGGACGTCCCCTCGCTGGTGGCCGCGGCCAGGGAAGGCCGGCCGCGGGCCGTCGCCCGGCTGATCTCCCTGGTCGAGGGGGCGTCCCCGCAGCTCCGCGAGGTGATGACCGCGCTGGCCCCGCTCACCGGCGGCGCGTACGTCGTCGGGCTCACGGGATCACCCGGTGTCGGCAAGTCGACGTCCACGTCGGCCCTCGTCGGCGCCTACCGACGGCAGGGCAGGCGGGTCGGCGTCCTCGCCGTCGACCCGTCCTCGCCGTTCTCCGGCGGGGCCCTGCTGGGCGACCGCGTCCGGATGTCCGACCACGCCTCGGACCCCGGTGTCTACATCCGCTCCATGGCCACCCGCGGGCACCTCGGCGGGCTCGCCCGCTCCGCGCCCCAGGCCATCCGGGTGCTGGACGCGGCCGGCTGCGACGTGGTGCTCGTCGAGACCGTGGGCGTCGGCCAGTCCGAGGTCGAGATCGCCTCCCAGGCCGACACGTCCGTGGTGCTGCTCGCGCCCGGCATGGGCGACGGGATCCAGGCGGCCAAGGCCGGGATCCTGGAGATCGGCGACGTGTACGTGGTCAACAAGGCCGACCGGGACGGGGCCGACGCGACGGCCCGTGAGCTGAACCACATGCTGGGGCTCGGCGAGGCCCGCGGGCCGGGGGACTGGCGGCCGCCCGTCGTGAAGACGGTGGCGTCGCGCGGGGAGGGCGTCGACGAGGTCGTCGAGGCGCTGGAGAAGCACCGGGTGTGGATGGAGGGGCGGGGGGTGCTGGCCGCCCGGCGGCGTGCGCGGGCCGCCCGCGAGGTGGAGACGATCGCCGTCATGGCGTTGCGCGAGCGGATCGGTGACCTGGAGGGCGACCGGCGGCTCGACATGCTCGCCGACCGGATCGTCTCGGGCGACCTGGACCCGTACGGGGCGGCGGACTCCTTGGTGGAGGCCCTGGCTGAGGGCTGAGGGCTGAGTCTGGGACGCCGGACGGGCCGGAGATCCGGCCCGTCCGGCGTCCCAGGCCAGGATCGGGGGTTCGGGGCGGAGCCCCGGGAGACGTACTAGTCGTCCGAGTCGCGGTCCGCGGTCACCGCGGCGGACTTCGCGTCGACCTTCCACTCCTTCTCGGCACCGTTCGCGGCGGTCGTGTCGACGTCCCACGCGGACCCGCGGCCGTCGTCGTCGAGGTCGACGGACGTGACCGTCCCCTTCGCGGCGCCGGCCTTCGCGGCCTCGGCGGCGGTGACGGACGTGCCCTTCAGCGCGGCCTTCGCCTCCGCGGTGTCGTCGGCGTCCTCCTGCTCGGTGTGCGAGTCCAGCACCTTGCCCGTGCCCGGGTCGATCCGCACGCTGTGCCAGGCGCCGCCCGAGGACAGCACGTCCACGTCCCACACCAGGCTGCTGCCCTCGTCGTCCAGGTCGGCCGAGACCGCCGTCCCCGGAATGCTCTTCAGCGCGGCTGTGATCGCGTCGGCGGCGGTGACCTTCGCGGCCTTCGCCTCCGCGGCGTCCTCGGCGTTGTCGCGGGCGGTGTCGTCGCGGTCGCCGTCGGCCGAGTCGTCCTGGTCGTTCCGGTCGTCCTGGTCGTTCCGGTCGTCCTGGTCGTCGCGGTCGTCGCGGTCGTCCTGACGGTCGTCGTCCGAGGTCCGCACACCGGACTGCTTCACCGGCGCGCCGTCGTCACCCGTGACGGCGAGGGCCGTCGCCGTGCCTCCTCCGATGAGGGCGGCGGCCGCGACGGTGGCGATGACGATGTTGCGCTTCATGGGGAATCCTCCGAGATCGTCTGCTTCGACTGGGTGTCGATGTCTTCGGTGCGTTTCGACGTGTCCCAATCTGGCTGAGCGACGCTGAAGCGGACCTGAAGCACCCTGAAGGCTTCTTCAGGTTCGGTTTGCGACTCTTTACGCATGCGCCTGTTGATCGTGGAGGACGAGAAGCGGCTTGCCCTGTCGCTCGCCAAGGGCCTGACGGCCGAGGGGTACGCCGTGGACGTGGTCCACGACGGCCTGGAGGGGCTGCACATGGCCGGCGAGGGCTCGTACGACCTCGTCATCCTCGACATCATGCTGCCCGGGATGAACGGCTACCGGGTGTGCGGCGCCCTGCGGTCCGCCGGGCACGACGTGCCGATCCTGATGCTCACCGCCAAGGACGGCGAGTACGACGAGGCGGAGGGCCTGGACACCGGCGCCGACGACTACCTCACCAAGCCGTTCTCGTACGTCGTCCTGGTGGCCCGGGTGAAGGCGCTGCTGCGGCGGCGCGGTTCCTCGGGCGGGGGCGGGTCGCCCGTGCACGTGCTCGGCGGGCTCAAGGTCGACACCGCCGCCCGGCGCGTCCACCTCGATGAGGACGAGATCGCCCTCACCGCCAAGGAGTTCTCGGTCCTCGAACAGCTCGTCGTGCGGGCCGGCGAGGTGGTCTCCAAGGCGGAGATCCTGGAGCACGTCTGGGACTTCGCGTACGACGGGGACCCGAACATCGTCGAGGTCTACATCAGCACGCTGCGCCGCAAGCTGGGGGCCTCGCTGATCCGGACCGTGCGGGGCGCCGGCTACCGCCTGGAGGCCAGGTGAAACGCCTGTTCGGGTCCGTACGGGCCAGGGCCACGCTCGCCGCGAGTGTCGTGGTGGCCGTCGCGCTCGCCGCCGCGGGCGCCGCGGTCCTGCTGTCGCTGTGGACCAACCTGAGCGAACAGGCGGGCACGGAGGCCGAGCGCACCGCCCGCGCGGTCGCCGGCGACCTGGTGGCCGGGGAGTCCTACGCCGGGCTGTCGCTGGACGACGACGACAAGCCGGTCCAGGTCGTGGACGGGGCCGGGAAACTCGTCGCGGTCACCAAGGACCTGGAGAGGATCAGCGGCACGGGGCTCGACCGGGTCAGGCCCCAGGCCCCCGGCGCCGTCACCGACGACGGGAACACCGGCACCGACGCCGACACCGACAGCGATGACGACGCCGGTGACGCAGGTGACGCCGACGACGACTCGTCCGAGGCCGGCGACATCGGCGACGCCTCCTTCGCCAACGGCTCCGCCACCATCGACGGCGACACGGCGGACTACCGCTTCGCCACCGTGCCCGTGGAGATCGACGGCAGGGGCGGGCTCACCGTCCACGCCGGTGCGCCGCTGACCGCCGAGCAGGAGGCCGTGAGTACGGCGCTGACCGTCATCCTCATCGGGTTCCCGCTGCTGCTGGCCGTCGTGGCCCTGGTGACCTGGCTCGTCACGCGCCGGGCGCTGCGCCCCGTCGAGGACATCCGCGGCGAGATGGCGGCCATCACCGCCTCCGAGGACCTCACCCGGCGGGTCCCCGTGCCGGGCACGCACGACGAGGTCGCGCGGCTGGCCCGGACGACCAACGAGACGCTCGCCGCCCTGGAGCGGTCCGTGGAACGGCAGCGGCGGTTCGTCGCGGACGCCTCGCACGAGCTGCGCAGCCCCATCGCCTCGCTGCGCACCCAGCTCGAGGTGGGCGCCGCGCACCCGGAACTGCTGGACGTGGACGGGGCCGTCGAGGACACCGTGCGGCTGCAGCGGCTGGCCGCCGACCTGTTGCTGCTCGCCCGGCTGGACGCCGGGGAACGGCCGGCGGACGGGCGGTTCGACCTGGCCGCACTCGTCCGCGCGGAGACCGGGCAGCGGGTCGGGGACCGGGTCCCGGTGTCCGTGGCCGCGGACGCCGTCGAGGTGAGCGGCTCACGCGGGCAGCTGGCGCGGATACTCGGCAACCTGCTGGACAACGCGCAGCGGCACACGCGGTCGTCGGTCGCCGTGACGGTGCGGCGCGCGGGGGAGTGGGCGGTCCTGGAGGTCGCCGACGACGGCGCGGGAGTGCCCGCCGCCGAGCGTGAGCGGGTCTTCGAGCGGTTCGTACGCCTCGACGAGGCCCGTACCCGTGACGACGGCGGCGCCGGCCTCGGTCTGGCCATCGCCCGCGACGTGGCCGTGCGGCACGGCGGATCGCTCACCGTCCGGGAGGCGCCGGCGGGCGGAGCCCTGTTCGAGCTCCGCCTGCCTGTCGCCCAGGACGGGTCCTAGCTGTTCGGGAAGGTCCCCCGGGACGTCGTCACGGACGTCCGCGCTGGCCCCGGAGGTGCTCCGCGATCGGGGCCAGGGAGGTGCGCAGTTCCTCCAGCGCCTCCGGTGACAGGAGGTCCATGAAGTGCCGCCGCACGGACCCCACATGATGGGGCGCGACCTTCTGCATGGTCTCCATGCCGTGGTCCGTGAGCACGGCGAACAGTCCGCGGCGGTCGGACTCGCAGTTCTCGCGCCTGACCAGGTCCGCGTTCTCCATGCGGGTGATCTGGTGCGAGAGCCGGCTCTTGGACTGGAGGGTGGCGGACGCGAGGTCGCTCATCCGCATGCGTACGCCCTCCGACTCGGAGAGGTTCACCAGGATCTCGTAGTCGTTCATCGTCAGCCCGAACGGCTGGAGGTCCCTCTCGAGCTGATACGTCAACAGCCTGTTGACCTCCAGGTGGGTGCGCCAGGCGCACTGCTCCGCATCGGTCAGCCAGCGGGTGGCCGTCTCGGTCTCCATGTATGAAGTCTACCTAAAATGTTGAAAGGCGAACTAGTGAGGGTGGCGTGACGGCGCGCACACGTTCGACGTCACACTCCGCAGACTACCGCTCACAGCCCGAAGCGACGCTGGAGGTCCCCGAGCTGTCCGGGAAGACGCGGTGTGCCACCCTGCGGGCCCTGGTGACCTGGCACCCCTCCGCCGCCGGGCACCCCCGGCTCGTTCGGGACCGCGCCCGTCGCCTGCTCGGCCATCAGCGCCTCACTGGACTGCAGCAGCACCGTGCCGGCTCCCACGAACTCGAACTGGTGCTCCTCGCCGGAGACCCCGCCGAGCCCCGTCATCGCACGTAGACCGCCCATCAGGCCCGTCATGTAGGCGTGGTCGTAGTGGTGGCACGGGGAGGGGCAGTCGGCCCAGCCGACCAGGGCCTGCGGGTCGACCCGGATCGGGGGTTCCATGAACACCACGGGGCCGTTCGAGGCGGCGACGAACTTGCCCGTCCCGATGAGCGTCAGGAAGCCGGGCACGATCGACTGCTTGAGGGCCAGACTTGGCTGAAAAGCGAGGAGGTTGCCCGAGCGAATGGTCAGGTTGCCCTCCTCCAGGTCGAAGGAGTTCACGTCGAAGGCCCGGTCGGCGAGGAGCATCTTGCCCGAGCCGGACGCCACCACCCAGTCGCTCGCGTGCAACGGCGAATGGAACGACGTTCGCACCAGACGGTCCAGGCGGCCGTGCCCGATGCCGTTGAACTCCATCGAGCCGTAGTAGGCGATCATCTTGCCCTTCTGCAGGAACCACTCGCTCCCCTTGAGCTCCACGCAGAAGGTGTACGCGTTCACGTTGTCGTCGACCGGCAGGGTCGCCGGGTCGTGGATCACGGGGCCCGTGCCCGGGTGGGTGGTCACAGCTTCTCCTCCGACGCCTGCACGTACACCGCGCCACTGCCGCTGAGCTCCAGCTGGAAGGCCTCGCCCGAGCCGCGGCCCACCAGATCGCGCAGGCCCAGCGCGCTGGACAGTTTGTTGCGCACGTCCCCGTGGTGGGCGACGTACGCCTGCGGGTCCACGTGCACCGGCCGCTGCGGGCTGATGGGGACCTCGATGACCCCGCCGTGCGCCATGACGGCGACGGAGCCGTGGCCCTTGAGGGTCGTGGTGAACAGGCCCTGCCCCGTCACCTGGCCGCGCACCATGCCCATGACCCCGCCCTGCGAGCCCATGAACATCGTGCCCTGCTGCAGGGTGCCGTCGAAGGCCAGCAGCCGGTCCGCCTCCACGTAGAGGGTCTCGCCCGTGAGGGTGATCACCTGGATGTGGTGGCCGCCGTGCCCGAACAGGACCGTGCCCGAACCCTCCACGGTCATCAGGGGCGCCGACTCGCCGGCGGCCCGGCGGCCGATCATCGACATGACCCCGCCCTGGCCGCCCTGCACGTTCGGGGTGAAGGACACCTCGCCCCGGTAGGCGAGCATCGCGCCGCGCTGGCTGAACAGTCGCAGGCCCGGCGCCACCGTCGCCTCGATCATCTTCGAGTTGATCTCACGGAAGGGCATGTCACACGTCTCCCGCGATCGAATTGCGCTCACTGGGCTGCACGTAGACGACTCCGTCGCCCTCGAAGCGGATCTGGAAGGCCTCGCCGCCGCCCTCGCCCATGAACGTGCGGAACGTCACGCCGGACTGGAAGGACTGCCGGAGGTTGCCCTGGTGGGCGATGTACGCGCCCGGGTCGACGGTCAGCGGGTACTGCGAGCTGACCCGCAGCACCACCGCCGGGCCGTCCGACATGATCGCCGCCTGGCCGTGGCCCTCGACGGTCGTCGTGAAGAGCCCGTTGCCCTGCGAGGCACCCCTGAGGCCCGTGAAGGATGTGCCCGTGCGCAGGCCCGCGTCGGTCGCGAGCAGGTTGCTCGACTCGACGAAGAGCTTGTCGCCCTGGAGGTTCACCAGGTTGATCTCACTGGCCCGGTCCGCGAACCAGCACGTCCCTCGGCCCTTCACCTCCATGAGGGTCATCTGCTCGCCGGTGAGCCGGCGCGTCACCATGCCGCGGACGCCCTCGCCGCCGCCGCTGAGCTTCTTGAAGGCCATCTGACCGTCGTACGCGACCATGGAGCCGTTCTTCGCCTTCACGGCGTCCCCGGTCATGTCGACGGCCAGCACCTTGCTGCCTTGGAGTCGGAACATCGCCACGCTGTGACGGTAGCCGCCGGGTGCGGCCGGCGACCACATCCTCCGGGATGATCCGTCCCCGAGCGCACCCCGAACGCACACCCTGGACGAACCCCGAGATGCCCGGATGCTTCAATGGGAATGCTTGTGCGTACGTTCACAAGCCGGTGCCCGCACGATTTTCTTCTCCGTTCCCTCTTCCGTTCCCTCTCCCGAAGGTGACCCGTGGACATCAAGACCGCCTCCGCCCTCCGCCGCCTCCGTCTGGTCTCCGGCCCGGAGGCCGTCTCGTTCCTGGTGCTGCTCGTCTGCTCGGTGCTGAAGCGGACCACGGACTTCAACGCGGTCCCGGTGATGGGCGTGGTCCACGCCGTCCTCTTCATCCTGTACGCGATCTTCTGGGCCGACGCCTGGAACCGGGCGAAGTGGGACCTGAGGACCGCGGCCCTGTACTTCGTCCTGTCCGTGCTGCCGACCGGCGGATTCTTCGCGGAGCGCAAGCTCAAGCGGGAGGCCGAGGACGCGGTCATCGCGTCCCGCGCGCGCAACGAGGGAGTGGTGGGCGCATGATCGTCGCCTTCTCCGTGACCCCGCTGGGGGTCGGTGAGGACGTGGGGGAGTACGTGGCCGACGCCGTGCGGGTGGTCCGTGAGTCGGGGCTGCCGAACCGCACCGACGCGATGTTCACGTCCGTGGAGGGGGAGTGGGACGAGGTCATGGACGTCGTCAAGCGGGCCGTGGCCGCCGTCGAGGCGCGGGCGCCGCGGGTGTCCCTCGTCCTGAAGGCCGACATCCGCCCCGGCGTGACGGACGGACTCACGTCCAAGGTGGAAACGGTGGAGCGCCACCTGTCGCCCTGACCCTCCGGCTCCGGCCGGCTTCACCTGCCCGCGCAGTTCCCCGCGCCCCTTGGAGGGGCACGGGGAACTGCGCGCTCAGCCCCCGCCGACCCGCACCCGGTGAACCTCCGACCGCCGGAGGCGCCCCGTACCCGAGTGGACCCCCTCCGTTCGACACGCCGTCAAAAACACACTTTTGTGTGGGTATCGGCTTGTTCGATCACTGGAGGGCGATGTGCGGCCGGAGAGCTACGACTACGACACCCACAGCCGACTGGCCGGACCGCTCACCGAGCCGTCCGGATCGGCGTACCGGGTGCAGTACACAAAGCTCCTGTCGAGCGAGCCGCACCGAATAAGAGCCGTCCTGCTCATGACGCTCGCCCCGCTGCTCACCGGACTGCTCCTGGTGTACCTGGTGTGGCCCACCCACTGGGTGGAGCGCGAGGGCGGCGCCCGCTGGCTGGTCGGCCTCGACATCACGATGCTCGTGGCGATCGGCCTGATCGAGCTCTTCATGGTCGTCAACGTGGCCTCCATCGCCCACGCGACGATGGTCGCCAGGGACCCGGTCCCCGTCACTGCGGAGAGCGGCACCCGGGTCGCCTTCCTGACCACGTACGTCCCCGGCAAGGAACCCCTGTCGATGGTCCGGGCCACCCTGGAGGGAGCCGTCAGGGTCACCCACACCGGTCCCCTGGACGTCTGGCTCCTCGACGAGGGCGACGACGTACGGGCCAAGGCGCTCTGCGAAGAGCTGGGCGTACGCCACTTCACCCGCCACGGCGTCCCCGAGTGGAACCGGGCCAAGGGCGTCCACAAGGCCCGTACCAAACACGGCAACTACAACGCGTGGATCGCGATGCACGGCGACGCGTACGACTACTTCGCCTCCGTCGACACGGACCACGTCCCGCTCCCGGAGTTCCTGGAACGGATGATGGGCTACTTCCGCGACCCGGACGTCGCCTTTGTCGTCGGCCCGCAGGTGTACGGCAACTACACCGCTCCCGTCACCAAGGCGGCCGAGTCCCAGCAGTTCCTCTTCCACGCCCTGATCCAGCGCGCCGGCAACCGCTACCGCGCGCCCATGTTCGTCGGCACCAACAACGTCGTACGGATCGCCGCCGTCAAGCAGATCGGCGGCCTGTACGACTCCATCACCGAGGACATGGCCACCGGCTTCGAGCTGCACCGGCACAAGAACCCGAGGACCGGTCACCACTGGCAGTCCGTCTACACCCCCGACGTGCTCGCCGTCGGTGAGGGCCCCGCCTCCTGGACGGACTTCTTCACCCAGCAGATGCGCTGGTCGCGCGGCACGTACGAGACGCTGTTCAGGCAGTACTGGAAGGCACCCTTCTCGATGCCGCCCGGCCGGCTCTTCTCGTACACGCTGATGCTCGTCTACTACCCCATGACGGCCGTCAACTGGCTGCTCGGCATCCTCAGCTGCGTCCTGTTCCTGTGCTTCGGCGCGTCCGGCACCCAGGTCTCCGCCTCCATGTGGCTGATGCTCTACAGCGACGCCGCCGCACTCCAGGTCGGCCTGTACCTGTGGAACCGGCGGCACAACGTCTCACCGCACGAACCGGAGGGCAGCGGCGGCCTCGCCGGCATGGGGATGTCGGCCCTCTCCGCGCCCATCTACCTCAAGTCCCTGGGCGCGGCCCTGATCCGCCGCCCCAGCCGCTTCGTCGTCACCCCCAAGGGCGGCGACACCAGCCCCGACCGGCTGCTCACCTTCCGGATCCACCTCTTCTGGGCGGCGGTCCTGGCGTCGTCCCTCGTCGCGTCGTTCGTGCTCGGCCACACCCACGCGGCCATGCGCACCTGGGCGGTCCTCGCGCTGGTCATCTCCCTCGCCCCGGTGGCCGTGTGGGCCGCCACCCGTACCCGGACCCGCGGGGCGGCCCGGCCCGTCGTGCCCACCGTCCTGATCACCGGGGCCGGCGAAGCCACCGAAGCCGGCGAGGCCACCGAAGTCACCGGGGCCACCGAAGTCACCGGGGCCACCGGGGCCGCCGAGCCCGCCCCGGCGCTCGCGGGCAGCTCCGGCGGTCCGGCCACCGGTGCTCCGCTCCCGGCCGGAACGGTCTCCAGCAGTACGACAGGAGGTAGCTAGGCATGGCCCACCGGCCCCTGAAGAGGACGCTCCTGAAGAAGAGGCCCTCGAAGAAGACCCAGAAGCGGCTGCTCGGCGTCGGCGGCGTCGCGCTGCTCGCCGGGCTCAACGCCCCGGCCGCCCTCGGCTTCGCCTCGGAGCAGTACCACGAGTACAAGATCGCCCAGCCCGGCTACCAGGCCAAGTACGGCTCCTGGAAGCAGCTGGACATCCCCGAGGAGTTCCGCACCAACGCCATCCACGCGGCGCTCCTGCACACCGGCAAGGTGCTGATCGTCGCGGGCTCGGGCAACGAGCAGAAGAAGTTCGACAAGGGCTCCTTCGACACCGTCCTGTGGGACCCGAGGACCGACACCTACAAGAAGATCCCGACCCCGGTCGACTTCTTCTGCTCCGGACACGCCCAGCTCCCCAGCGGCCGGATGCTCGTGGCCGGTGGCACGGCCCGCTACGAACTGCTCGACGACGAGGTCGAGCGGGCCGGCGGCGGCATGCGCGTGAAGAACGAGAACCCGGACAGGCCGATCGTCCTCAAGAAGGGCACCCGCTTCCGCTCGCCCTCCGGCGTCGAGTACGTCAGCCGCTTCGACGTCACCGTCCCGAAGGCGAAGCGCACCCAGAAGATCACCTACAACAGGGCCGGTGTCATGCAGCCCTGGAAGACGAAGGTGACGGCCAGCGAGGCCCGGGTCTTCGTCGAGGCCACCGAGGACGGCCCGGCCCCGGTCACGGACAGGCGCGCCCAGTACGAGATCCTCGGCCTCAAGGGCAAGGACGCCGACAACACGTACGGCCTCTCCGAGAAGATCACCATGGAGAAGCAGGACTTCCAGGGGATCAGGGCCGCCTACGAGTTCGACCCCGTGGCGGAGAAGTACGTGCCGGTCGAGCCGATGGACAAGGCCCGCTGGTACCCCACCCTCGTCGGGCTCCAGGACGGGAAGGTGCTCGCGGTCTCCGGACTCGACGACGTCGGCGTGATCGACCCCGGCGACAACGAGATCTACGACCCGAGAAGCAAGAAGTGGACCCCGGGCCCCAAGCGCTACTTCCCCACCTACCCGGCCCTCTTCCTCACCCAGGGCGGCAAGCTCTTCTACCCGGCCTCGAACGCCGGCTACGGACCCGCCGGACTCGGCCGTGACGCGGGTCTGTGGGACCTGCGGACCAACAGGTTCCAGAAGGTGCCCGGCCTGAGCGACCCGGACGAGACCGAGACGTCGGCCTCGCTCCTGCTGCCGCCCGCCCAGGACCAGAAGGTGATGGTCCTCGGCGGCGGAGGCGTCGGCGAGTCGAAGAGGTCGACCTCGCGCACGGCCGTCGTCGACCTCAAGAAGGACAACCCCGTCTTCGAGGACGGCCCCGACCTGCCGCAGGGCACCCGCTACCTGAACAGCGTGATCATGCCGGACGACTCGGTGTTCACGTCCAACGGCGCGAAGGACTACCGGGGGCGCGGCGCCAGCAACATCCACAAGGCGCAGTTCTACGACCCGAAGTCCAACTCCTTCCGCGCGGCCGCCTCGCCGAAGGTCGGCCGCAACTACCACTCCGAGGCGCTCCTGCTGCCCGACGGCCGGATCGCCACCTTCGGCTCCGACCCGCTCTTCGACGACCAGCAGAACACCAAGCTCGGCCACTTCGAGCAGCGCATGGAGGTCTACACCCCGCCCGCCCTGCACAAGAACGCCAAGAAGCGTCCCGCCCTGGGGGACGGGCCGCAGGAGGTCACCGGCGACGGCCGCGCCACCTTTGCCACCCGGCACCCGGAGCGGATCGTGAACGCCCGGCTGATGCGGCCCAGCGCGGTCACCCACACGACGGACGTGGAGCAGCGGTCCATCGCGCTGGGGCTCACCAGGAGCAAGGACTCGGTGACCGTGGAGGTGCCGAAGGACCGGACGCTGGTGCCGCCCGGCTGGTACATGCTGTTCGTGACGGACGCCGACGGAACACCGTCCGAGGCGAAGTGGGTCCAGGTCAGGTGAGCCGCGGGCGGGCGGCCCCCGCCGCCCGCCCGGCCTACCGCGCCCCGGAGTTGCGGGCCAGGCCCAGCGCGTAGTCCGCCCACCACTGTCCCGCCGCGGGGCCGCCGCGGCACCGGCCGTCGGACTCCCCGGGCCGCTTGATCCACAGGTACGCGTCCACGAGCGGGTCGCCGGTGTCCGTGGTGGGCGCCGCGCCCAGCGCCCGGCCCGGCGGGTTGCACCAGGCCTGCGTGCGGTCGCCGTCGCGCAGCGGGCCGTTGCCGTTGCGGCTGGTGTCCATGACGAAGTGCTTGCCGCCGAGGGCCGCGGACAGCCGGCGCCCGTACTCCTTGATGGTGCCGTCCGTCTCGAAGTTGGAGACGTTCAGGGCGAAGCCGTCCGCGTTCGCCACCCCGGCGCGTCCGAGGGGTTCGACCAGTTTCTCCGGCTCCCGGATCCAGGCCGGGTTGCCCGCGTCCAGGTACACCTTCGTGCGCGGCTGCCGCTTCAGCCGCACGATCGCCTCGGCGAGCAACTGCTCGCGCTCCGCGTGGTAGACGCCCGGGGTGCAGCCGTCGACGACGTGGGCGACCGCGTCCGGCTCCAGCACCACCAGCGCGTCACTGTCGCCCAGCGCCCGAGCGAACCGCCCGATCCAGTCCCGGTAGGCGTTCGCGTCCGGCGCCCCGCCCGCCGAGTGCTGCCCGCAGTCGCGGTGCGGGATGTCGTACGCGACGAACACGGCCGTACGCCCTTCGCGGGCCGCCGCCCCGGTCGCCTCCCTGATCTGCGGTTCCGGACGGTCGCCGGCCGGCCACAGCGCGGCCGGCCGGTCGGCGATGCGCCGCAGCAGCCGGGCGTCGTTCCCGCGCCCCTGTCGCTCCCACGCCCGGACCTGCCGGGCGGCGGGGCTCGCCGGATCGATCCAGAACGGGGAGCCGGCGGCGGGGCTCGCCGCCGCGCGGGTCTCGCGCGCGAGGGCGGCCGGGTCGGCCCGGGGCGGGGACGAGCAGCCCGTCGCGAGTCCGAGCGCGGCGAGCGCGACGAGCGCCGCGAAGGTACGGGTACGGGTCGGCCGGAACATCCTGCCCCCTTGGGCGAAGGTGACCTTCGGTGACGGTTCCCGGTCATCGTGACATGGCGCGCCTGCCGGTCGGGGATACGACACCATGAGCCATCGTTGCAGCTCGGAGTAGGTCAGGCCGCGCCCGAGGCCAGTGCGATGCCGAGCGGTGTCCGCTCGTACCGCACCTGGTGGCCGTAGCGGTGCGTGACGAGCAGGCCGGCGTCGCGCAGCGTCGACAGATGCGCGGAGACGGACGAGGGCGCGAGGCCCAGACGGTGTGCGAGGGCCGTGGTGGTGGCCGGTTCCGCCAGCGCGGCCAGTACGGCGGCCCGGCCGCGGCCGAGCAGCCGTACCAGGGCTTGGGACGTGTGCTCCGACGGCTCGGTCCACAGGCCGCCGATGCCGCGCGCGGGGTAGACCAGCGTCGGCTGCCAGGGCGGGTCGAAGCTGCTCACCACGTCCGGCCAGGTGAAGGCGCTGGGCAGCAGCACCAGGCCCCGGCCGCCGAGTTCGCGTACGTGCTCGCCCCGGGAGTCGATCGTGAGGCCGCCCGCGGACCAGGCGACCCGCCGGTCCAGCTCGGGCAGCAGCCCGGCGAGGCCCACCTCGGCCAGGCGGCGCGAGTGGAAGGACACGTCGGCCTCCAGAAGGGCGCGCAGCCGCGGCCAGACCGGTTCGACGAGGGCGTGCCAGACCGTCTCCATCGTGTCCGCGAGCTCCCGGACCGCGCGGGCCGGGTCGTCGAGCATCGCCCGGCCGGCCGGGGACCCGGTGGCGCCGGGCGTGTCCGCGAGCGAACGCGCGATTTCGGCGCGGGCGACCTCGGGGCGGGTGGCGCGCACCGCCGCGATCTCCTCCTCGAACGAGGCCGCGGGCCCGATCGGGGGCGGCATCAGGCAGTCGGGGCTGTTCCCGCGCCGCGGCATCAGCAGCCACAGGGGGCCCAGCTCCAGTTCCGCCGCCGCGCCGCGGATGCGGCGCAGCCACGCCGAGTGGTAGCCGTGGCGCTCCGGGTGCTTGAGCGTGCGCACCGCCGCGTGCGTCTCCCACAGGGGGGACACCGCGAAACGGCAGTTGAGGAGGTCGTCCTCCCGGAAGAGGAGGTGGAACGGCATCGCGCCTCCCGGCGGCGGAAGATTCGGGCTGTGCCGAAACTCTAGGGCGCGGGGCGCACACACGTGACGCTCTGTCCATGCCAGAAGAAACACCGTCCGTGACGGCGGCGCCCGAGGCGCCGGGCGACGCGGGGCGGGGCGGATACCGCGCCGTCTTCGCCGTCGAGGAGTTCCGCGCCGTCTTCGCCGCGCACGCCCTGTCCCTGCTGGGCGTCGTCGTCAGCGAGATCGCCCTGACCGTCCTCGTGTACCGGCTGACGGGATCGCCGCTGCTCAGCGCCCTCGTCTTCGCGCTGGGCTTCCTGCCGTATCTCGTCGGCGGGACACTGCTGTCCGGCGTGGCCGACCGGTTCCCGGCGCGGCGGGTGCTTGTCGTGTGCGACCTCGTGTGCGCCGGGTGCGCGGTGCTGATGGCCCTGCCGGCCACCCCCGTCGCCGCGCTGCTCGCCCTGCGCTGCGTCATCGCGGCCGTCTCCCCGGTGTTCAGCGGCACCCGGACGGCCACGCTGGCCGACATCCTCGGCGGCGGCGACCTGTTCGTGCTCGGCCGTTCCCTGCTGCGGATGGTCTCGCAGAGCGCCGTGCTCCTGGGCTTCGGCCTGGGCGGCGTCCTGCTGGCCTTCGTGCCGCCGCGCGGCGCGCTGGGCATCACGCTCTGCACCTTCCTCGCCTCCGCGCTGCTCCTGCGGTTCGGTACCCGGCGCAGGCCCGCGCGGGGCGGCGGCGGGTCGCTGATGCGGTACTCGCTCGCCGGCGCCCGGCAGGTGCTCGGCGACCGGCGGATCCGGGCGCTGCTGCTGCTCCTGTGGGTGCCGCCGATGTTCGCCGTCGTGCCGGAGGCCGTCGCCGCCGCGTACGCGGACGAGCGCGGGGCCGGCACGGCCTGGATCGGCCTGCTGATGTGCGCGATGCCGGTCGGCACGATCGCGGGGGAGCTGTACGCCGGCGCCGCCCTGTCGCCGGCGGCCCGCTCCGGGATCGTGCTGCCCCTCGCCGGCTGCGGCCTGCTGCCGCTCCTCGCCTACCCCTTCCGCCCGGACCTCGGCTGGATCCTGCTCGCGCTGGCGCTCGCCGGGTCGACGGGCGCGTACAGCCTGGGGCTCGACCGCTGGTTCGTGGACGCGGTGCCGGAGGAACTGCGCGGGCGGGCCATGACCGTGCACACGGCAGGGCTGATGACCGTCCAGGGCGTGGGCATGGCGCTGGCGGGGGCGGCGGCCGAGCTGTGGCCGGTCGGCACGGTCGTGGGCGGGGCCGGCGCGCTCGGCACGCTGTGCTGTGTGCTGCTGGCGGCGGAGGTGCGGCGTACGCGCCGAGCGGACCGGAAGGCGGCCGGACGAGGGTGCGGGAAGGAGACCGGAAAGGGACCGCGTACCGAAACGCGAGACGGGGCTGACCACGATATGACCGGCCGGTAGGGTCTTTGCCGTGCCGAAGCCGCTCAGCCTTGCCTTCGATCCCATCGCCCGAGCCGACGAACTGTGGAAACAGCGCTGGGGGTCCGTGCCGTCCATGGGCGCGATCACCTCGATCATGCGCGCGCACCAGATCCTCCTCGCCGAGGTCGACGCGGTCGTCAAGCCGTACGGGCTGACCTTCGCCCGGTACGAGGCCCTGGTGCTGCTCACCTTCTCCAAGGCCGGCGAGCTGCCGATGTCCAAGATCGGCGAGCGGCTGATGGTGCACCCGACGTCCGTGACGAACACCGTGGACCGGCTCGTGCGGTCGGGGCTCGCCGAGCGGCGGCCCAACCCGAACGACGGGCGCGGCACCCTCGCCTCGATCACGGAGAAGGGCCGCGAGGTCTGCGACGCGGCGACCCGGGAACTGATGGCGATGGACTTCGGGCTCGGGGCGTACGACGCCGAGGAGTGCGAGGAGATCTTCGCCATGCTGCGGCCGCTGCGGGTGGCCGCGCGCGACTTCGACGAGGAGTAGCCCGCCGGACGGCGGGTGCCCGGGGGCGCCCGAAGATCGTGCCAAACCGGTGGTTACGCTCGGAGCCATGAAAAAGAGCGTGCTGACCCGCTACCGCGTCATGGCCTACGTCACCGGCGTCCTGCTGGTCCTGCTGGTCCTCGGCATGATCGGCAAGTACGTGCTCGACCTGGACGGTGCCGCGGACTTCACGCGGGTCGTCAGCGTCGCGCACGGCTGGCTGTACGTCGTCTACCTGGTCTTCGCCTTCGACCTGGGCTCCAAGGCGAAGTGGCCGGTGCCGAAGCTGCTGTGGGTGCTGCTGGCGGGCACGGTGCCGACCGCCGCCTTCTTCGTGGAGCGCAGGGTCAGCCGCGAACTGGAGCCGAAGGCGACGGACGGTCCGGGCGCGGTCGCCCGGGCGTAGGGCGTTTCTTTCGGATCGGCCCGGGTCCGCGGCGCCCGGCACGGTGCCTCGCGGTGTTGTCGCACGACCCGGGTACGCCCGGGTCCGCGGATCGTGCTCCGCCGTGCGACGCACCGCACCGGACACCACGGCCTGATCCGACCTGATCCAAAAGAAACGCCCCAGCCACCGCTCCACCCATCCGGCCCGGCCGGCCCCGGCGGCCCGCTCAGGTGGGCGGGGGCGCGGTCAGGCCGTTCAGCAGGAGGCGGGTGAAGTCGCGGGCCCAGTCGGTGTCGACGGGCTTCGCACTCACCAGGCAGCGGTGCACGACCGCGCCGGCGATCACGTCGAAGATCAGGTCGGTACCGCGGGCGGCCGTCTCCGGGTCGCTCTCCGCCGGCAGCTGTCCGCGGGCCTGCGCGCGGGCGCGCCCCTCCACGACGAGACGTTTCTGCCGGTCGACGATCGACGAGCTGATGCGCTCGCGCAGAGCGGCGTCGTCGGTCGACTCGGCGACCACCGCCATCAGCGCGGTCCGGGCCTCCGGGCGGTCCAGGATCGCCGCGAACTGGAGGACCACCCCTTCGATGTCCTCGGCGAGCGTCCCCCGGTCGGGCAGTTCCAGTTCGTCGAAGAGCGCCGCCACCGCGTCGACGACGAGTTCGTTCTTGCCGGCCCAGCGCCGGTAGAGCGTCGTCTTCGCGACCCCCGCCCGGAGCGCCACGTTCCCCAGGGTCAGCCCGGACCAGCCCAGTTCGACCAGGGCCGCGCGCGTCGCCGCCAGGATCGCCGCGTCGGCCTCGACGCTGCGCGGACGCCCCGTACGGGAGGCGGAGATGCGACGGTGCATGCGGGCGACCATATCCGGACGTTCCGCGGATGGGGATCGTGCGGACGGGTGAGGGAGATCACCGGAACGGGCTTCCCCCGGCCCGCACGGGACAGTTACGCTACGGCTCGTAGCGAAAGCGGCGACCGCACGGCGACGACCACGCGGTGCCGGGTGGGGACCCGGCGTCGGGAACACATATCAGGCCTGCTTTCGGAACGTTTTCACGTAGGCGCGCGGAGGGGGGAGGATAGGCGCATGCAGCCACGGAACATGTCCATGAGCGGAGTCGTCGACCTCGCCGCGGTGAAGGCGGCCCAAGAGGCCAAGGCGAAGGCGGAGCAGGCGCGCGCCGAAGCGGCACGGCAGGGCGGCGGGACCGTTCCCGCGGTGTCCGCGTCGAGCCTCGTCATCGATGTCGACGAGGCGGGATTCGAGCGGGACGTCCTGCAGCGCTCCACCGAAGTGCCGGTCGTCATCGACTTCTGGGCCGAGTGGTGCGAGCCCTGCAAGCAGCTGAGCCCGCTCCTGGAGCGGCTCACCGTCGAGTACAACGGCCGGTTCGTCCTCGCCAAGATCGACGTCGACGCGAATCAGATGCTGATGCAGCAGTTCGGCATCCAGGGGATCCCGGCGGTCTTCGCGGTGGTGGCCGGCCAGGCCCTGCCGCTCTTCCAGGGCGCCGCTCCCGAGGCCCAGATCCGGGGCACCCTGGACCAGCTCGTGCAGGTGGCCGAGGAGCGGTTCGGGCTCACGGGCCTGACCGTGGACCAGGACGCCGCCGCACCGGCGGGCGAGGCGGCGACGGCCCCCGCGGTGCCGGCCGGGCCCTACGACGCGCTGCTGGAGGCCGCGGTGCAGGCCTTGGACGCGGGCGATCTCGGCGGCGCCGTGCAGGCGTACCGGAACGTGCTGAGCGACGACCCGGGCAACAGCGAGGCGAAGCTGGGCCTCGCCCAGGCCGAGCTCCTGCAGCGGGTGCAGGGCGCCGACCCGCAGCAGGTGCGTAAGGACGCCGCGGACAGGCCCGCCGACGTGGGCGCGCAGATCGCCGCCGCCGACCTGGACCTGGTGGGCGGCCATGTGGAGGACGCGCTGGGACGGCTCGTCGACACCGTGGCGCGTACGGCGGGTGACGACCGGGAGGCGGCGCGCGTACGGCTGCTCGAGCTGTTCGAGGTCGTCGGCGCCGACGACCCGCGGGTGACGGCCGCCCGCAGGGCGCTGGCGCGGGCTCTGTTCTGACCAGTCGTTAAACGCCGGAGCCTGTGGTGCCCGGGTGAAGGATTTCGCCGACAGAGACACATTGCGGCCGCGTTTTGCCAAAACTTGGCAATCGCGGCCGCTGTTACTGGGAGTAAGTCGACAGCGTGGGTCTGTCGAAATCCGTCCGGAATTCCACCACTTTGGCCCCTCGTTCGAGGCCACCCTCAGTTGTCGGTGGACACCGACGGGTCGTCGTTCGGTTATCCGCCCGTTACTAGCCAGTAACGAACCCCCTTGTGCGGGCGGCGAGAATGCACCACGATCGGCGACGCTCGGTCCATTTCCCTTCCCCGACAGCCACTCGGGTCAGCGGGTTGTCTTGGGTCCCCACCGGGCAGGGACGGCGGCAGTGGTGCCGTCCCTTGGGCAGGGGGGTCTTCGCCGGTTCCGGCGGAGCCTGTCCGGCAGGTTGTGCGTGAAGTGTTCAGGCGCGACCAGTGGTTGTCGCTCGGGGGTGATCGCCGGTGATCCGGGTGCGTTGCGCGCCTCCGGTTCGGGGCGCTCTCCTTCCCGAGGACGTAGCACTTCTCCCATCCCTGCCCGGCTGAGCCGCCGTCTGGAGGCAGCCAGGGCCGGAGATGTACGTCCGAGAAGGAGGAAATATGGAGTCCCAGGTGCGTGGCGGGACCAGATGGAAGCGCTTCGCTGTGGTCATGGTGCCCAGCGTGGTCGCGACGGCCGCGATAGGTGTCGCCCTGGCTCAGGGCGCTCTCGCCGCGTCGTTCAGTGTGTCGGGTCAGTCGTTCAAGGTGACGGCGGACCGTCTCGACGGTACGGGCTTCTCTCAGTACGGAGCCATCGACCAGGGGTACACACTCAAGGGCGACAAGACGGCGCACCCGGTCGCGGTGTCGGCGTTCGAGAGCGCCACGATCACGAACATGTGCCAGTCCGTGGTCACCCCGAACATCCCGTTGCTCGGTTCCGTCACCCTGACGCTGAACGCGGGCGGCAAGGGGCACGACCCGGTCGAGGCCAAGCAGCTCTACATCGACGTCGAGGACCTCGAGGCGGACGCGACCTTCCGCAACATCGACATCGGTGTCGCGGCCAAGGACGCCAGCAAGGGTCCGGGGATCGCCAAGGGTGACCAGGCGAACCCCTACGGCTTCGCCCAGCAGGCCGACTCGGCCGTGCTGACCGGTGTGAAGCAGACGGCGTGGGCGACCACGGCCGGCACCTTCAAGCTCAGTGGCCTGAAGATGTCGTTCTCCAAGGGTGTCAACGAGTGCTACTGAGCACTCTCCGGGCGGGTGAGGGGGCCTGTGCCGCCTCGCCCGCCCGTCCCCCTACTTCGTAGTACGTGAACCTCTCAACGCAACGCCGTTCCAGGGAGCTGTTTTCCATGAGCGCCGAGACTCCTGCAGGGACTCCTGCCGCGCGCGGTCAAATCACCTACTGGCGGTTGCGGTTCCGTGCCTGGCGGGGTGGCCGTCCGTTCTGGGCCGGCCTGTTCATCCTGCTCGCGGGATTCCCGATCGCGTACTTCCCGTACGCGAACCTCCAGATCGGGCATCTGACGCTGGCCATGGCGACGACCGCGGGTGCCGGCTCGCTCATCATCGGGGTACTCCTGGGTGTTCTCGGACTCAGCCTCTGGTTCCAGAAGCATGTGCGGGTCTTCGCCGGTGTCGCGGCGATCCTGCTCGGGCTGGTCTCCATCCCCGTGTCGAACCTCGGCGGCTTCCTGATCGGTTTCCTGCTGGCCCTGATCGGCGGCGGGATGGCGGTCGCCTGGGTGCCGGGCGACGAGCCGGACGCACACCGGACCGGGACGGACCGTACGGACAAGGGAGGCGCTCCGCAGGCCGTACCGCCGGCCGCCGGGACGACCGAGCCGAACGATCTGTCAGGAACGAGCCCGGTCAACGGGGCGAACGGGAGGCACAGTGCCGGCTGACGAGGTCCACTACGCGGACTCCGCGGGCGAGACCCGTGCGAGAACCGGGCCGCGGCACGCAGCCCCCAGGAAGCCGCTCTTCACCAGGCTGCACGTGCCCGCGGGCAAGGCGATAGCCATCGCGTCGATGCCGACCGCCATCCTCATGGGCATGGGGTTCACGCCGACCCTCGCCTCGGCCGACGACAAGCCGTCGGCGAAGAACCTCACGATCGACGAGTACAAGGACTGCGTCGAGGCGCTGGACGACAGCAAGAAGGACGCCGACGAGGACAAGGACAAGGACACGACGGCGTCGCCGACCCCGTCGCCCTCCGCCTCGACGAGCGCTCCCGCCACCGACGACGGCCAGGACCCGTCCGGCGGCGACTCCGCGGGCGACGGCCCGGCGGGCGACGGCTCTTCCTCGGATTCAGGTTCCGAGGACGAGCCCGAGCCCTCCCCGTCCGCCTCCGCGAGCGCCCCGGCCGGATCCGGGGGCGGCGCGTCCACCCCGGCGCCCACGCCCTCGCAGAGCGGCGGCGGTCTCCTGGAGGGCATCGGCGACGCGCTCGAGGACATCCTCACGCCCGGCGAGAAGGAGTCCGCGACCCCCACCGCGGAGCCGTCCGCCACGCCGAGCGCCTCGGCGACGAAGAGCGCCTCGGAAGCCGCCGAGGACCCGAAGGACACCGCCGGCAAGGCCGATGACCCGGCGGGGGACGCGACCGACGAGGCGACCGGGCCGGCCGCGGACGCCACGGAGAAGGCGGAGGACGCGGCCGACGGGGCCACGGCCTCCCCGACCCCGACCCCGACGCCCAGCCCCTCCGCAAGCTCCACCACGGACCCGGACGACTGCCCGGCCGCCACGGACGACGAGGGCGGCGTCGAGACGGGCATCCCGGCCCTGGCCGACGACCCCTGGATGCTGGAGGCCAGCTCCCTGACGCTCAAGGGCGCCGACTACCAGGGCGTCGTCAAGGTGAAGACCGCCAACGGCTCGGTCAAGGAGGTCCTGAAGTACGTGATCTCCGACGGCACCGACATCGGCGACCTGCACCAGACGGTCGACGACAAGGACGCCGGGGTGCGCTACCACGTCCAGGCGGGCAGCGGCACGACGTCCACCATCAAGGACGGCAAGACGGTCATGTACACGGAGAGCATCTCGGGCAACCTGCTCGGGCTGATCCCGATCACGTTCGACCCGGAGCACCCGCCGCCGCTGAACATCCCGCTGATCTACTTCACGAAGGTGAAGGTCGTGCAGGCCGCCCAGTTCGGCGGCGACCTGACGATCCCCGGGATGCGGCAGTACAACACGCCGCTCGGCTAGACCCCTCGGTCCGGTTCGGGAGCCGCACAGGGCGGCGCCCCGGTTCTCCCGCTCGCGCGGGGGCCGGGGCGCTGCTGTGCTCCGGCCCCCGCACGGTGCAGGTGTTCGACCTGGAGCTCTGTGATGAGCCGTCTTTTCGACGAGCTGGACCGGCTGGACCTCGACGGACACGTGCGCCGCTGGTCGGCGCCGGAGGCCGCGCGAGCCGACGGCGACGTGAACCAGTGGCTGCTCGCGGCCCAGATGTTCGCCGCTCGGCTGCAGCAGGATCCCGTGGAGATGCCCGCCGGGCGGTGGCGCGCGGTCGGAGCGGCGTGGTCGGCTCTGATGGCGGCAGCCGAGCGGTCGGCCGGTCCGCAGGGCGGCGAATGGCTGATGCGTGACCTGTGGCTCAGGGCCTGGCTGCTGACGAACGTGGGGCCGCACCCGGACGTGCCCCTGCTCGACCCGCGGCCGCTGCTCGACCGGGCCCTGGACGCGCTGCCCGTGCGCCGTGAGGAGGCTGCCGAACTCGCCCCGCGCTGGAGGGAGTTGGAGCGCGGACAGATCCTTCGCCTCCGGCAGGCCAAGCGGTTGCTCGCGGTCACGCGTGCCGTGGCTCCCCACGTCGGGGACCATCCCCGGCGGGCCGAGCACGAGGCCTGGCAGCAGCTGGCCGACAACCTGCCGTAAGCGGCGCCGGAACGCACCGGGGCGCCCCCTGTGGTCCAGGAGGCGCCCTCGGTGGCGTACGCGTCGTACGGGGGCGGTTCAGGCGCCCAGGTGGTGCACGCGGACCATGTTGGTGGTGCCGGGGACGCCGGGGGGCGAACCGGCGGTCATCACGACGACGTCGCCCTCGCTGAAGCGGTTGAGCTTGCGCAGTTCGTTGTCGACCAGCTCGACCATCTCGTCGGTGCTGTTCACGAACGGCACGACGTAGGACTCGACGCCCCAGCTCAGCGCGAGCTGGTTGCGGGTGCCCTCCTCCGTGGTGAAGGCCACGATCGGCTGCGCCGCGCGGTAGCGGGACAGGCGGCGCGCGGTGTCACCCGAATCGGTGAAGGCCACCAGGCCCCGGCCGCCGAGGAAGTCGGCGATCTCGCACGCGGCGCGGGCCACCGAACCACCCTGCGTACGCGGCTTCTTGCCCGGCACGAGCGGCTGCAGGCCCTTGGAGAGCAGCTCCTGCTCGGCCGCGACGACGATCTTCGACATCGTCTTCACGGTCTCGATCGGGTACGCGCCGACGCTGGACTCGGCCGACAGCATGACCGCGTCCGCCCCGTCCAGGATCGCGTTGGCCACGTCGGAGGCCTCGGCGCGCGTCGGGCGGGAGTTGGTGATCATCGACTCCATCATCTGGGTCGCGACGATCACCGGCTTGGCGTTGCGCCGGCACAGCTCCACGAGGCGCTTCTGCACCATCGGGACCCGCTCCAGGGGGTACTCGACGGCCAGGTCGCCGCGGGCCACCATGACACCGTCGAAGGCCGCCACGACGGCCTCCATGTTCTCCACCGCCTGCGGCTTCTCCACCTTGGCGATGACGGGGACCCGGCGGCCCTCCTCGTCCATGATCTTGTGCACGTCGTTCACGTCGTGGGCGTCGCGCACGAAGGAGAGCGCGACCAGGTCGCAGCCCATCCGCAGGGCGAAGCGCAGGTCGTCGACGTCCTTCTCGGACAGCGCCGGCACGTTCACGGCCGTACCGGGCAGGTTGATGCCCTTGTGGTCCGAGATGACACCGCCCTCGATGACGATCGTCCTGACGTTCGGGCCCTCGACCTCGACGACCCGCAGCTCGACGTTGCCGTCGTTGATCAGGACCTGGTCGCCCTTGGAGACGTCGCCCGGCAGACCCTTGTACGTGGTGCCGCAGATCGACTTGTCGCCCGGGACGTCCTCGGTCGTGATGGTGAACTCGTCACCGCGCTCCAGCTCCACGGGGCCCTCGGCGAAGGTCTCGAGCCGGATCTTCGGGCCCTGCAGGTCGGCGAGGACGCCGATGGCGCGGCCCGTCTCCTGGGCGGCGGCCCGGACCCGGTCGTACCGGCCCTGGTGCTCGGCGTGCGAGCCGTGGCTGAAGTTGAAACGGGCCACGTTCATGCCGGCCTCGATGAGCGAGACGAGCTGTTCGTGGGAGTCGACGGCGGGGCCGAGTGTGCAGACGATTTTGGAACGGCGCATGGGGGCGATCCTATCGGTTTGTTTCGCTTCGGAATATTCCGGCTGGCGGAAGATACATATGGGCGGACGCGCGCTCAGGCGTGAATCCGACGGGCCATTCCCGGGCCGGTCTTTTCCGCGTTTCCGCTTTTTCCTCCGCTTTTCCACTGTTCATCTCGGCAACCGGCCACGCCCCGTCAGGCGTCGCCCTCCCGTACCAGCGCGTAGGTCTGGTTCGCGATCTCCAGTTCCTCGTCGGTCGGCACGACGGCCACCGCGACCCGCGCGCCCGGCGGCGAGATCAGCCGCGGCCCGCCGGACCGTACGGCGTTCAGCTCGCCGTCGACGGCCAGGCCCAGCCCCTCCAGGCCCGCGATCGCCGCCTCGCGCACGGGGGCGGAGTTCTCCCCGACCCCGGCGGTGAAGACGACCGCGTCGACCCGTCCCAGTACCGCGTAGTACGCGCCGATGTATTTCCTCAGCCGGTGTATGTAGATGTCGAAGGCGAGCCGGGCCGGCGCGGCATCCTCGGCGTCCTCGTCGATGCGCCGGCGGATCTCCCGCATGTCGTTGTCACCGCACAGCCCGATGAGCCCGCTCTTCTTGTTGAGCAGAGTGTCGATCTCGTCCGTGGACATTCCGCCAACGCGCGCCAAATGGAAGATGACCGCGGGATCCACGTCTCCCGAGCGCGTCCCCATCACGAGCCCCTCCAGCGGAGTGAGGCCCATGGAGGTGTCGACGCACCTGCCGCCCTCGACCGCCGACGCCGAGGCGCCGTTGCCCAGGTGCAGCACGATGACGTTCACGTCCTCGGGGGCCCGGCCCAGGAGACGGGCGCTCTCGCGGGACACGTACGCGTGCGAGGTGCCGTGGAAGCCGTACCGGCGCACGCGGTGCCTGTCGGCGGTCTCCACGTCGATCGCGTAGCGGGCCGCGGCCTCCGGCATCGTCGTGTGGAACGCGGTGTCGAAGACGGCGACCTGGGGCAGGTCCGGGCGCAGCGCCTGCGCGGTACGGATGCCGGTGAGGTTGGCCGGGTTGTGCAGCGGCGCCACCGGGATGAGGCGCTCGATCTCGGCGAGGACCGCGTCGTCGACGACGGTGGGCCGCGTGAACCGCTTGCCGCCGTGCACGACCCGGTGCCCGATCGCGGCCAGCTCGGGGGAGTCCAGACCGAGCCCGTCCCCGGACAGCTCCCGCGCGACGGCCTTCAGCGCGGCCTCGTGGTCGGCGATCGGTCCGGTCGTCTCGCGGTCGTCGCCGCCCGACGCCAGCGGGGAGTGCTTGAGCCGGGAGGTCTGCTCGCCGATGCGCTCGACGAGGCCCGCGGCCAGCCGGCTGCCGTCGCCCATGTCGAGCAGCTGGTACTTCACGGACGAGGAGCCGGAGTTGAGGACGAGGACGCGGGTGGCGGTCACTGGGCGGAAGCCTTCGGGGTCGGAGTCGGGGTCGGGGTCGGGGTCGGAGTCGGAGTCGGGTTCGAGTCCGGGGCGCCGGTCGTGGACGGGTCCTGGTGCGCGGGGACGGCCGGGGCCGGGGGCCCGGCCTGGGCCTGGATCGCGGTGATGGCGACCGTGTTCACGATGTCCCCGACCAGCGCGCCGCGGGACAGGTCGTTGACCGGTTTGCGCAGGCCCTGCAGGACCGGTCCGACGGCGATCGCGCCGGCCGAGCGCTGCACGGCCTTGTACGTGTTGTTGCCGGTGTTGAGGTCCGGGAAGATCAGCACGGACGCCTGCCCGGCGACCTCCGACCCCGGCAGCTTGGTCGCCGCGACGGACGGCTCGACGGCCGCGTCGTACTGGATCGGCCCCTCGATCCGCAGGTCGCCGCGGCGGGCGCGGACCAGCTCGGTGGCCGTGCGCACCTTGTCGACGTCCGCGCCCGAACCGGACGTGCCGGTCGAGTACGACAGCATCGCGATCCGCGGCTCCACCCCGAACTGCGCGGCGGTGCCGGCCGACTGGACGGCGATGTCGGCCAGCTGCTCCGCGTCCGGGTCCGGGTTGACCGCGCAGTCGCCGTACACGAGGACCTTGTCGGCGAGGCACATGAAGAACACCGAGGAGACGATGGAGGCCTCCGGCTTCGTCTTGATGATCTCGAAGGCCGGCCGGATGGTGGCCGCGGTCGAGTGCACGGAACCCGACACCATGCCGTCCGCCAGGCCCTCCTGGACCATCAGCGTGCCGAAGTAGTTCACGTCCGAGACGACGTCGTACGCCAGCTCGACCGACACGCCCCGGTGCGCCCGCAGCTCGGCGTACCGCTCGGCGAACCGGTGGCGCAGCTCCGAGGTCTGCGGGTCGATGAGCTGCGCCGCGCCCAGGTCGATGCCGAGGTCGGCCGCCCCCTTGCGGATCCGGTCGACGGGGCCCAGCAGGGTGAGGTCGCAGACACCGCGGCGCAGCAGCACCTCGGCGGCGTGCAGGATGCGTGCCTCGGTGCCCTCGGGCAGCACGATGCGCCGCCTGTCGGAGCGGGCCCGCTCCAGCAGGGTGTGCTCGAACATCATCGGCGTGACGCGGCCGCTGCTGGGCGCCGAGACGCGCTTGAGCAGGTCGGCGGTGTCCACGTACCGCTCGAAGAGGCCGAGCGCCGTCTCCGCCTTGCGGGGCGTGGCCGCGTTCAGCTTGCCCTCCATGGCGAACAGTTCGGACGCCGTGAGGAAGGAGCCGGTCTCCACCGCGACCACCGGGGTGCCGGGGGCGAGGCGGGCGGCCAGGGTGAGGACGAGGTCGCTGGGACGCTCGTTCAGGGTGAGCAGCACGCCCGCGATGGGCGGGGTGCCGGCGCTGTGGGCGGCGAGGGCGCCCACCACCAGGTCGGCGCGGTCGCCGGGCGTCACGACCATGCAGCCGGGGGTCAGCGCGCCCAGGAAGTTCGGCAGCATGGCGCCGCCGAAGACGAAGCCCATCGCGTCGCGGGCGAGCCCCGCGTCGTCGCCGAGCAGCACCTTGCCGCCGAGGGCGTGCGTGACCTGGGCGACCGTGGGCGCGGAGAGCGCGGGCTCGTCCGGCAGCACGTGGCACGGCACGGGCAGGCGGTTGTCGAGCAGCCCGTGGATCTCCCCGCGGTCGGCGGGGGCGACCCGGTTCACCACCATCGCCAGCACGTCGCAGCCCAGGCCGTCGTAGGCACGGAACGCGTTGCGGGTCTCCGCGAGCACCGACTCGGCGGTCTGCCCGCGGCCCCCCACGACCGGGATCACGGAGGCGCCGAACTCGTTGGCCAGGCGGGCGTTGAGCGCGAGCTCGTCCGGGAACTGGGTGTCGGCGTAGTCCGTGCCGAGGACGAGGACGACGTCGTACGCGCGGGCCACCCGCAGGAAGCGGTCCACGAGCTGCGAGACCAGCTCGTCGGTGCCCCGCTCGGCCTGGAGCGTGGACGCCTCGTGGTAGTCCATGCCGTAGACCGTCGCCGGGTCCTGCGCGAGACGGTAACGGGCCCGCAGCAGCTCGAAGAGACGGTCGGGCCCGTCGTGGACCAGTGGCCGGAACACCCCCACCCGGTCCACCTGGCGGGTCAGGAGCTCCATGACTCCCAGCTCGATGACCTGGCGGCCGTCACCCCGGTCGATCCCGGTCACGTACACGCTGCGCGTCACGCGTGCTCTCCGTTTCCTCAGACGTCGGTCGGACCGCGGCCGGGTACCCTCGGCCGAGCCCTCTTGACAGTACCTCCGGGCATGGATAAGGCGCCCGTCAGGCCGGGGGCGCGGAAGGTCACGGAGGGCGCGGACGGCGGTCCCCTGTCGCGCGTGAAACAATCGGACCGGCTCTCACGTACCGAACCGCACGTATCGACAGTACGTAGCGAACAGCGAGCAGGAGACACAGCACGATGCGCATCGGAGTTCTCACCGCAGGCGGCGACTGTCCGGGACTGAACGCCGTGATCCGGTCGGTCGTGCACCGGGCCGTCACCCACTACGGCGCCGAGGTCGTCGGCTTCGAGGACGGCTACGCGGGACTGCTCGAAGGCCGTTACCGCTCCCTCGACCTGGACGCCGTCAGCGGCATCCTGGCCCGCGGCGGCACCATCCTCGGCTCCTCCCGCCTGCAGCGCGACCGGCTGCGCGAGGCGTGCGAGAACGCGCAGGACATGGCGCGCGAGTTCGGTATCGACGTACTGATCCCGATCGGCGGCGAGGGCACGCTCACGGCGGCGCGGATGCTGTCGGACGCCGGCCTGCCGGTGGTCGGGGTGCCCAAGACGATCGACAACGACATCTCGTCGACCGACCGCACCTTCGGCTTCGACACCGCCGTCGGGGTCGCCACGGAGGCGATGGACCGCCTCAAGACGACCGCCGAGTCCCACCAGCGGGTGATGGTCGTCGAGGTCATGGGCCGGCACGCCGGCTGGATCGCGCTGGAGTCCGGCATGGCCGCCGGCGCCCACGGCATCTGCCTGCCCGAGCGGCCCTTCGACCCGACCGACCTGATCAAGATGGTCGAGGAGCGCTTCGCGCGCGGCAAGAAGTTCGCGGTCGTGTGCGTGGCCGAGGGCGCGCACCCCGTAGAGGGCACCATGGACTACGGCCACGGCGCCATCGACCAGTTCGGCCACGAGCGCTTCCAGGGCATCGGGACGGCGCTGGCGTACGAGCTGGAGCGGCGCCTCGGCAAGGAGGCCAAGCCGGTCATCCTCGGCCACATCCAGCGGGGCGGCACGCCGACCGCGTACGACCGGGTGCTCGCGACGCGCTTCGGCTGGCACGCGGTGGAGGCGGCGCACCACGGTGAGTTCGGCCGGATGACGGCGCTGCGCGGCACGGACGTGGTGATGGTCCCGCTGGCCGAGGCGGTGACGGAACTGAAGACGGTCCCGAAGGACCGGATGGACGAGGCCGAGTCGGTCTTCTGAGGACCGGGCCCCCCTCCCCGTCTCCCGCCCGGGGACACGCACCGCCGGGCGGAGCGGGCCGTCAGCGGCCGCTCTCGTGCCGGACCGTCGACCAGAAGTGCTCGACGACGCGGTCCAGGAAGTCCCGGCCCGCGTCCTCGGCGTCGGCGGCCGCCACGTCGCGGCCCCAGCTCAGCGTCGTCACCATCTGCCCCTGGTACGCGGTGTGCATCGCCCGCAGCGCGTGCCCCACGGTCCGCCGCTCCATCGGCAGCAGCCTGGCCACCGGGCGGACGTACGCCTGCCAGCGTGTCGTGACCGCACCGCGCAGCATCCCCGCGAGCTTCGGCCCGAGCCCGGTGACCGTGACGCGGTCGGCCGGCGAGAGGGTGAGCACCTCGGCGAGCGCCGCAGACTGCCGCTCGCTGCCGCGCCACTCGTCCGCCTCCTCCATCCGTATGTACGCGAGGAGTTCGAGCCCCACGGCCCGCGCGACGTCGTCGGCCGCGAGACCCCGTACGACGCGGTGCTCGCGCAGGGTCCTGGGCGCGCCGACGAGTTCACCCGGAGAGCACCACAACACGCCCGCCAGCGCGGTCAGTTCACCGGTGCCCGGACTGGCCGAACCGCGTTCCCAGGCGACGACCAGGTCGGGTGTCACATGGGGCAGTCCGAAAGAGGTCCGCATCCCGTACGCGACGTGCTCGGGCCCCATGCCGAGGGCGGTGCGCAGCGCGCGGGCGGCCGGGGCGTCGAAGGGCAGGGTGGGCCGGGGGGTCGACTCTTGGTGCACGCGCACAACGTACGGGCCCGGGGCTGCGATGACTACGTTCTGTTCGGCCAGGATCACGGATTGTACGAAGCTACGGTTTCGGACGGGCGTCCGGTGGACCCGTGAACCGGCCGACGTGTCCGGATCCGGTGCGGCGTGCGCCGGCGGCCGTGACGTACCGGGCCCGCGGCGCTCCGGCATGCCGCGTGAGCAGCGCCGATGGGCAGGCGCGGGGACGCCCGCCGGCCGCGGGGCGGGCGCTCGCGGCCGGCCGGTGCCGAAGGGGCGTCCCCGTCCGCCCCTTCGGCGTGCGCCCGGCGGTCGCGCGCGGCATCGCGACGCGCGGCGCGAATCAGCCGGTGCCCGGTGCCCGGTGGCGGTGCTCGGTAATGGTCCATCCGGCGAGGGCCCGTGGTTTGGCAAAGTCATGTACATGTCCGTACGGAAGGCCGGAGAGTCTGCGTGACCGTTTCGTCTGATCGGCACACGATCGAAGGGGACGACACATGGCACTCCCGCGTCCGAGACGTTCGGCACGTTCCGTACGTGCAGTCGCCGCCGCCACCGCGGTGGCCTCCTTCTTCGCCGTCGCCGCCGGCTCCGCCCCCACCCCGGGCGCCCCCGGCGTCGGCGACCTGTATTTCCCGCTGCTCGGCAACGGCGGCTTCGACGCCCGCCACTACGCCCTCGACATCGCTTACGACCCCGGCACCGACCGCCTCGACGGGCGCACCACCCTCACCGCGCGCGCCACCATGCGCCTGTCGTCCTTCGACCTCGACCTGCAGCGACTGGAGGTCACGAAGGTCGAGGTGAACGGCAGGCCTGCCGCGTTCACGCGGGACGGCGACGAACTGCGCGTCACCCCGCGGGGCGCGCTCGCCAAGAACCGCGACTTCACGGTCACGGTCACCTACGGCGGCGTCCCCGAACCCCTCACCGGCCCGATCGTGTTCGGCTCGGACTACGGCTGGATGAAGACCGGCGACGGCGTCTTCGTCGCCTGCGAACCCAACGCCGCCTCCACCTGGTTCCCGTCCAGCGACCACCCGTCCGACAAGGCCACCTACGACATCCGCATCAAGGCCCCCAAGGGCCTGACCGGTGTCTCCAACGGCCGGCTCGTCTCGACGTACGACAAGGGCGGTTCGACGTACGCCCACTGGCGTGAGTCCCGGCCCATGGCGACCTACCTGGCGACCGCCACCATCGGGAAGTTCGACGTCAGGACCGGCCGGACCCCGGGCGGCACACCGATCTACGTCGCCGTCGACCCGACGCTGGCCGACAGCAACGCCGTCGACGTGTACGCCGTCACGGCCGCGGCGACCGACTACTGGTCGCAGGTGTTCGGGCCGTACCCGTTCGAGGAGACCGGCGCGATCGTCGACGACATGCCCGCCGCCGGGTTCTCCCTGGAGGTGCAGAGCAAGCCCGTCTACTCGGCCGTGCGCAGCGAGTCGACGATCGTGCACGAGCTGGCCCACCAGTGGTTCGGCGACTCGGTGTCGGTGGAGCGCTGGCAGCACATCTGGCTCAACGAGGGCTTCGCCACCTACGCCCAGTGGCTGTGGGCCGAACACCAGGGCACCCGCTCGGCGCACGACTCCTTCCTCGCCGCCTACGCCGCCCGCCCCGCCGACAGCGCCTTCTGGCAGATCGAGGTCGGCGACCCGCAGCGCGACACCATGTTCGCCTCGGCGGTCTACCAGCGCGGCGCGATGACGCTCCAGGTACTGCGCGAGCGCATCGGGGACACCGCCTTCTTCGAGCTCCTGCCGGCCTGGACGAAGCTGCACCGCTACGGCGACGCGAACACCGCCGACTTCGTCCGCCTCGCCGAGAAGGTCTCCGGACAGCAGCTCGACGACCTGTTCGGGACGTGGCTGTTCACGACGGGCAGGCCCGCTCTGTGACCCGTACCGCCCGTGTCCGTGCCCCGCGGCCCCTGCGGTAGAGGGATAACCCTCGTTCACCCTGCGTGCTGCTGACATGTACAGGTCAGCAGTGCGACCCTTCCCCCAGCCACGGCGCGGGTCCCCCAGCCCGCTCCGTGCCCTTGGGCCCGCACCCCCTGCTCAGCCTGCTCAGCTCGTCCCGGACAGCACATCCCGTCTGTCCGGGCTGTCACCGGCCGCCATCCGCGGCCGTCGCAGTAGGAGTACGAGTGAGACGAATCCCCCGCCGGGCGACCGCGGCCGGAGCCCTGGTGGCCACCGCCGCCCTGCTGGCCGTCGGTGTCCAGACCGGCCCCGCGTCCGCCGAACCCGCCGCCGCCCACCCCTCCCCCCTGCGCACCGGGGGACTGCAGACGAAGCTCAGCCCGGCCCAGCACGCCGCGCTGCTCGCGAGCGCGTCGAAGAAGACCCCCGCGACCGCCGGCGTCCTGGGCCTGGAGGCCAAGGAGAAGCTGGTCGCCAGGGACGTCGTCAAGGACCGGGACGGCACCCTGCACACCCGCTACGAGCGCACCTATGCCGGCCTGCCGGTGCTCGGCGGCGACCTGGTCGTGCACACCCCGCCCGCCGCCGACGCATCCGGCACGGTGAGCACCACCTTCAACAACCGGCGCACCGTCAAGGTCGCCTCCACCACCGCGACGTTCACCAAGACGGCCGCCCAGGGCAAGGCCCTCAAGGCCGCCAGGGCGCTCGACGCGGACGGGGCCACCGCCGACAGCGCCCGCAAGGTGATCTGGGCGGGCAGCGGCGCGCCCGCACTCGCCTGGGAGACCGTGGTCGGCGGCCTCCAGCACGACGGCACGCCCAGCCGGCTGCACGTGATCACCGACGCGAGCACCGGCAAGGAGCTGTACCGGTACGAGGACGTCAAGACCGGCACCGGCAACACCCAGTACAGCGGCACGGTCGCGCTGAGCACCACGCTGTCCGGTTCGACGTACCAGCTGTACGACACCACGCGCGGCGGACACAAGACGTACTCGCTCAACGGCGGCACGTCCGGCACCGGCAGCCTGATGACCGACGCGGACGACGTGTGGGGCAACGGATCCGGCTCCAACACCCAGACCGCCGGAGCGGACGCCGCCTACGGCGCCCAGGCGACCTGGGACTTCTACAAGAACA
Organism: Streptomyces sp. V3I8; assembly: GCF_030817535.1. Taxonomy (NCBI): domain Bacteria; kingdom Bacillati; phylum Actinomycetota; class Actinomycetes; order Kitasatosporales; family Streptomycetaceae; genus Streptomyces; species Streptomyces sp. V3I8. The sequence continues at coordinate 2,854,197 of NZ_JAUSZL010000002.1, read as the reverse complement.
CCTTCGGCCGCAGCGGCATCAAGAACGACGGCGTCGCGGCCTACTCCCGCGTCCACTACAGCTCGGCGTACGTCAACGCCTTCTGGGACGACAGCTGCTTCTGCATGACGTACGGCGACGGCTCGGGCGGCACCCACGCGCTCACCTCGATCGACGTCGCGGGCCACGAGATGAGCCACGGCGTCACCTCCAACACCGCGAACCTGAACTACACCGGTGAGTCGGGCGGGCTGAACGAGGCGACCTCCGACATCTTCGGCACCGGCGTGGAGTTCTACCTGAACAACTCCACCGACGTCGGCGACTACCTCATCGGCGAGAAGATCAACATCAACGGCGACGGCACCCCGCTGCGCTACATGGACGAGCCGGACAAGGACGGCGGCTCCTCCGACAGCTGGTACTCCGGCCTCGGCAACCTGGACGTCCACTACTCCTCGGGCCCGGCGAACCACATGTTCTACCTGCTCTCCGAGGGCAGCGGCAGCAAGACCGTCAACGGCGTCACGTACAACAGCCCGACCTCCGACGGGGTCGCCGTCGCCGGCATCGGCCGCGCCGCGGCCCTGCAGATCTGGTACAAGGCGCTGACGACGTACATGACGTCCAGCACCAACTACGCCGGCGCCCGCACCGCCGCCCTGAACGCCGCGACCTCCCTGTACGGGGCGAACTCCACCCAGTACGCGGGTGTCGCGAACGCCTTCGCCGGCATCAACGTCGGCAGCCACGTCACCCCGCCGACGGGCGGCGTCACCGTCACCAACCCGGGCAGCCAGTCCTCCACCGTCGGCACCGCCGTCAGCCTGCAGGTCTCCGCGAGCAGCAGCAACAGCGGCTCACTGACCTACGCGGCCACCGGCCTGCCCACCGGCCTGTCGATCAGCGGCTCCGGCGCGATCACCGGCACCCCGACCGCCGCCGGGACCTACAGCACCGTCGTCACCGTCACCGACAGCACCGGCGCGAAGGGCACCGCCAGCTTCACCTGGACCGTCAGTCCCACCGGCGGCGGCACCTGCACCCCGGCGCAGCTGCTCGGCAACGCCGGCTTCGAGTCCGGCGCCACCACCTGGACGGCGTCCAGCGGTGTCATCACCAGCTCCACCGGCCAGGCCGCCCACGGCGGTTCGTACAAGGCCTGGCTGGACGGCTACGGCAGCACCCACACCGACACGCTCTCCCAGTCGGTGACCGTCCCGAGCGGCTGCAAGGCCTCCTTCACCTTCTGGCTGCACATCGACAGCGCGGAGACGTCCACCAGCACCGCCTACGACAAGCTGACCGTCACCGCGGGCTCCACCACCCTCGCGACCTACTCGAACCTCAACAAGGCCACGGGGTACGTCCAGAAGACCTTCGACCTGTCCTCGTTCGCGGGGTCCACCGTCGCCCTGAAGTTCAGCGGCGTGGAGGACACCTCCCTGCAGACCAGCTTCGTCGTCGACGACACGGCGGTGACCACCAGCTGACCGACGAGCGGCGTCGGCACCACGGCCGGCGCCGGCCCTGGCGGGGCGGTCAGCCCTTGACCGCCCCGCCCAGCGCGAACCCGCCGCCCAGGCGCCGCGCCACCAGCACGTACAGCAGGATCACCGGCGTCGAGTAGATGATCGAGAACGCGGCGAGCTGCCCGTAGACCACCGTCCCGCGGTTGCCGAAGAAGTCGTTGATGCTCACCGACGCCGGCATCTGGTCCGGTGAGAGCAGCAGCATGAACGGGACGAAGAAGTTCCCCCACATCGCCACGAACGAGAAGACGGTCACCACCGCGATGCCCGGGCCCATCAAGGGCAGCACGATGCGCAGCAGCGACTGCAACGACGAGGCGCCGTCCGTCCAGGCCGCCTCCTCCAGCTCCTTCGGCACACCGTCCATGAAGTTCTTCATCAGCCAGATGGCGAACGGCAGCTGGGACGCGGTGAAGAAGAAGATCGTGCCCTGCATGGTGTCGATCAGGTTCACCTGGACGAACAGCGCGTACACCGGAACCATGATCGCGGTGATCGGCAGGCTCGTCGCGAAGAGGATCGTGAGCAGGAACGGCCGGTTCAGCCGGGACCGGAAGCGCGAGAGCGGGTACGCCGCCAGCGCCGCGCAGACCACCGTCAGCAGGGTCGCGCTGCCGCACAGCAGGAGGCTGTTGAGCAGCGGTGTGAAGGTGATGTCCGGCTTGAGGACCGCGTCGAAGTTGTCGAGCGTGACCCCGTCCGGCACCTTCACCTTCAGCCCGGCGCGCGGGTCGAGGGAGGACAGCACCACCCAGGCCAGCGGCAGGACGAAACCGGCCGCGACGCACAGGAGGCCCGCGTCGGCGGCGAGACGACGGGTGGCGCGGCGGGTGTTGAGTGTCGTACGCGCGGCCATCTCAGACCTCCGTCCGCAGCAGGCGCAGGTAGACCAGCGAGAACAGGGAGCCGACCACCAGCAGCAGCAGGGCGACGGCGGTCCCGTAGCCGATCATGCTCTTCTGGAAGGCCTGCTCGTACATGAAGAGCGGGAGGGTCTGGCTGCGGTTGCCCGGGCCGCCCCTCGTCATGACCCAGATGAGGCCGAAGACCGAGAGCGTCTGCAGGGTGTTGAGCATCAGGTTCGTGCCGATGGACCGGCGGATCATCGGCAGCGTGATGTGCCACATCCGGCGCCAGCCGCCCGCGCCGTCGACCTCCGCGGCCTCGGTGATCTCCTTCGGGATCTCGTTCAGGGCGGCCGAGTAGACCAGCATCGAGAAGGCCGTCCCGCGCCACACGTTCGCGAACGACACCGCCAGGATCGGCAGCGTGAACAGCCAGTTCTGGGACGGCAGATGCAACTGGTCGAGGATCGCGTTCAGCGTGCCCTCGCGGCGGAAGAAGGCGTACAGCAGGAAGCCGGCCACCACCTCCGGGAGCACCCAGGCGGTGACGACGATGCCGCCGGTGAGCGTACGCACCGGCTTCGACGCACGCTGCATCAGCGAGGCCAGGGCGAGGCCCAGCGTGTTCTGCCCGACGATCGAGCTGAGGACCGTGAAGACGAGCGTCAGCCACACCGCGTTGAGGAACGCGTCGTCCTTGAAGGCGGTACGGAAGTTGTCGAAGCCGGTGAAGGACGACTCGGCCTGACCGGTGAGCTGCAGGTCGGTGAAGGCGATGTAGGCGCAGTACGCGATCGGCCCGGCCAGGAAGAGGACGAGGAGGACGAGTGCGGGGGCGACGGGCAGGGCCCGGGTGAGGGTGCGCAGGCGCGGGGAGCGGGCTCCGCCCTCCTTGACCACCGCCGCGCGCCGCCCACCGGGGCCGGCCTTCCGCTGGGTGAGGGTCACGCCGTGCTCACTTCTCGACGACCTGGCCGTCCGTGACCGACTTCAGTTCCTCGTCGTAGTCGCGCGCCGCCTCGGCCACCGAGCTGTCACCGGTCGTCACCCCTTCCATGGCCTCCTGGATCGCCGTGGAGACCTTCGGGTACGCGGGGTACGCGGGACGGTAGTGCGTGCTCGCCACCAGGTCCGTGAAGAACTTGATGCCGGGCTGCGCCTTCACGTACGCCGGGTCCTCGGCCACGTCCGTGCGTACCGCGATGCCGGAGTTGGCGATGTACCACTTCTGCGCGTTCGCCTTCGTCTGCATCGTCTTGACGAACTCGAAGGCCAGGTCGGGGTTGCCGGCCTTGCTCGGGATCGCCCAGGTCCAGCCGCCCGACATGCTCACCTTCTCGGGGGACTGGCCGTGCTGCGTCGGCATGTACGCGAGACCGAGCTTCTCGGACCACTCGGGCCACTCGTGGCCGCTGCCCTTCTGCCAGTCCTGCGGCAGCCAGGAGCCGTCCAGGTTGATGCCGAGCTTGCCCCCGGGCAGGAGGTCACCGCGGACGCTGGTCGCGAAGTTGGGGTCGAGGGCGTCCGAGACGTCCGGGCCGAGCTTCTCCTTGAAGACCGTCTCGACGAACCGCAGCGAGTCCTTGAAGCCCTGGCTGCCCGTGATCCACTTCTTGGACGCGGTGTCGTACAGCGGGCTCTCGGTGGCGCCGGTGGCCGTCCCGTACAGGAGCATCTCGAAGCCCTGCATGGTGGCCGCCTCGCCCGCGGGCTTGCCCGTGTACACGTTCATCGGGGTGACGCCGGGGACCTTCTCCTTGATCGTGCGGGCCGCGTCGAGGATGTCGTCCCAGTTCTTCGGCTGCCAGTCGGCGGGCAGGCCCGCCCGCTTGAAGATGCCCTTGTCGAACCACAGGCCCCGGGTGTCCGTGCCGTCCGGGACGCCGTACGTCTTCCCGTCCTGGGCCTCCGCCGCCGACTTCGCCGTGTCGATGAAGTTGCCCCAGTCCTCCCACTTGCCGAGGTACGGGTCCAGGGGCTTGAGATAGCCGCTGGTGATGTCGGAGTTGATGAGGAAGGTGTCCTCGTAGACCAGGTCGGGTGCCGTCCTCGGCGAGCGGAGCATCTGCTGGAGCTTCGTGTAGTACTCCGAGTCCGGGGCCTTGATCGGGACCAGCTCGACCTTCTTGCCCGGGTTGGCCTTCTCGAACTGCTCCTTGATGTCGGCGAGGTAGTCGTCCATGACCCGGACCGAGTTGTCCGTCGACTGTTTGTAGGAGATCTGCACGGTGTCCGGGTCGCTGCCGGAGTCGCTGCCACAGGCGCTGAGCGCGCAGGCGGTGAGCAGGGTCACGAGGGCAAGGGGGGCGGCGGTGGGACGCACGGGTACGACCTCCTGCTGGCCGACGTCTTTGTGGCCTTGTTCGGTTGCCCGAACGTAGAAGCAGTGGTCGGGTCAGGTCAATGACCTTGCGGGGCGGGCGAGCACTCCCGGTACCGAGTCGTGACCCGGCGTGTCCGTCGTGACCCGTTGCGCGGACTTCGTGACCTGCCGTGCGGACCGCGTGACCCGTCGTGCCGGACCCCCCCCCGTCATCCCTTCACCCACCGGTACTGCAGCTCCGGCCGGCCGACCTGTCCGTACTGGGGACTGCGTCCGGCCCGCCCCGCGTCCACCAGGTGCTCCAGGTACCGCCGGGCCGTGATCCGCGAGATGCCGACCGCCGCCGCCATGCCGGTCGCGGTCAGCCCCTCCGCGCTGCCGCGCAGGGTCCGGGTGACCTTCTCCAGCGTCGGCGCGCTCAGCCCCTTGGGCAGGGCGGCCGGGCCGGGCGCCCTGAGCGTGGCCAGCGCCCGGTCGACCTCGTCCTGGCCGCTGGCCTCACCGGCCGCGGCGTGGAACTCGGCGTAGCGCACGAGCCGGTCCCGGAGGGTGGCGAAGGTGAACGGCTTGAGCACGTACTGCACCACGCCCAGCGACACCCCCTCCCGCACGACGGCCAGGTCGCGCGCGGACGTCACCGCGATGACGTCCGCGTGGTAGCCGGCGGCGCGCAGCGAGCGGGCCAGCTGCAGGCCGTGCACGTCCGGCAGGTGCAGGTCGAGCAGGAGCAGGTCCACGGGCGTGCGGTCCAGAGCCCGTCTCGCCTCCGCCCCGGTGTGTGCCTTGCCGACCGCCCTGAATCCGGGCACCCGCCCCACGTACAGGACGTGCGCGTCCGCCGCGACGGGGTCGTCCTCGACGACCAGGACGCGGATGTCCTGGCGCGGGGGAGACGTGCTCATGGGGTGCCTCCGTGCGGCGTGGGCTCGGGCTCGCGTTCGCGCCCGGACTCGGGTTCGGATTCGGGCGCGGCGTGGATCTCGGTCCCCGCCCCTGCCCCTGCCCCTGCCGAGGGCGGCAGGGGCAGCCGTACCTCGAAGGACGCGCCGCCGCCGGGGGCGGTCGTCACGGTCAGGGCGCCGTCGTGCCGGGCCACCGCCTGCCGTACGAGCGCCAGGCCGAACCCGCGCCCGCCCGGCCCGGCCGGCTTCGTCGACCAGCCGCGCCGGAACACCTCCTCCGCGTGGGCCGGGTCCACCCCCGCCCCGGTGTCGCTGACCCGCAGGACCAGGCCCGCCGCGTCCGCGAGCGCGGTGACGGTGACCCGGGCGCCCGCCGAGCCCTGCGCCGCGTCCACCGCGTTGTCGATCAGGTTGCCGAGGACCGTCACCAGGTCCCGGGCGGTGAGGGACTCCGGGAGCAGGCCGTCGTCGATGCTGCTGTCCTCGGAGACCACCAGTTCGACACCGCGCTCGTTCGCCTGGGCCGTCTTGCCGAGCAGCAGGGCGGCGAGGACCGGCTCGCTGACCGCCGCGACGACCTGGTCCGTCAGGGCCTGCGCCAGTTCCAGCTCGGCCGTGGCGAAGTCGACGGCCTCCTCGGCCCGGCCCAGCTCGATCAGCGAGACGACCGTGTGGAGCCGGTTCGCCGCCTCGTGGGCCTGCGAGCGCAGCGCCGTGGTGAAACCGCGCTCCGAGTCCAGCTCACCCATCAGGGACTGCAGTTCGGTGACGTCGCGCAGGGTCACCACCGTGCCGCGCCGCTCACCGCCCGACACCGGCGAGGTGTTCACGACCAGCACCCGCGACGCCGTGAGGTACACCTCGTCCACCCGCGGCTCCCCCGACAGCAGCGCTCCCGTCAACGGGGCCGGCAGGTCGAGCCGCGCCACCGAGCGGCCCACCACGTCACCGCGCACGCCGAGCAGTTCGCGCCCGCCATCGTTGATCAGCGCCACCCGGTACTGCCCGTCCAGCATCAGCAGCCCCTCGCGCACCGCGTGCAGCGCGGCCTCGTGGTAGTCGTGCATCCGGCTCAGCTCGGCCGCGTTCATCCCGTGGGTGGAGCGGCGCAGCCGGGCGTTGACGACGTACGTGCCGACGGCGCCCAGCGCCAGCGCCGCGGCGGCGACCCCGAACAGGGCTCTGACCTGCTCCTCGACCCGCGCGCTTATCTCGTCGACCTTGATGCCCGCGCTGACGAGGCCGACGATCCTGCCGTCGTCGCGGATCGGTGTGACGGCGCGCACGGACTCACCCAGGGTCCCGGTGTACGTCTCCGTGAAGGACTCGCCGAGCAGCGCCCGGTCCGTGTGCCCCAGGAAGTGCTTGCCGATCAGCTTCTCGTTGGGGTGGGTCCAGCGGATGCCCTCCGGGTCCATGATCGTGACGAAGTCGACCTGCGCGCCGCGCTGCACCGCGACCGCGTACGGCTGGAGCGTCCTCGTCGGGTCCGCGGTGCGGATCGCCTCCCGTACGGAAGGGGAGTCCGCGACCGAGCGGGCCACCCCCATGGCCTGGCGGCCCGCCGCGTCCTCGGCCTGGCTGCGGTCGCTGACGTACGTGAAGAGCGCGCAGCCCGTGACCACGACCGCGACGAGCACCGCCTGCATGGCGAAGAGCTGACCTGCCAGGCTGCGGGGTCGCGGGACGCGGGGAAGGCGCATGGGGACAGTCTGCATGGCCGGAAATGCATGAACGTAATGAACGGAAGGGTGACCGCCCTCACACGCCGGGAGATAGTCACCGACAACCCCCGGACGTGAGCCGCACGCCGGATGATGCCGACGACGTCGTCAAGGAGGGCAGCCGTGACCAGCACACCCGATACGGCACCTGCCGCTCCCGCCGCAAAGCGGGACCGCACGCACTATCTGTACATCGCGGTGATCATCGCCGTGGCCGCCGGTATCGCGGTGGGTCTGATCGCCCCCGATTTCGCGGTGAAGCTGAAGCCGATCGGTACCGGCTTCGTGAACCTGATCAAGATGATGATCTCGCCGATCATCTTCTGCACGATCGTCCTGGGCATCGGCTCGGTACGCAAGGCCGCGAAGGTCGGCGCGGTGGGCGGCATCGCGCTCGGCTACTTCGTGGTCATGTCGTTCGTCGCGCTCGCCATCGGCCTGGTCGTCGGCAACATCCTGGAGCCCGGTACGGGCCTCGCGGTGACCGACGCGATCAAGGACGCGGGCCAGGGGCAGGTCGTCGAGGCGAAGAACACCGAGGAGTTCCTGCTCGGGATCATTCCCACGACGATCGTCTCCGCGTTCACCGGCGGCGAGGTCCTGCAGACCCTGCTCGTCGCGCTGCTCGCCGGCTTCGCGCTCCAGGCCATGGGTTCGACCGGTACGCCGGTCCTGCGGGGCATCGAGCACATCCAGCGCCTCGTCTTCCGCATCCTCGCCATGGTGATGTGGGCGGCGCCCGTCGGTGCGTTCGGCGCGATGGCGGCGGTCGTGGGCTCGGCGGGTGTGGACGCGCTCAAGAGCCTCGCCGTCCTGATGCTCGGCTTCTACACCACCTGTTTCCTCTTCGTCTTCATCGTGCTCGGCGCGATGCTGAGGATCGTCGCGGGCCTGAACATCTTCCTGCTGTTCAAGTACCTGGGCCGCGAGTTCCTGCTGATCCTGTCCACCTCCTCCTCCGAGTCCGCGCTGCCGCGGCTCATCGCGAAGATGGAGCACCTGGGCGTCAGCAAGCCGGTGGTCGGCATCACCGTCCCGACCGGCTACTCCTTCAACCTCGACGGCACCATGATCTACATGACCATGGCCTCGCTGTTCATCGCCGACGCCATGGGTACGCCGATGTCGATCGGTGAGCAGATCCCGCTGCTCCTCTTCCTGCTCGTCGCCTCCAAGGGCGCGGCGGGTGTCACCGGCGCGGGTCTGGCCACCCTGGCGGGCGGTCTCGCGTCCCACAAGCCGGCGCTGGTGGACGGCATCGGCCTGATCGTCGGCATCGACCGCTTCATGAGCGAGGCGCGCGCCCTGACGAACTTCGCGGGCAACGCGGTGGCCACCGTCCTGATCGGTACGTGGACCAAGGAGATCGACCGGCCGCGGGTGGACGAGGTGCTCGCGGGGCGGCTGCCGTTCGACGAGACGACGCTGCTCGACGACGGCCACGGGGGTCGTGCCGACGGCTCCGACTCCGGCTCCGGCTCCGGCTCCGATTCCGGCTCCGGCTCCGCGAATCTGCCGGAGCAGCCCGGTGACAAGGCGCTGGCGAAGGCCTAGCCCGTTCGCGTCCTCGCGCTCCGGGCGGCTGAGCACTTCCCCCTCGCTCAGCCGCCCGGCCCCGCCGGTTCCGGATCGTCGCACGGGTGCGGCTACGCGGTGGCCGAGCGCGCAGTTCCCCGCGCCCCTGAAAAGCGGGGCTGCGCCCCCGCCCCTAAGGGGCGCGGGGAACCGCGCGGCCCGCCGACGGCGGGCCGCGCCCGGCTCAGTGGGGGGTGCCGAGGGTTTCGGTCACCGCGTGGGGGAGCCAGTCCCGCGTCCTCGTGAAGGTGAAGCCGAGGCGCGTGGCGCGGCCGTTGTCCATCCCGTACGAGCGGGTGAAGGCGAAGGGGGAGAGGCCGTCGGCCGGCCCGACACGGAACACGGCCGCTCGGCCACCACCGCCGCCGTCCTCACCACCCGCCACGAGCCCCCCGCTCACCGCCTCGCACAGCTCCTCCAGCCCCAGCACCCCGTGCGACGCCGCGTTCACCGGCCCGGTGAACTCCTCACCCACCGCCCACGCGAGGAAATCGGCGATCTCCTCGACATGGATGTACGTGGCCGGACGGTTCACCGCGGGCACGGCGACCGGCTCGCCGGACCGGATCCGCTCGGCGTAGTGGGCCAGCCGCCCGGTGAAGTCGTCGGCGCCGCCCAGCACATGGGCCACCCGCACGGCCACGTACGGAAACGCCGGTTCCGCCGCGAACACGGCCTCCGCCTGCCGCTTGCCCTCGCCGTAATGGGCGTCACGGAACTCCGGGTCCCCCCACGGGAGCCCGGGATCGACCGGGACCGTACGCGGGTCGACGGCGTCCTCGCCCACCGGGTCCGCCGAGTCCTCGTACTCGTACACCTCGACCGTGGACGTCATGACGTACCGCCGGACACGTCCGGCGAAGACCCGGCGGGCGATCTGCGCCTGCACGGGGGTGTAGCAGACCTGGTCGACCACGACGTCGAAGGCGCGGGATCCGAGCGCCCGCACCAAAGACCCTTCGTCGTCCCGGTCGGCGACCAGGTGGACGGCGCCCGCGGGCGGCGCGGCCGAACCGCGGTTGACGACGGTCACCCGGTCCCCGGCGGAAAGCAGCCGGCCGATCAGCCGCTTTCCGAAATACCGGCTGCCGCCTATGACACACACTTCGCGCACGGCGTCCCTTTCCCCTGAATTCCGGACCGTCCCGGCCGTTCCCCGCGGTCCCCGGCCGCACCGGCCGGATCCGCGGTCATAATTCTCGCGGCGTACGCGTGCGGTCTGAAGGGGGAGACATGGGAGATACGGTCGCGGCACCGAAAGAACCACGGCATACGCGGGCCGGCACCGACGGAACACCGGTCGCCCTCGACGCGGTGGACCGGCAGATCCTGGACCTGCTGCAGAGCGACGGCCGGATCAGGCTCAGCGAGCTGGGCCGCCGGGTCCGGCTGTCCCCGGCGGCCGTCGCCGAACGCGTCCGCCGGCTGGAGTCGGCCGGCGCCGTCACCGGCTACGGCGCCCACGTGTCGCCGAAGCACCTCGGCTACGGCATCCAGGCCTTCGTCCGGGTCGACCCGCACGGCGGCTACACCCTGAAGCACCCCAGGACGCTGGAGCTGCTGGCCCGTCCCGAGATCATGGAGGCCCACCACGTCGTCGGCGAGGACTGCTGGATCCTGAAGGTCGCGGTCGAGGACACGGTCCACCTGGAGGACGTCCTGGAGCAGGCCTCGGCGCTCGGCCGTACGACGACGTCGATCGTCCTGTCGTCCCCGGTGGAGCGCAAGCCGCTGCTGCCGCCCGCCCCCCGCTGACCGCTTGCCTTGACGTCGGCGTCAAGGATTACCGTCACGGCATGCGAATCGGCGAGCTGGCGGCGCGGGCCGGGACCACCACGCGGACGCTCCGGTACTACGAGTCGCGGGGGCTGCTGCCCGCGCGGCGCGGGAGCAACGGGTACCGGGCGTACGACGAGGACGACCTGAAACTGCTGCGGCAGATCAGGACGCTGCAGGACTTCGGGTTCGACCTGGAGGAGACGCGACCCTTCGTGGAGTGCCTGCGGGCCGGCCATCCGCAGGGCGACGCCTGCCCGGCCTCGCTCGCCGTCTACCGGCGCAAGCTGGGTGAGCTGGACGCGCTGATCGACGAGCTGCGGTCCGTACGCGAACAGGTCGGCGGACAGCTGGCGCGGGCCGAGCGGGCGATGGGCGACCTGGCGGCCGAGGCGGCGGTTCCGGGCGGTCCGGAACCGGTATGCGAACTGGGAGGGCGGACACGGTGATCAAGGCGGCAGGAGTGGCCGAGGTGACGGACGCGGACTTCGAGGCGGAGGTGATCGGGGCGGAGCTGCCCGTACTGGTGGAGTTCACCGCGGACTGGTGCCCGCCGTGCCGGCAGATCGCGCCGGTGCTGAGCGCCGTCGCCGCCGAGCACGCCGGCCGGCTCAAGGTGGTGCAGCTGGACGTGGACACGAACCCGGAGACGACGAACGCGTACAGGGTGCTGTCGATGCCCACCCTGATGGTGTTCCGCGGCGGGCGGCCGGTGAAGTCGATGGTGGGCGCCCGGCCCAGGCGGCGGCTGCTGGAGGAGCTCGCGGACGTCCTCTGACGGGCCCGCGGCCCGTACAGAGAAATCCCCCGCAGGAATTGCCTGCGGGGGATTTCTCTGCGTATATTGAATAGTTCGTGACTTACGCAAAACAAGTCACTGATAAGTTCACTGCGCACAGTATATCCGGGCGGGAGCGGAATTGTCAAACAAGGCCTCACACACAGACTCAACCACTGGATTTCCGGACGAGGAATTGCGCCGTGAGCAGGAATTCATCGACGGCCTCCACGCGCGTGTGGACGCGCTGCGCGGCGGCACCGAGGCCTCCGTCGCGGACGCCCTCGCGCAGGGCAGCACCCCGATGCAGGCCCGCCTCGAACGGGACGTCCTCGTCGCCGAACGTTCCGGTCTGCTCGCCGCGCTGAACGCGGTCGACGGCTCGCTCTGCTTCGGCCGGATCGACCTGGCGGACTCCTCCGACCCCACTCATCCCGCCCACCTCACCCACCACATCGGCCGCATCGGCATCCGTGCCGACGACGCCGAGCACACCCCGATCCTGATCGACTGGCGCGCCCCGGTCGCCCGCCCCTTCTACCTCGCCACCGGTCACACCCCCATGGGGCTGCGCCGCCGGCGGCACATCACCACCGAGGGCCGGGCCGTGACCGCGCTGCACGACGAGATCCTCGACCTGGGGGACCAGGTGCGCACCGGGCACGAGGACCCGACCGGGGACGCCGTGCTGCTCTCCGCTCTCAACTCCGCCCGCACCGGCCGCATGAACGACATCGTGCAGACCATCCAGGCCGAGCAGGACCGCATCATCCGCGCCCCGCACCGCGGGATCCTGGTGGTGGAGGGCGGCCCCGGCACCGGCAAGACGGCGGTGGCGCTGCACCGGGCCGCCTACCTCCTCTACGAGCACCGGGAACTGCTCGCCAAGCGGGCCGTCCTGATCGTCGGCCCGAACCCCGCCTTCCTCGGCTACATCGCCGAGGTCCTGCCCTCGCTCGGTGAGACGGGCGTCCTGCTCGCGACCGTCGGCGAGCTGTACCCCGGGGTGCGGGCGAGTGCCACCGACACCGCGGAGGCCGCCGCGGTGAAGGGCGGCGCCGGTATGGCCGACGTCCTCGCCGCCGTCGTGCGCGACCGCCAGGCGCTGCCCGATCCGGTGATCGCCGTCGAGCACGACCGGGACATACTGATGCTCGACGAGGGTCTCGTACGCGTCGCCCGCGACCGCACCCGTGAACTGCGGCTGCCGCACAACGCGGCCCGCGAGCACTTCGAGGGGCACATCCTCAACACCCTCACCGACATGGTGGCCGAGCGGATCGGCACGGACCCCTTCGACGGCACGAACCTGCTGGACCCGAGCGACATCACCCAGATCCGCGACGACCTCGCCGAGAACCCCGAGGTCTGGGCCGCCATCGACCGGTTGTGGCCGCGCGTCACCCCGCGGCGCCTCGTCGCGGACTTCCTCGCCGAGCCCGACGCGTACCTCACCGTGGCGGACGCGGAGGCCGTCCGCCGCCCGGTGACCCGTGCCTGGACGACCGCCGACGTCCCTCTCCTCGACGAGGCCGCCGAACTCCTCGGCGACGACGACCGGACGACACGGGCCGCCGCCGAGCAGGAACGGGACCGGCAGGTCGCGTACGCCCAGGGCGTCCTCGACGTCTCGTACGCGTCCAGGACGTACGAGTTCGAGGACATGGACGTGGAGGACGCGGAGGTCCTGTCGGCGCACGACATCATCGACGCCGAGCGGATGGCCGAGCGCCACGAGGAGGACGACCACCGCAGCGCCGCCGAGCGGGCCGCGGCCGACCGGACCTGGGCGTTCGGGCACATCATCGTCGACGAGGCGCAGGAGTTGTCCCCGATGGCCTGGCGGCTGCTGATGCGCCGCAGCCCCACGCGGTCGATGACGCTCGTGGGCGACCCCGCCCAGACGTCCGAGGCCGGGGGTGTCGGTTCCTGGTCGGACATCCTCCACCCCTATGTCGGGGACCGCTGGGAGCACACCCGGCTCGCGGTCAACTACCGCACACCGTCCGAGATCATGGAGGTCGCGGCGGCCGTCCCGCGGGCCGAGCGGCCGGATTTCGAGCCGCCGGGTTCGGTGCGGTCCACGGGGGTGCGTCCCCTGGTGCGCCCGGACGCCGACCTGCCCGGTGCGGTGGAGAAGGTGGCCGCCGAACTGGCCCCCGCCGAGGGGCGGCTCGCGGTGATCGCGCCGCGCGACCTGCACGGGGTGCTGGCCGCCCGGCTGGACGGGGTGGTGGCGGGGGCGGAGCCGGATCTGACCCGGTCGGTCGTGCTGCTCGATCCCCGGCAGGCGAAGGGGCTCGAGTTCGACGCGGTGGTGGTGGTCGAGCCGGGGCGGTTCGGCACGAGCGACCTGTACGTGGCCCTGACGCGGGCCACGCAGGCGCTGGGCATCGTGCACGCGGCTCCGCTGCCAAAGGCTTTGGCGGCCGCCCTGCCTTAGACGCCTCTTCCGCCCCCGTCGTCCCTGGGGCTGCGCCCCGGCCCCCCCCGGTCGCGCCGCGCGCTCGTCCTCGAACGCCGGACGGGCTGAAGAATTCAGTCCGTCCGGCGTTCGAGGACCGGGGGTCCGGGGCGGAGCCCCCGGGGAAACGTCCTACGCCGGGCGCAGCCACACCGTCGACAGGGGTGGCAGCGTCAGGCGGATGCTGGACGGGTGGCCGTGCCACGGCAGGTCGTCCGGCTTGACGGGATCGACGTTCGAGACGTCGGCCCCGCCGTACCGCCCGGAGTCCGTGTTGAGCACCTCGTGCCACGCGGCCACGTCGTCCGGCACCCCGAGCCGGTACTCGTGCCGCACCACGGGCGAGAAGTTGGACACGGCCAGCAGCGGCGACCCGTCGGCGGCGTACCGCAGGAAGGCGAACACGTTGTCCTCCGCCGCGTCCCCGGCGACCCAGCCGAACCCGGCCGGATCGGTGTCGAGCTCCCAGAGCGCCGGCACATGCCGGTACACCGAGTTGAGGTCGCGGACGAGGTCGCGGACGCCCCGGTGCTCGGCCTCGGCCCCGTACGCCGGGTCGAGGAGCCACCAGTCGGGCCCGTGCGCCTCCGACCACTCGGCGCCCTGCGCGAACTCCTGCCCCATGAAGATGAGCTGCTTGCCGGGATGGGCCCACATGAAGCCCAGGTAGGCGCGCTGGGTGGCGCGCTGCTGCCACCAGTCGCCGGGCATCTTCGACACCAGCGACCGCTTGCCGTGCACCACCTCGTCGTGCGAGATGGGCAGCACGTAGTTCTCGCTGTACGCGTACACCATCGAGAACGTCATCTCGTGGTGGTGGTACTTGCGGTACACCGGCTCGTGCGAGACGTAGTCCAGCGAGTCGTGCATCCACCCCATGTTCCACTTCAGGCCGAAGCCCAGCCCGCCGAAGCCGCCCGGCCCTATGTGGTGGGTCGCCCGGGTGACGCCGTCCCACGCGGTCGACTCCTCGGCGATCGTGACGACCCCGGGCTCGCGCCGGTAGACGGTGGCGTTCATCTCCTGGAGGAAGGCGACCGCGTCGAGGTTCTCCCGGCCGCCGTGGACGTTGGGCGTCCACTGCCCGGCCTCGCGCGAGTAGTCGAGGTAGAGCATGGAGGCGACGGCGTCGACCCGCAGCCCGTCGATGTGGAACTCCTCGCACCAGTACACGGCGTTGGCGACGAGGAAGTTGCGCACCTCGCGCCGCCCGTAGTCGAACTCGAGGGTCCCCCAGTCGGGGTGCGCGGCCCGCAGCGGGTCCTCGTGCTCGTACAGCGGACGCCCGTCGAACTCGGCCAGCGCCCACTCGTCCCGCGGGAAGTGCGCGGGCACCCAGTCCATGATCACGCCGATGCCGGCCCGGTGCAGGGCGTCGACGAGGTACTTGAAGTCGTCCGGGGTGCCGAGACGGGCGGTGGGTGCGTAGAAGCCGGTGACCTGGTAGCCCCAGGAGCCGCCGAAGGGGTGCTCGGCGACCGGCATCAGCTCGACGTGGGTGAAACCGAGGTCGGAGATGTAGGCGGGCAGCTGCTCGGCGAGCTGACGGTACGTCAGGCCGGGCCGCCAGGACGCCAGGTGCAGCTCGTAGACGGAGAACGGGGCCTTGTGCGCGGGCCGGTCGGCCCGGCGTGCCATCCACTCCTCGTCCTGCCACTCGTGCCGCGAGGTGTGGATCACCGAGGACGTGGCGGGCGGCACCTCCGTGCGCCGGGCCATCGGGTCGGCCCGCAGCGTCTTCGACCCGTCGGGCCTGGTGATCTCGAACTTGTACAGCTCGCCCTCGCCGACCCCCGGGGCGAACAGCTCCCACACACCGGACGAGCCCAGCGAGCGCATCGGGAACGCGGTCGCGTCCCAGAAGTTGAAGGTGCCGGCCACCCGGACCCCGCGGGCGTTCGGCGCCCAGACCGAGAAGCGGGTGCCGGTGACGCCCTGGTGCTCCATCGGCTCCGCGCCGAGGACCGTCCACAGCTGTTCGTGCCGGCCCTCCCCGAACAGGTGCAGGTCGAGGTCGCCGAGCGTGGGCAGGAAGCGGTACGCGTCCTCGATGTCCTGGACGGCTCCCTCGTACTCCACCGAGAGCCGGTACTCCGGAACCTCCCGCAGCGGCAGCACGGCGGAGAAGAACCCGTCCCCGTCGTCGTGCAGCTCGGCCCGCAGGTCCTCGGCGACGACGGTCACGGAGAGCGCGTACGGCCGCAGCGCCCGGAAGACCACCCCGCCGTCCACGGGGTGGGCCCCGAGCACGGAGTGCGGGTCGTGGTGCGCGCCCCCGAGGAGCCGTTCCCGGTCGGTACGGTCCAGTACCGCCTGCGACCGTATGTCCTGCTGCGGCCGCACGTCCTGAACGGACTCCGGTTCCGGGTCGGCGACCCGCGCCACCACCGTGTCCGGTGCCGGTGCCGGTGCCGGTGCCGGTGCTGGTGCGGATGCCGGTGCCGGTGCGGATGCGGGGACAGGCGTGGGCGTGGGCTCCGTGGCCTCGGCCCGTACGTCCTGCGCCGCCGGCCGGTCCTTCGCCTGGTCGGCGGCCTTTTCGGCGGCCTTGGCCTTGGCCTTGGCCTTCGAGCTCTTCGGCTTCTTGCCGGGCGGGTTCGGGCGGGGCGTCACGGGCGGAGCCTCCTAGACGGAACGGAATGTCGGTGGTGGTTCGGGTTCTGCGGGGTCAGGACGGGGCGGTGCCGGGGAAGGCCAGGCGGGCGATCGCCGCCATCGGCACCGGCAGCCAGTCCGGCCGGTGCCGTGCCTCGTACACGACCTCGTAGATCGCCTTGTCGGTCTCGTAGGCGCGCAGCAGCACCGGATCCGTGCGCGGATCGCGGCCGCCCGCCTCGGCGTACCCGGAGCAGAAGGCGGCCCGGCACGTGTCGGCCCAGCCGGGCACGGCGGACGGGGGCGGCGGGGGCGTCCCCTCCGCCCGGGCGGCTCCGGGACTCCGGGGGAGCGAGTGCGCGGCGTAGTCGAAGGAGCGGAGCATGCCGGCCACGTCCCGGGCGGTCGGCTGGGGCAGACGCCGCTCGGTGAGCGACTTGGAGGGCTCGCCCTCGAAGTCGATCAGCGACCAGTCCCCGGACGGTGACCGCAGGCACTGCCCCAGATGCAGGTCGCCGTGTATCCGCTGGGCCGTCCACGTCTCGCCCTCGCCCGCCAGATCGGCGAGCGCGTCGAAGGCGGAGCGCAGACCGGGCGCGTACGGCCGCAGGAGGGGCACCGCCTGCACGGCCGCCTCCAGCCGCTCGGTCATGCCGTCCGTGAGCAGTTCCATCTGCCGGTGCCCCAGGGTCACCGCGGGCAGCGCCCGGGCCAGCGCCGTGTGCACCTCGGCCGTGGCGCGGCCGAGCGCCCGGGCCTCCCCGCTGAAGTCCTCGCCCTTGGCGAGCTCGCGCAGGGCGAGCTCCCAGCCGTCCGAGGCACCCTGGAGGAAGGGCTGCAGGACACCCAGGACGTACGGGTCCCCGGGGTGGCCGGCCAGGTCCGCCAGCATCCAGCCGGCCGGCGCCAGAACGCGCGGGCAGCCCTCGCGGGCCAGCGCCAGCGGCAGCTCCAGATCGGGGTTGATCCCCGGCACGATCCTGCGCAGGAGCTTCAGGATGAACGTATCTCCATAGACGAGGGACGAATTCGACTGCTCGGCCGTCACGAGGCGGGGCACCAGGTCGTCCCGGATCTCCTGCTGCCTGTCGCGCTCGAAACGCAGCTCACCGAGGCGCGCCCGTCCCCGCAGGGCCTCCAGCAGGACGCCGGCGGGCCGTGGGTCGTGCAGCGCCTCGTACACGGTGCGCCCGGCCAGCGGGCCCCGCGTCGGGTGGCCGATCAGCGCGGGCGCCAGCCGCGGCGGCAGCGTTTCGCGCACACCGAGCAACAGCTGGTAGCAGTCGCCCGGGTGCGAGGGGGCTCCCTGCGTCGGTACGAGCGGCTGGTGCGCCTGTACGAGCAGGTGGAGCAGTCCCAGCGCGGAGTTCAGCGGCAGGATCTCCGTCGCCGAGACCAGGGAGAACCCGGTGACGGGGCGGCCCTTGCCCGCGAACCACCGCTGCCGTGGGAGCCACTCGCGGAGCAGTGGGTCGAGGGACGCGAGGAGACCGGGGTCCGTCGACGTGGAGGGCACTGAATGAGTGACGGCTTCGGACATGTCGTCGCGTCCTTTACCCGGAGGTCCTTTACCCGGAGTCGGGGTGTTACTACTGCGTGCCCAGGGCGGAGCGGAGGAAACCGCCCCGCCGTCCGTTGTGCCGGTTCCCCGGTCACCGGGACCGGACCGTGTCCTTGCGGAGCCGGAACCAGTAGAAGCCGTGGCCGGCGAGGGTGAGGAGGTAGGGGAGCTCGCCGATGGCGGGGAAGCGGACGCCGCCGATGAGTTCGACGGGGTGGCGTCCGGCGAAGGCCTGGAGGTCGAGTTCGGTGGGCTGGGCGAAGCGGGAGAAGTTGTGGACGCACAGGACGAGGTCGTCCTTGTACTCGCGCAGGAAGGCGATGACGGCGGGGTTGGAGGAGGGGAGTTCGGTGTAGGAGCCGAGGCCGAAGGCGGGGTTCTGTTTGCGGATCTCGATCATGCGTCGGGTCCAGTGGAGCAGGCTGGAGGGGTTGCTCATGGAGGCTTCGACGTTGGTGACCTGGTAGCCGTGGACGGGGTCCATGATGGTGGGCAGGAAGAGGCGTCCGGGGTCGCAGGAGGAGAATCCGGCGTTGCGGTCGGGGGTCCACTGCATGGGGGTGCGTACCGCGTCGCGGTCGCCGAGCCAGATGTTGTCGCCCATGCCGATCTCGTCGCCGTAGTAGAGGATCGGGGAGCCGGGCAGGGACAGCAGGAGTGCGGTGAACAGTTCGATCTGGTTGCGGTCGTTGTCCAGGAGGGTGGCCAGGCGCCGGCGGATGCCGATGTTGGCGCGCATGCGGGGGTCCTTGGCGTATTCCGCATACATGTAGTCGCGTTCTTCGTCGGTGACCATCTCCAGGGTGAGTTCGTCGTGGTTGCGCAGGAAGATGCCCCATTGGCAGCCGGAGGGGATGGCGGGGGTCTTGGCGAGGATTTCGGAGACGGGGTAGCGCGATTCGCGGCGTACGGCCATGAAGATGCGGGGCATGACGGGGAAGTGGAAGGCCATGTGGCATTCGTCGCCGCCGGCGGTGTAGTCGCCGAAGTAGTCGACGACGTCTTCGGGCCATTGGTTGGCTTCGGCGAGCAGGACGGTGTCGGGGTAGTGGGCGTCGATCTCGGCGCGGACGCGTTTGAGGACGTGGTGGGTGGCGGGGAGGTTTTCGCAGTCGGTGCCCTCTTCGGCGAAGAGGTAGGGCACGGCGTCCAGGCGGAAGCCGTCGATGCCCAGGTCGAGCCAGAATTTGAGGGCGGAGATGATTTCTTCGACGACGGCGGGGTTTTCGAAGTTGAGGTCGGGCTGGTGGGAGAAGAAGCGGTGGAAGTAGTACTGCTTGCGGATGGGGTCGAAGGTCCAGTTGGAGACTTCGGTGTCGACGAAGATGATGCGGGCATCGGCGTACTGCTGGTCGTCGTCGGCCCACATGTAGTAGTCGCCGTAGGGGCCGGTGGGGTCGTTGCGGGAGGCCTGGAACCACGGGTGCTGGTCGCTGGTGTGGTTCATGACGAAGTCGATGATGACGCGCATGCCGCGCTGGTGGGCGGCGTCGACGAATTCGACGAAGTCGGCGAGGTCGCCGAATTCGGGCAGGACGGCGGTGTAGTCGGAGACGTCGTAGCCGCCGTCGCGCAGGGGCGACTGGAAGAAGGGGGGCAGCCACAGGCAGTCGACGCCCAGCCATTGCAGGTAGTCGAGTTTGGCGGTGAGGCCTTTGAGGTCGCCGATGCCGTCGCCGTTGCTGTCCTGGAAGGAGCGTACGAGGACTTCGTAGAAGACGGCGCGTTTGAACCATTCGGGGTCGCGGTCCTTGGCGGGGGTGTCTTCGAACTTGTCTTCGACGGGCTCGTTGACGATCATGTGGGTGACCCTCCGGTGGGCGGTGAGGACGGTCGCAGGACGCTCATGACGTGCGCGGGCCGCTCTCCCGGCGTGAGGCGCACGTAGTTGGTCCTGCCCCAGTGGTATGTCTCGCCGGAGAGCTCGTCGCGCACCGGCACCGACGCGTGCCAGTCCAGGCCGAGTCGTGGCATGTCCAACGAGACCGTGGCCTCCTGGGTGTGGTGGGGGTCGAGGTTCACGACCACCAGAACCGTGTTCGATCCGCGTGCGTCCGTGACGGACTTCGAGTACGCGAGCACCGCGTCCTTGTCCGTGTGGTGGAAATGCAGGTCGCGCAGTTGCCGAAGGGCGGGGCTGCGACGTCTGATCGCGTTGAGTTCGGCGATCAGGGGGGCGATGCTACGACCCTCGCGTTCCGCCGCCTCCCAGTCCCGCGGACGCAGTTCGTACTTTTCGGAGTTCAGGTATTCTTCGCTGCCCTCACGCACAGGTGTGCCTTCGCACAGCTCGTATCCGCTGTAGACACCCCAGGTCGGGGAGAGCGTCGCCGCCAGTACCGCGCGCAGTTCGAAAGCGGGCCGCCCGCCGTGCTGCAGGAATTCGTGCAGGATGTCCGGGGTGTTGACGAAGAAATTGGGCCGCATGTAGGCGGCCGCGTCACCGGAGAGCTCGGTGAGGTATTCGGTCAGTTCCTCTTTGGTGTTGCGCCAGGTGAAATAAGTGTACGACTGCTGGAAACCGATCGCACCGAGCGTGTGCATCATCGCGGGGCGGGTGAACGCCTCCGCCAGGAAGATCACGTCCGGGTCGGTGCGGTTGATGTCCGCGATCACCTGCTCCCAGAAGACGACCGGTTTCGTGTGCGGATTGTCCACGCGGAAGATCCGCACCCCGTGCGCCATCCAGAACCGCAGCACCCGCAGCGTCTCCCGCACCAGGCCGGGCATGTCCGCGTCGAAGGCGATCGGATAGATGTCCTGGTACTTCTTCGGCGGGTTCTCCGCGTACGCGATCGTGCCGTCGGAGCGGTGGTGGAACCACTCCGGGTGCTTCTCCACCCACGGGTGGTCGGGCGAGCACTGGAGCGCGAAGTCGAGCGCGATCTCCAGGTTCAGTTCGGCGGCCCGGCGCACGAAGTCGTCGAAGTCGTCGATGGTGCCGAGGTCGGGGTGGACGGCGTCGTGCCCGCCCTCCGCCGAGCCGATCGCCCAGGGGACCCCGACGTCGTCCGGGCCCGGGTCCAGCGTGTTGTTGGGGCCCTTGCGGAAGGTCGTGCCGATGGGGTGGACCGGCGGCAGGTACACCACGTCGAAGCCCATGGCGGCGATCGCGGGCAGCCGTGCCGCCGCGGTCCGGAACGTGCCGCTGACCGGCGGCTTCCCGGGCTCCACCACCGCGCCCTCCGAGCGCGGGAAGAACTCGTACCAGGAGCCGTACAGCGCCCGCTCCCGCTCCACGAGGAGGGGGAGCGGCTCGGCGGACGTGACCAGCTCGCGCAGGGGGTGGCGCGCGAGGACGTGGCGCACGTCGGGGGTGAGCGCGGCGGCCAGCCGGGCGGCGGCGGGACGGCCGGTGTCGCGCAGCGCCCGCACGGCCGCGAGGAGCGTGTCGCGCCGCCCCTTGCTCTGCGGCACGCCGGCCGCGGCCCGCTCGTACAGCAGCGCGCCCTCCTCCAGGACCAGCTCGGTGTCGATCCCCGCCGGGATCTTGATCCCGGCGTGGTGGTGCCAGGTGGAGACGGGGTCGCTCCAGGCCTCCACGGTGTACGTCCACAGACCTGTCTCCGGTACGGAGACGGTGGCGCCCCAGCGGTCCGTGCCGGGCGCGAGCTCGCGCAGGGGCGTCCAGGGTCCCGGGCGCCCCTCGGGGTCACGCAGGACGACGTTCGCGGCGACCGCGTCATGGCCCTCGCGGAAGACCGTCGCGGAGATCTCGAAGGCCTCTCCCGCCACGGCCTTCGCGGGGCGGCGGCCACCCGCGACGAGGGGGCGCACGTCCAGGACGGGGATACGGCCGATCACGGGCGTGTACTGCGGCGCACTCGCGGGCGCGGCCGGCTGCGGTGATCCGGCCGGCTGCGGTGAGCCGGCCGATTTCGCCGGCTCCGCCAATTTCGCCGGCCTGGCGGACTTCGGTGTCTTGGCCTGCTTGGCCTGCTTGCTCGTCCTGGCAGGCTTGGGCGGCTTCGCCGCCCCTGTCGTCCCGGCCGTCCCGGTCCTGGTCGCCGGTGACCGTGGCCGCTCCGCTTCCGCCCCCTGGTCGGGGGGTGGTGTCGTGCCGGGCGTCGGGGGTGGTGACGGCTGATGGTGCATGGCGGGCATGACCGCTCCTGTCCGCGTCAACGAGGGTGGGCGGATGAGAGTGTGAGGAGGTGGTCCTGTGGTGCGTACCGGAGGAGCCTTCCCACCCCTTCCGGGTAGGCAATCCGGCACTTTGTTAACTACTCGCGCGTATGTCCACACACAAGACCGACCTCGCCCGACGAGTATCCGCCAAGGATCCTCCAAGGATCTGCCCCGGATTCGCGAGATGAGACCGGTCTCTTAGTACGCGATGGTCAAGAGTTGTCGGTCTGCGGGGGTCCGGTCGGTGGACCGGGGCCCGCGACGGACCGTCCGCCGGTGGCGGCCGGCTCGGGGAGAGCCCCGCTGACCTGCGCGGAAGCCGCCGTGGAGGAGCCGGTGGGACACCGCCCGGCCGCATCCGCCGCATGGGGTGACGCCATCGGGATACCCGGAGGGATCACTCTGTCGGTGCAGCTCGTGCGGGAGGTGGAGGTGACGTCCACACCGGGGGCGACCAGGTCCGGCCGCGTGCCCCGGTACGGGAGGTCCGGCCGTCCCGCCCGGCGCGCCCGTCCGGCAGGTGTCACCGTCGTGCCGGTCCCCTCCTCGGGCCGGTGCGACCCGGCCGGGGGCGTACGCCCCCGCCCGGGGCCCCCGCACACTTCGCGGGCCCCGGGCGGCCGTGGGAGGCCGTGGCCGGATCGCCACGCGGCGGCCTCTCGTGCGGCGGGAGGTGCCACCAGGCCGCACGGCGGGGCGGAACCGGCCGTACCGCCCGTTCGGCCCACACGCGGCGGCGGCGAAATCGAGCCGCCCGGGCAGGGCGCGGGCCCGGGCGCCCGGGGCCCCTGAGCGGGACGCGACCGGCCGCGGGCGGTCCGGACCGTGGCACCGCGCACCGCGCGGAGCACTTCGCGCCGTAGTTGCACGGGCACCCGCGCCGCTACCGTCGTGGGTGACGGGGGCGCACACCGACGTGTGTCCTCGCGGCCCCGGTCCTGACCGAATCGCCCCGATGCACCGCACCGCCCGACACACCGTCCCGACATATCGCCCCGACACACCGTCCCGACACACCGCTCTGGTACGCCGCCCTGGTACGTCCTCCGTGAAGGTGGAAGCTCGTGAAGGCCATCCGCAGGTTCACCGTGCGTCCCGTACTCCCCGAAGCCCTCCAGCCCCTCAGCGACCTGGCGCGCAACCTGCGCTGGTCCTGGCACGCCGAGACGCGTGACCTCTTCCAGTCCGTGGACCCCGAGCGCTGGGTGTCCTCCGGCTGCGATCCCGTACGCCTCCTCGGGAACGTGTCGTCCGGACGGCTGGCCCAGCTCGCGCAGGACCGGCGGTTCGTCCGGCGGCTGTCCGGCGCCGCCCACGAACTGGACGACTACGTGACAGGGGACCGCTGGTACCAGTCCCAGCCGCCCGGGCTCCCCGACGCCATCGCCTACTTCTCGCCCGAGTTCGGCATCACGGCCGCGCTGCCCCAGTACTCCGGGGGTCTCGGCATCCTCGCCGGGGACCACCTCAAGGCGGCCAGCGACCTCGGTGTGCCCCTGATCGGTGTCGGACTGCTCTACCGGCACGGCTACTTCCGCCAGTCCCTGTCCCGGGACGGCTGGCAGCAGGAGCACTATCCGGTCCTGGACCCCAACGAACTGCCCGTCTCCCTGCTGCGCGAGGCCGACGGCACGCCCTCCCAGGTCTCCCTGGCGCTGCCCGGCGGTACGGCCCTGCACGCGCGTATCTGGCTGGCCCAGGTCGGCCGGGTCCCGCTGCTGCTGCTCGACTCCGACGTCGAGGAGAACGACCTCGGCGAGCGCGGCGTCACCGACCGGCTGTACGGCGGCGGCAGCGAGCACCGGCTGCTGCAGGAGATGCTGCTCGGCATCGGCGGGGTGCGCGCCGTCCGTACGTACTGCAGGCTCACCGGACACGCGCGGCCCGAGGTGTTCCACACGAACGAGGGCCACGCGGGCTTCCTCGGCCTGGAGCGCATCCACGAACTCTCCCAGGAGGACCTCGGCTTCGACGCCGCGCTGGAGGCGGTCAGGGCCGGCACCGTCTTCACGACCCACACCCCCGTACCGGCCGGCATCGACCGCTTCGACCGGGAGCTGGTGGCCCGCCACTTCGGCCCCGCCGCCGAGCTGCCGCGCATCGACGTCGAGCGCATCCTGCGCCTCGGCATGGAGACGTATCCGGGCGGTGAGCCGAACCTCTTCAACATGGCGGTGATGGGCCTGCGGCTCGGCCAGCGGGCGAACGGCGTCTCCCTGCTGCACGGCCAGGTCAGCCGCGAGATGTTCGCGGGGCTGTGGCCGGGCTTCGACCCGGCCGAGGTCCCCATCACCTCGGTGACGAACGGCGTCCACGCCCCCACCTGGGTGGCGCCCGAGGTGCTGCGGCTCGGCGCCCGGCAGATCGGCGCGCAGCGCACCGAGGACGCCCTCACCGTCGGCGGCTCCGACCGCTGGGACGCCGTCGCCGACATCCCCGACCAGGACATCTGGGAGCTGCGGCGCTCCCTGCGCGAGCAACTGGTGACCGAGGTGCGCGAGCGGCTGTACGCGTCCTGGCGGCAGCGGGGCGCGGGGAGCGCGGAGCTGGGCTGGATCGACGGCGTGCTGGACCCGGACGTCCTGACGATCGGCTTCGCGCGCCGCGTGCCGTCGTACAAGCGCCTGACGCTGATGCTGCGCGACCGCGACCGGCTCATGGACCTGCTGCTGCACTCCGAGCGGCCCGTCCAGATCGTGGTGGCGGGCAAGGCCCACCCGGCCGACGACGGCGGCAAGCGCCTCGTCCAGGAGCTGGTGCGCTTCGCCGACGACCCGCGCGTGCGCCACCGCATCGTCTTCCTCCCCGACTACGGCATGGCGATGGCGCAGAAGCTGTACCCCGGCTGCGACATCTGGCTCAACAACCCGCTGCGCCCGCTGGAGGCGTGCGGCACGTCGGGCATGAAGGCGGCGCTGAACGGCTGCCTCAACCTGTCGGTGCTCGACGGCTGGTGGGACGAATGGTTCCGGCCCGACTTCGGCTGGGCGATCCCCACGGCGGACGGCACCGCGGTCGACGACGACCGCCGCGACGAACTGGAGGCCACGGCCCT
Organism: Streptomyces sp. V3I8; assembly: GCF_030817535.1. NCBI lineage: Bacteria > Bacillati > Actinomycetota > Actinomycetes > Kitasatosporales > Streptomycetaceae > Streptomyces > Streptomyces sp. V3I8. The sequence continues at coordinate 2,828,960 of NZ_JAUSZL010000002.1, read as the reverse complement.
CTACGACCTGCTGGAACAGCGGGTGGCCCCGCGCTTCTACGAACGGGGGCAGGCCGGCCTGCCCGACCGCTGGATCGAGATGGTCCGCCAGACCCTGACCCATCTGGGCCCGAAGGTCCTGGCGGGCCGCATGGTCCGTGAGTACGTGGAGCGCCTCTACGCCCCGGCGGCGCTGGCCCACCGGGCCATGGACCACTCCTCCGCCAGGGAACTGGCGGTGTGGAAGTCCCGGGTGCGGACGGCTTGGCCGCACGTCACGGTCGACCACGTCGAGACGACCGCGGTGACGGCGACGGCCGAACTGGGCTCGACGCTCTCCCTGCGGGTCCTGGTGGGCCTCGGTGACCTGGCCCCGGACGATGTCGAGGTCCAGGCGGTCTCGGGCCGCGTCGACACGGAGGACCGCATCACGGACGGCACGACGTTCCCGCTGAAACCGGCGGGCGGCCCCGACCAGGACGGCCGCTGGCTGTACGAGGGCCCGCTCTCCCTCGACCGCACGGGCTCCTTCGGCTACACGGTCCGCGTCCTCCCGGCCCACCGGCTCCTGGCGTCCGGCGCGGAACTGGGCCTGGTGGCGGTGCCCGCGGAGGAGCTGGCGGAGGGGGCGGGGGTGCTGCTGCGGTGAGGCGCCGCCCCTGACGCGGTGAGATGCGCGGGCGGCGTCCGTGGCCTCCGGAACACCTCTAGGGCTTGTCGTCCCCCGCGCACATCCGCCGCAGCACCGTCCCGCACCGTCGCGCGTACGCGTGCTGCAGGCCCCGGGTCGCCGCCCCGCCGGCCTTCGCGTACCACTTCGCCGGGCGGCTGAAGGCGGTCACGGTCAGCCAGACCGTGCCGTCGCCCGTGCGGTCGACCACGAAGGCCTCCTCGCCGGACTCCGGATGGCCGGGGAGGGTGCCGTAGGCCCAGCCGGCGCGGCGCGGTTCGTCCAGGGTCCAGACGATGCGGCAGGGAGCCCTGACGAGAGGGCCCAGGCCGACCGTCACGTCCACGCCCGGGGCCGCCTCGGCGGCGTCCGTGGTGATCGTGACGCCGATCGCCCTGTGGAGCTCCCAGGTCAGGACCGCCCGGGCGGCGGTCCTGAAGACCTCGTGGCCCTCGCCTATGCGGGTGCGGACGTGCAGGGGGTGGAAGCCGGGCGGGCACCGGCCGTCGCGGGTCGCGCCCACGTCCTCGTACGTGAAGGGCATGGGAACCAAGAGTAGGGCGGTACCCGGGGATGTCTCGTCCCGGGTACCGCCCACTCACGACTTCCCTGTTGTCAGGCGACGTTCACGCCGGACCAGGCGGCTGCGACCGCCTTGTACTCGGTGCTCGTCGAGCCGTACAGCGCCGACGCCGCGCTCAGCGTCGCCGTACGGGCGCCCGCGTACTTCGTCGTGGACGTCATGTACTCGGTGAGCGCCTTGTACCAGATCTTGATCGCCTTGTCCCGGCCGATGCCGGTGAGCGTCGTGCCGTTCGACGTCGTCGAGTTGTAGCTGACGCCGTTGATGGTCTTGGCGCCGCTGCCCTCCGAGAGGAGGTAGAAGAAGTGGTTCGCCGGGCCCGACGAGTAGTGCACGTCGACCGAGCCGAGGCTCGACGACCAGCTGTCCTTGGACGCGCCGTCCTTGCTCGGCTTGTCCATGTAGCGCAGCGGGGTGCCGTTGCCGTTGATGTTGATCTTCTCGCCGATGAGGTAGTCGCCGACGTCGGTGGAGTTGGCCGCGTAGAACTCGACCGCCGTGCCGAAGATGTCGGAGGTGGCCTCGTTCAGGCCGCCCGACTCACCGCTGTAGTTGAGGCCCGCGGTGTTCGCCGTGACGCCGTGGCTCATCTCGTGGCCCGCGACGTCCAGCGAGGTGAGCGGCTTGACGCTGCCCGAGCCGTCGCCGTACGTCATGCAGAAGCAGGAGTCCTGCCAGAAGGCGTTGACGTACGCCGTGCTGTAGTGGACGCGGGAGTAGGCCGCGACGCCGTTGTTCTTGATGCCCGTGCGGCCGAGCACGTTCTTGTAGAAGTCCCAGGTGACCTGGGCCCCGTAGTGCGCGTCGACGGCCGCCGTCTGGGTGTTGGACGCCGCGCCCGTGCCCCACGTGTCGTCCGCGTCGGTGAAGAGGGTGCCGGTGCCGGACGTGCCCTTGTTTAGGTTGTACGTCTTGTGCGAGCCCCGGGAGGTGTCGTTGAGCTGGTACGTCGAGCCGGAGAGCGAGGTGCCGATGGTGACCTTGCCGGAGTACTGGCTGTTGCCGATACCGGTCTTGACCGCCTCCCACTCGTACAGCTTCTTGCCCGACTCGGCGTCGGTGACGACGTGCAGCTCCTGCGGGGTGCCGTCGTGCTGGAAGCCGCCGACGACCGTCTCGTAGGCCAGGACCGGCTTGCCGTCGGCCGCCCAGACGACCTTGCGGGGCGCCTTGTCGGCGGCGGACTTCTTGCTGCCCTCGGCCTTCGCGGCCGACACGGCCTGCTTCTCGGCGGCGGCCCTGGTGATGTCCGGGGTGACGTCGGAGACCTTGATGGTCGCCTTGGTCGCCTTCGTCACGCCCTGGGTCCGGCCGGCCTCGGTCGCGTGGACGACCAGGTCGCCGCCGAGGACGGGCAGTCCCGCGTAGGTGCGCTCGTAGCGGGTGTGGGTCGTGCCGTCGACGTTCTTGACGACGTCTCTGACGACCAGCTTCTCGTCGGCGCCGAGACCTATCTCGTCCGCGGTCTGCGTGGCGGCCGCGTCGGCCTTCTGGATGAGGCTCGTACGGGCTGCCGGGGTCAGCTGGACCGGCGCCGCGGCGAGGGCCGTGTCGGACTGCTCGGCCGGGGTCTGGGCGGAGGCGGTGGTGAGACCGGTGGTGAGGAGGGCTCCGGCCGCGACAGCGGTGGCGATGGCGAGGGTGGTGCGGTTGCGACGCGCGTAGAGGGGGGTCACACAAGCTCCTTCGTGGGGGGTGTCCGACCGGCATGGGGAAGCGGTCGGGCTGCGGTGAAGTTGCGGTGCGGGGCGTGCCGTTGGTGCGAGGTGAACAGTGCCAGTTGGGTCGCGTACATGTCAGTGGGGCAAATGGAGGTTGGCCGGAAATCGTCCGTTGCCCGAAGATCCGCGTACGCAATGCGGACTCGATCACCCGCAAAGATCCGGCAATGGGACCGGTAACCACAGGTAAGGGAGCGGTAAAACCCAGGTCAAGAGGGTGCCGCCCCGGGAGTCGGCTTCCGGGGTGGCACCTGGTCGTGACGGGCCCGCCCGCCTAGGCCTGCGGGAAGGTGATCTTCCAGCCGTTGATCCTGCCGACGTCCTGCGCCGCCTGGTCCTGGACCCTCAACTGCCAGGTTCCGTTGGCCACTTCGGAGGACGCGTTGACGGTGTAGGGCCCGGTGACGTTGTCCGCCGAGTCCGAGGAGCTGAAGGACTTCAGGCGGTAGGCCGAACCGTCCGGTGCCACCAGGTCGACGACCAGGTCGCCGCGCCAGGTGTGGGTGATGTCCGGCGTCACGACCAGGTTGGAGGGAGCGTTTCCGGCCTGGCCGGAAACTGTTATCGAGGAGGTGACAGCGGCCCCGTTGTCCGGAATCGACACCACGGCCGTGCTCTCGAACGACGTGCCGCCGCCCCCGCCGCCGGGCCGGGTGCCGACGTTGATGCCGGCCCAGGCGTTCTGCACGGCCGTGTACTCGGCGCTCGTGGTGCCGTACAGCTCACCCGCGACCGCGAGCGTGCCGGTGCGGGCCGCCGCGTAGTTGGTCGTGGTCGTGAACTTGGTGGTGAGCGCCTTGAACCAGATCAGCGCGGCCTTGTCGCGGCCGATGCCGGTGACCGGCAGGCCGTCCGAGGTCGGCGAGTCGTACGCGACGCCGTTCACGGTCTTGGCGCCGCTGCCCTCGCTGAGCAGGTAGAAGAAGTGGTTCGCCGGACCCGAGGAGTAGTGCACGTCCACCGAGCCGATGCCCGAGTACCAGCTGTCCTTGGACGCGCCGTCCCTGCTGGGCTTGTCCATGTAGCGCAGCGGGGTGCCGTTGCCGTTGATGTCGATCTTCTCGCCGACCAGGTAGTCGCCGACGTCGGTGGAGTTGGCCGCGTAGAACTCGACCGCCGCCGCGAAGATGTCGGAGGTGGCCTCGTTCAGGCCGCCCGACTCGCCGCTGTAGTTGAGGCCCGCGGTGTTGGCCGTCACGCCGTGCGTCATCTCGTGCGCGGCCACGTCGATCGACGTCAGCGGCTTGGCGTTGCCCGACCCGTCGCCGTACGTCATGCAGAAGCAGGAGTCCTGCCAGAAGGCGTTGACGTAGTTGTTGCCGTAGTGGACGCGGGAGTACGCGCCGACGCCGTCCCCGCGGATACCGGTGCGGCCCTGGACGTTCTTGTAGTAGTCCCAGGTCAGCGCGGCCCCGTAGTGGGCGTCCGCGGCGGCCGTCTCGGTGTTCGAGGCGGCGCCGTTGCCCCACACGTCGTCCGGGCCGGAGAAGAGCGTGCCGGTGCCGGACGTGCCGCGGTTCAGGTTGTTCGTCCTGTGGTTGCCGCGGGTCGTGTCCGTGAGGTTGTACGTCGACCCGGACTGCGCGCTGCCGAGCGTCACCGAGCCGCTGTACTGGGTGTTGCCGGTGCCGTTGTCGACGCCCTGGTACTCGTACAGCTTCTTGCCGGTGGCCGCGTCCGTGACGACGTGCAGCTCGTTCGGGGTGCCGTCGTGCTGGAGCCCGCCGACGACCGTCTCGTACGCGAGAGTCGGTTTGCCGCCCGCCGCCCAGATCACCTTGCGGGCGCCGTCCGCCTCCGTCCGCTTCGAGCCCTCCGCGGCGGCGGCCCTGAGAGCCTGCTTCTCGGCGGTCGCCGGTTTCACGGCGGCGCTGGTGGTGAGGCCCTCCAGCCGGGCCTTCACCGCCCGGGTCACGCCTTCCGTCCTCCCCGACTTCGCGGTGTCGACCACCAGGTCGCCGCCGAGGACCGGGAGCCCGGCGTAGGTGCGCTCGTAGCGGGTGTGGACCGTGCCGTCGGCGTCCTTGACCACGTCACGGACGACGAGCTTCTCCTTGGCACCGAGGCCCAGTTCCGCCGCCGTGTCCGTCTTCGCGGAGTCGGCGTCGCGCAGCAGTGCGGCGCGCTGGGCGGGGGAGAGCTTGACGGCCAGGGACCCCTTGTCGAGCTTGCCCGGGGCGGGCCGGGCGTCGGCGGTCGCCGTGCCCGTCTGGACGGCCGCGGCGAGCAGGGCGGCGACGGCGACGAGCGCGCCCGCGGTGGCCTTGCGGCGGGTGGAGGTGGAGGTGGAGTGCGAGGTCTGTCTGTGGGAGGTGCGTCTCAACACGGACTCCTTCTGCGTGGCCACGGACCGCATGGCCAGAGGGGACCGGACGGCCGGCAGCCGGCCGGGCAGAACAAGACGGAACGCAGAACCACGTGCGTGGGGGGCACCACGCCACGGCGTCGGCAACTGTGGGGTTGCTGTGGAGTGGCTGTGGGAAGAGTGGCAGGCGAACGCCTCTCATGTCAGGTGCGCATCAAGAATTTGGCCGGAAAGGGTTCGTTGTCCGGGATTTCGTGTTCGGTATACGGATCCGCTGTCGTGCGGACGGACGGACAGCGGCGGGGGCGGGCGGGGGCGGGACGGACCGGGTTCAGGAAGGTGTCGGCCGCTCGCCGTGCCACGAGTGCCGGAGCGCCGCGTACGCGCCGTCCGCCGCCGCCCGGGACAGCAGGTACGGCGCCGGCGCCATCAGCACCATCCGGACGGTGGCCGGCAGCGCCCCGCCGCCGGCCGCCCCGGCTGCCGGGTGACCAGCCACCCCAGGTACCGGGCGCCGCCACGGCGGTCGGGTACGCCCGGACCGGCGTACGAGACGTCCGGGCGGGAACCGTCCGCGGACGCGGCCCCGCGCGTGCGCCGCGGTGTCACCGGGCCTGCCCCTGCACGAGGCTGTCCTGCCAGGCCCGGTGCAGGTCCGCGAAGCGGCCCGTGTCCTCGACGAGCCGGGCGGGGCTGCCGTCCTCCACGATGCGGCCGTGCTCCATGACGAGGACCCGGTCGGCGATCTCGACCGTCGACAGGCGGTGCGCGACGACCACCGCCGTACGGCCGTGCAGGACCGTGTCCATGGCCCGCTGGACGGCGCGTTCGCCCGGCACGTCCAGGGAACTGGTGGCCTCGTCGAGGATGAGGACGGCCGGGTCGGCGAGCAGGGCCCGCGCGAACGCCACCAGTTGGCGCTGACCGGCCGAGATGCGCCCGCCCCTCTTGCGTACGTCCGTGTCGTAGCCGTCCGGCAGGGCGCTGATGAAATCGTGGGCGCCGATGGACTTCGCGGCCCGCTCGATGTCCTCGCGGGAGGCGTCCGGGCGGCCGATGGCGATGTTCTCGGCGACCGTGCCGGAGAAGAGGAACGCCTCCTGCGTCACCATCACGACCCCGCGCCGCAGTTCGGGCACCGCCAGCTCACGCAGGTCCACGCCGTCGAGGAGGACCCGGCCGCTCGTGGGGTCGTAGAAGCGGGCCAGGAGTTTGGCGAGCGTCGACTTGCCGGCGCCCGTGGAGCCGACCACGGCGACGGTCTGGCCCGCCGGGATCGTCAGCGAGAAGGACGGCAGCACCTCGCCGCCGGTGCGGTAGGTGAAGCGGACGTCGTCGAACACGACCTCGCGGCCCGGGTGTTCGGAGGCGAGTGGGGGCAGGTCGCGCGGCTGTGCGGGCTCCGGCACCGAGGGGACCTGGGCCAGCAGGCCCGCCACCTTCTCCAGGGAGGCGGCCGCCGACTGGTAGGAGTTGAGGAACATGCCGAGCCGGTCGATCGGGTCGTACAGGCGGCGCAGGTACAGCACCGCGGCGGCCAGCACACCCAGCGCCAGCGAACCCGAGGCGACCCGGTAGGCGCCCCACAGCACGATTCCCGCGACCGCCGTGTTGGCGACCAGGCGGGAGCCGACGACATAGCGGGCCATCTCCAGGAGGGCGTCGCCGTTGCTGCGTTCGTGGCGGCTGTTGAGGGTGTGGAAGGCGGCGTCGTTGACGGCCTCGCGGCGGAAGGCGCGGACCGGCCTGATGCCGTTCATCGTCTCCGCGAACTTCACGATGACGGCGGCGATCGCGGTCGAGCGGACGCTGAACATCCGCCCGGCGCGGCGCCGGTAGAGCCGGATGAGGAGGTACAGCGGCACGAACGACGCCACCGCGACCGCGCCGAGGCCCAGGTCCAGCCAGAGCAGCAGCGCCGAGATGTAGACGAACGACAGGATGACGGTGATGAGTTCCTGCAGGCCCTCGCTGAGCAGTTCGCGCAGCGACTCGACGTCCGTCGTGGAGCGGGAGATGAGCCGGCCCGAGGTGTAGCGGTCGTGGAAGTCGACGCTCAGCGCCTGCGCGTGCCGGAAGATCCTGCCGCGCAGGTCGAGCAGGACGTCCTGGTTGACACGGGCGGAGACGAGGACGAAGCCGTACTGGAGGCCGCCGGCCGCCACCGAGCACAGCGCGTACGCGGCGGCCACCGCGATCAGCGGGCCGCGGTCGTCCGCGCGCAGGGCCGGTACGGCGCGGTCGATGGCGTACGCCACGAGCAGTGGGCCCACCTGCACCGCCGCCTGCTGGAGCAGGAGGAGGACCGCGGCGAGGGCGACGCGGGCCCGCAGGGGGGCGAGCAGTGAGCGCAGGAGGGTGGCCGTGGCATGCGGGGGAGCGGGCAGGGCGTCGCGGTCGAAGGGATCGCCGCCACCGTTGTCGCCGTCGTCCGTCGGCGCGGTGGCCGTGGGCGCCGTCATCGCGTCTCCCTCTCGGTCGTCAGGGTCCTTCCCGACATCAGCCAGGCGTACTCCGCGCTCGTCCGCAGCAGTTCGTGGTGCGTGCCCACCGCGGTGACACGGCCCCCGGAGAGCAGGGCCACGCGGTCGGCGAGCAGGACCGTGGACGGGCGGTGGGCCACGACCAGGGCGGTCGTCCCGGCGAGGACGCGGCGCAGGGCCGCCTCGACGAGGGCCTCCGTGTGGACGTCCAGGGCGGAGAGCGGGTCGTCCAGGACGAGGAAGCGGGGGCTGCCGACGACCGCCCGCGCCAGGGCGAGGCGCTGGCGCTGGCCGCCGGACAGGCTGAGGCCCTGCTCACCGACCTGGGTGTCCGTGCCCTGCGGGAGGGCGTGCGCGAAGTCCGCCTGCGCCACGGCCAGGGCGCGGCGCAGGTCGTCCTCGTCCGCGGTGCCGGCGGCGCCCATCAGGACGTTCTCGCGCACGGCGGCGGAGAAGAGAGTGGGCTCCTCGAAGGCGACCGCCACGAGGGTGCGCAGCTCCTCCCTGGGCATCGCGGTGATGTCGACGCCGTCCAGGGTGATCCGCCCGGACGTGATCTCGTGCAGCCGGGGCACGAGCGCGGTGAGCGTCGTCTTGCCGGAACCCGTGCCGCCGACGAGGGCCATGGTCTCGCCGTGCCGCACGTGCAGGTCGACACGGTCGAGCACGGGAACGCCGCCGGCTTCGGCGTCGGGATACCGGAACCGGACGTTCTCGAACCGCAGCCCGTCCCGGCCGTGGGCACCGGCGCCCGTGGCGGACGCGGCGGCCCGCGGCGCCGCGCCGGCCGGCCGCCCGGCACCGGACTCCGGCGGCGCGTCCATCACCTCGAAGTAGCGTTCCGTCGCCGTCGCCGCCTCCTGGCTCATCGCCAGGAGGAAGCCGATCGACTCCACTGGCCAGCGCAGGGCGAGGGCCGTGGAGAGGAACGCGACCAGCGTGCCGGCCGACAGGTCGCCGTCGGCGACCTGCACCGTGCCGAGCACGAGGGCCGCGCCGATGGCGAGTTCGGGCAGGGTCGTGATGGCGGCGTAGATGCCGGCGAGCAGCCGCGCCTTGGCGAGCTCCGTGCCGCGCAGCGTGCGGGAGAGGTCCCGGAAGGCGAGGGCCTGACTGCGGTGGCGCCCGAACCCCTTGATGATCCGGATGCCGAGCACGCTCTCCTCGACGAGCGTCGTCAGGTCGCCGACCTGGTCCTGCGCCTGCCGCGCCACCCGCGAGTACCGCTTCTCGAAGAGCCAGCAGAAGACCACCACCGGCAGCGCGGGCGCGAGCAGCACGAGTCCCAGGGCCCAGTCCTGGGCCAGCATGATCAGGACGCCCACGAGGATCGTCACCGAGTTGACCAGCAGGAACGTCAGCGGGAACGCGAGGAACATCCGCAGCAGCATCAGGTCGGTCGTGCCCCGCGACAGCAACTGCCCGCTGGGCCAGCGGTCGTGGAACGCGAGGGGCAGCCGCTGCAGGTGCCGGTACAGGTCCGCCCGCATCGTCGCCTCGACCCCGGCCAGCGGTCTGGCCACCAGCCACCGCCGCAGCCCGAACAGCACCGCTTCGGCGACACCGAGCAGCAGGAGGTACAGCGCTCCGAGCCACACACCGCCCGTGTCCCGGTCGGCCACCGGCCCGTCCACGATCCACTTCAGGACCAGCGGGATCACCAGCCCCGTGCAGGAGGCGACGACCGCGATCACGGCGGCGGTCCCGAGCCGGGCGCGCACGGGCCGTACGTACGGCCACAGGCGCAGCAGGCTGCGTACGGCGGAGCGGTGCGCGGCGGGTTCAGTCCCGGCGGCTTCCTCGGCGGGGGCGGGTGTAGTGGGCATCGACCATGAGCCTACGTTTCGGCACCGACAGTGCCCAAGGGGTTTTGGGCCGGTCCGGTTCCGTCGCTGGTCGTAGGACCAGCGACGGAACCGGACCGTGCGCGTTCCCGGACCGTGCGCGTTCCCGGACCGTGCGCGTTCCCGGACCGTGCGCGTTCCCGGGCCGTGCGCGTTCCCGGAGCCTGCGTGCTGCCGGGGCCCGCGCACGGGAGGCCGGCCGTCCGCCGGTGGGGGCTTGTCGCGCAGTTCCCCGCGCCCCCGACGGGCGCGGTCGCGCCCTACGGGACCACCCGGAGCAGCAGGACCGAACGGGGCGGGACCGTGACGGTCGTGCCCGCCCGGTGCACCGGTCCGGGCTCCGCCGACTGGTCCTCCTGCGACGTGTCGACGACCACCTCGTACGACCCGGCCCACGGCGGGCCGGGCAGGGCGAAGCCGGTGGGGCCGTCGCCCGCGTGCAGGACCGCCAGGAAGCTGTCGTCCGTCACGGGGACGCCGCGGGCGTCCCGCCCGGGGATGTCGCGGCCGGACAGGAACATGCCCAGCGTGCCGGCGGGCGCGTACCAGTCCTGCTCGGTCATCTCGGTGCCGCGCGCGGTGAACCATGCCAGGTCCCGCAGCCCGTCCGCCGAATGGGCCCGCCCGGAGAAGAAGGCCCGCCGCCGCAGCACGGGATGGGCGTGGCGCAGCGCGATCAGTCTGGACGTCAGGTCGAACAGCGACCGCCAGCCGGGGTCGTCGAGCAGGCTCCAGTCGAGCCAGCTGATCTCGTTGTCCTGGCAGTAGGCGTTGTTGTTGCCGCCCTGGGTCCGCCCGAGTTCGTCGCCCGCGACCAGCATCGGGACGCCCGTGGAGAGCAGCAGGGTGGTCAGCAGGTTGCGCAGCTGGCGGCGGCGCAGACCGCGTACCCGTTCGTCCTCGGTCTCGCCCTCCACCCCGCAGTTCCACGCCCGGTTGTCCTCGGTGCCGTCCCGGTTGCCCTCGCCGTTGGCCTCGTTGTGCTTGCGCTCGTACGACACCAGGTCCCGCAGGGTGAAACCGTCGTGGGCCGTCACGAAGTTCACCGAGGCGTACGGCCGCCGCCCGCCCCACGCGTACAGGTCGCTCGACCCCGACAGCCGGTAGCCGAGGTCCCGCACGTCCGGCAGCGCGCCCCGCCAGTAGTCCCGTACGGCATCGCGGTAGCGGTCGTTCCACTCCGTCCACAGCGGCGGGAAGGCGCCCACCTGGTAACCGCCGGAGCCGACGTCCCACGGCTCGGCGATCAGCTTCACCCGGCGCAGCACCGGGTCCTGCGCGATGACGGCGAGGAAGGGGGACAGCATGTCGACGTCGTGCATGGACCGGGCCAGCGCGGCCGCCAGGTCGAAGCGGAAGCCGTCGACGCCCATCTCCGTCACCCAGTAGCGCAGCGAGTCCGTGATCAGCCGCAGCACGTGCGGCTGCACCACGTGCAGGGTGTTGCCGCAGCCCGTGTAGTCCGCGTACCGCCGGGCGTCGTTCTGCAGCCGGTAGTAGCCGCGGTTGTCGATCCCGCGCAGCGACAGGGTCGGGCCCAGCTCGCTCGCCTCGGCCGTGTGGTTGTACACCACGTCGAGGATGACCTCGATGCCGGCGGCGTGCAGGGCGCGCACCATGCGCTTGAACTCGCCGACCTGCCGGCCGCCCGTCCCGGAGGCCGCGTACGCCGCGTGCGGGGCGAAGTAGCCGATCGAGTTGTAGCCCCAGTAGTTCTTCATGCCCCGGCGCAGCAGGTGGTCCTCGTGCGCGAACTGGTGCACCGGCAGCAGCTCGACGGCCGTCACCCCGAGCGCCGTCAGGTGCTCGATCGCCGCCGGGTGCGCCAGCCCGGCGTACGTGCCCCGCAGCTCGGGCGGGATCCCCGGGTGCAGCTTGGTGAAACCCTTCACGTGCAGCTCGTAGATGACGGAGTCCGCCCACGGCGTCTTGGGGCGGCGGTCGTCGGTCCACTCGTCGTCGGGCGTGTCGTCGTGGACGACGACGCCCTTGGGGACGTACGGCGCGGAGTCCCGGTCGTCGCGCACGGTGTCCGCGACGTGCTGCTGCGGCCAGTCGCGCACATGCCCGTACACCTGTGGCGGCAGGGCGCCGAACTCGTCCTGCCCGGCGCCGTCCACGGCACGCGCGTACGGGTCGAGGAGCAGCTTGGCCGGATTCCAGCGGGCGCCGGTCCACGGGTCCCAGCGGCCGTGCACCCGGAAGCCGTACCGCTGCCCGGGCCGTACCCCGGGCACGAAGCCGTGCCAGATCCCATGGGTCAGCTCGGTCAGCGGCACCCGGATCTCGGCGCCCCCGCCCTCCCGGGAGGCCGTGTCGCCGGGCGTGCCGAAGAGGCAGAGCTCGACCGCCTCGGCGCCGCCCGCCCAGAGCGCGAAGTTGGTGCCCGAGACACCGTCGGGACCCGTCCGGAAGCGCGCCCCGAGCGGGGTCGGCGCACCCGGCCAGACGGCGACGGCGGGCGCCGTGCGCGCCGCGCCGTTCAGCACGGGGGCGGGCTGCGTGGGCAGCGCGCCCCGGGGCGCACGCCCCTCCTGCACTGCCTCCTGCTCGGCTGCGCTCGACACGTCTGGCCCTCCCGCGGCTCGGTCGGAGCGGCACGAGAGGACCGCGGCGTCCCGGCCGCGGCCCCATGTCGTGTCGTCCTCCCCACTGTTCTGCCCAGAGCGGGGCCCGCACTCACGTTTCCCGAGGCGGGGGCCGAACGGGCGGGGCGCGCCGGGCGCGCCCACTTCCCCGGGGCAGCTGCGTCGTTGGGCCCCACGTGATGCACGCACAGACGCGCACGTGGCGCGCAGGGGCCGCGCTGGCCGCCGTACTGACCTGGACCGGCCTGCTGGCCTCGGCCGCGGGATGCACCTCGCACGGGGTGGACGAGATGCTCGGCAAGCCCCGCGCGCCCGAGGAGGCGATCCGGGTCTCGCCCGACGACGGCAGCAGGGCGGTACGCCCCGGGGAAGGGCTGAAGGTGCGGGTGCCGGCCGGGCGCCTGGAGTCCGTGAAGGTCGTGAGGTCCCAGGACGCGCAGGAGTTCCCGGTCCCCGGCCGGATCGGCGAGGACGGCACGACCTGGCGGCCCGACGCCCCCGCGCTCGCGACGGCCGCCAGGTACACGGTGGACGCGGTCGCGCTCGACGCCCACGGCAGGCGCGTGGCACGGCACACGACCTTCACGACGTACGTCCCCGACGAGCGCTTCATCGGATACGTCACCCCGGAGAACCGCTCGACGGTCGGCACCGGCATGATCGTGTCGCTGGAGTTCAACCGCCCGATCGAGCACCGCGCGGCCGTCGAACGCGCCGTCCGCGTCACCTCCGTACCGAGGACGGAGATCGCCCCGCACTGGTTCGGCGACGACCGTCTGGACCTGCGCCCCCGGACGTACTGGAAGCCCGGCACGAAGGTCACCGTCGCCCTGCGGCTGCGCGACGTCGAGGCGTCCCCCGGCGTGTACGGGCTGCAGCACAGGACCTTCTCCTTCACGGTCGGCCGCAGCCAGACCAGCCTCGTCGACGCCGCCGCCCACACCATGCGGGTGCACCGCGACGGAGAGCTCCTGTCCACCGTGCCGATCACCGCGGGCGCCCCCGGGAACACGACGTACAACGGGAAGATGGTGGTCACCGAGATGCTCGAGACGACCCGGATGAACGGGGCGACCGTCGGCTTCAAACGGTCCGACGGCAAGGGCGAGTACGACATCCCGGACGTCCCGCACGCGATGCGCCTCACCGCCTCGGGGACCTTCCTGCACGGCAACTACTGGGCGAAGGACGTGTTCGGGACGGCCAACGTCAGCCACGGCTGCGTCGGACTGCGCGATGTGAAGGGCGGCAGTTCCGCGACCCCGGCGGGCTGGTTCTTCGACCGCAGCCTCGTCGGTGACGTCGTCGAGGTCGTCCGCAGCAAGGACAGGAAGGTCGCTCCCGACAACGGCCTCGGGGGGTGGAACATGACCTGGAAGGCGTGGAAAAGGGGTTCCGCGGTGAAGTAGGCCGACATAGGGGTACGCACAGGAAAGGCCCCGGTCGCGCTGCCGGCTCCCGTCAGTTGGAACGGAACGGTGACATCCCAGGGAGACCATCTCTCCTGGCAGTGTGATTAATTGGCGCGATGCGTGCGCGGGACGCGCCGTAGTACGGGCCTGACCAGAGGCCGTGCGAGGGGAGAAAGAACGTGGACGGGCGACCGATATCGGGGGCGTCGGTTGGCGCGCGGACACGGAGCGGCAAGGGGGCCCTGGCACTCGTGCTGGGCCTGCTGCTGCTCCTGGTGACCGCGTGCGGCGGAGGAGGGGACTCGGACGCCGGGTCCGGCAAGGGCGGAGAGAAGGATTCGGGCCAGGCCGACACCAAGGTCTCACAGGCCGTCGTGACCATAGCGCCGAAGGACGGCGCGGGCGCCGTGAAGACCAGCGGCGCGCTGAAGGTGACGGCCGCGAAGGGCAAGCTGACCGAGGTCACGGTCGAGGACACCAAGGGCGACCCGGTCGAGGGGAAGATCACCGACGGGGGTGCGAGCTGGACGCCCGCCACCCACCTCGCCGCGTCCACCAAGTACAAGGTCCACGCGGTGGCGAAGGACTCCGCGGGGCGTGAGGCCGCCGAGGAGTCCGCGTTCACCACGCTGACCCCGAAGAACACCTTCGTCGGCATCTTCACGCCGGAGGACGGCTCCAAGGTCGGCGTCGGCATGCCCTTCTCGGTGCGCTTCACCCGGGGCATCACCCACCCGGAGGACGTCGAGAAGGCCATAAAGATCAAGACCGAGCCCGCGGTCGACGTCCGGGGCCACTGGTTCGGCAACGACCGCCTCGACTTCCGCCCCGAGGAGTACTGGAAGTCCGGTACGAAGGTCACCGTCACCCTGGACCTCGACGGCGTCGAGGGCCGGCCGGGCGTCTACGGCGAGCAGGCCAAGAAGGTCGAGTTCACCATAGGCCGCAGCCAGGTCTCCACCGTCGACGCCAAGACGAAGAAGATGACGGTCAGGCGGGACGGCAAGGTCCTGAAGACCATCCCGGTCACGACGGGCGCGGTCGGTTACGAGACCTGGAACGGCCAGATGGTCATCAGCGAGCGCCTGCGGGTGACCCGTATGAACGGCGAGACGGTCGGCTACGGCGGCGAGTACGACATCAAGGACGTGCCGGACGCGATGCGCCTGACCACGTCGGGCACCTTCCTCCACGGCAACTACTGGGGCGGCGACGCCTTCGGCAACCGCAACGCCAGCCACGGCTGCATCGGCCTGCGCGACCAGCGCGGCGGCGGTGACCGCAGCGCCCCGGCCGCCTGGTTCTTCGACCGCTCGATCGTGGGCGACGTGGTGATCGTCAAGAACTCCGACGACCGGACCGTGGCCCCGGACAACGGGCTCAACGGCTGGAACATGTCGTGGGAGAAGTGGACGGCCTGATCCCGCGGGGACCGGGACGCCGTTGACCGCGGCTCCCGCGCCCCCGGCCCGCGACCGTACGGCCCCGGTGCGCTCCGCTGTGACGGAGCACACCGGGGCCGTTCCCGTTAGCCCCCGTTAACCTGCCCTCATGACTGTGCATCTCGAAGTCGCCGAGGGCGTCGGCACGATCCGCCTCGACCGTCCGCCCATGAACGCGCTGGACGTGGCCACACAGGACCGGCTCAGGGAACTCGCCGAGGAGGCCACGCGCCGCGAGGACGTGCGCGCCGTGATCCTCTACGGCGGCGAGAAGGTGTTCGCGGCGGGTGCGGACATCAAGGAGATGCAGGCCATGGACCATGCGGCGATGGTCGTACGCTCCCGGGCCCTGCAGGACTCCTTCACGGCCGTGGCCCGCATCCCGAAACCCGTCGTCGCCGCGGTCACGGGCTACGCCCTGGGCGGCGGCTGCGAGCTGGCGCTCTGCGCGGACTTCAGGATCGCCGCGGACAACGCCAAGCTCGGCCAGCCGGAGATCCTGCTCGGTCTGATCCCCGGCGCGGGCGGCACCCAGCGCCTGTCCCGGCTCGTCGGCCCCTCCCGGGCGAAGGACCTCATCTTCACCGGCCGCATGGTCAGGGCCGACGAGGCGCTGACGCTCGGCCTGGTGGACCGCGTCGTCCCGGCCGCCGACGTGTACACCGAGGCGCGGGCATGGGCCGCCAAGCTCGCGCTGGGGCCGGCGCTCGCGCTGCGCGCCGCCAAGGAGTCGGTCGACGCGGGCCTGGAGACGGACCTCGAGACCGGCCTCGCGATCGAACGCACCTGGTTCGCCGGGCTGTTCGCCACGGAGGACCGGGAGCGGGGGATGCGCAGTTTCGTCGACGAGGGCCCCGGCAAGGCGAAGTTCCTCTGAATCACCCGGATTCACCGTCCGTGCACGTGCTGTTGACGTGACGTCTCCTCCGCGCCTTCCGGGATTCCCTCGAAGGAGCGGTCCCGCCGCCCCTTAAGCGAGCCTTAAGGGTTGTGTGTCGGTAAACACGGGCGGTTGCCCCCGACGCGCCCGTACTCGCAGGTCGGACGGTGTGTGCAAGCCCTTGCGATGCCTCTGTCATATGCCATTCGAATCGTGCGGAACGGGCGGCTCCGGGGGGCGTATTCCTCCGGAACGGCCCCGTGGGAGCGCCTCGGCGGCCATGATGGGGGCATGGCGGGGCTGGAGGGTATCGAACAGCCGCGGCGGCACGGGAGTGCGACCGCGGCGCGCTGGTCGCCTGCTGTCGAGGACGAACACGCGCTGAAGGCACTGGAACTGTTCGGCAACCCCACCGAGGCGGAGGTGCCGCTGCCGTCCCGTCCGGAGTCGGCCGCCACCGCGCGCCGGCTCACCCAGGTCGTGGTGCTCCGCCAGTGGCATCTCTCACCGAAGACGACCGAGGACGCGGTACTGCTCGTCTCGGAACTCGTCGGCAACGCCGTGCGGCACACCGGGGCGCGGGTGTTCGGGCTCCGGATGCGGCGCCGGCGGGGATGGATCCGGATCGAGGTCCGCGATCCCTCGCGGGGGCTTCCCTGTCTGATGCCGGTGCAGGACCTGGACGTCAGTGGCCGGGGCCTGTTCCTGGTCGACACACTCTCGGACCGCTGGGGCGTCGACCTCCTGCCCCGCGGCAAGACGACATGGTTCGAAATGAGGGTGGCGGACCGCTGAGGCTTCTTCGGCCCCCGGACACGCCGCCGTACGAGTGAAGGTCCGCTCCCCATCCGCACCGAGCCGAGATCGTGCTCGCATGACCACAACTCCCCTGCGCCGACGAGCCGTCGCCGTCGCCCTCGCCCTGACGGCCGTCCTCACCACCTCCGCCGCGACCTCCCCCGCGGCCCCCGCCGCTCCCACGAAGGCCGCGCCCGCTGCTCCCACGAAGGCCGCCCCCGCCTGCCCCCAGTTCTACGAGCCCGCCCCCGCCGCGGCCGACCCCCGCGTGGACGTCGACCGCATCACCCCCGAACCGGTCTGGCGCACGAGCTGCGGCACGCTCTACCGCAGCGACGCCCGCGGCCCCGCCGTCGTCTTCGAGCAGGGCTTCCACCCCAGGGACGTGGTGAACGGCCAGTACGACATCGAGCAGTACGTACTGGTCAACCAGCCCTCCCCGTACGTCTCCACGAGCTACGACCACGACCTCTACAAGACGTGGTGGAAGAGCGGCTACAACTACTACATCGACGCCCCGGGCGGCGTGGACGTCAACAGGACCATCGGCGACACCCACCGGTGGGCCGACCAGGTCGAGGTCGCCTTCCCGGGCGGTATCGCGCGCCAGTACATCATCGGCGTCTGCCCGGTCGACAAGAAGACCAAGACCGAGATCATGAGCGACTGCGAGAGCAACCCGCACTACGAGCCCTGGCACTGAGCGGCGCCTCCGCACCCACCGGACGGCAACCGGCCGCCGGGAACGCCCGCGGACCGCGGGCGTTCCCCGGGTGGTCGCCGCGTCGCGTGCCGGGACGGAACGTTAATCTGACCTCGTCAGTGAAGCACCACGAAGGGGCGGGTCCGGTGGCGGACAAAGAGGAAGCACGCAAGGCGTTCGAGCGCATCGACGTGGACGGGGACGGCTACATCACCGCCGCCGAGTTCAAGAAGGCCCTGGCCCAGGGCGGGGACTGGAACGTCACCGAGTCGGTGGCCGAGGCCGTCATCAAGGCCCAGGACCTGAACGGCGACAAGCTGCTCTCGTTCGACGAGTTCTGGGCCCACCTGAACAAGTGACGTGAGCCGGTGAAAGGGGCGCCCCGGCAGCACGGGGCGCCCCTTCTCCCTGTCCGGACCGGGTTGGTCCATCCGGTCGATGTCCGGAATAGCGCGATCCGGCCCGGGGTTGGTACTCCCCGCAGGTACGCACTCCAGGAGTCACCCACCCCCTTCGAAGGGCGAGTCGGACATGAAGATCGGCATCATCGGAGCAGGCAACATCGGCGGCAACCTCACCCGGCGGCTTACCGCGCTCGGACACGACGTGCGCGTCGCCAACTCCCGCGGCCCGCAGACTCTCACCGCGCTGGCGCAGGAGACCGGCGCCACCCCCGTCACCGTGGAGGAGGCCCCGCGGGACGCTGAACTCGTCATCGTCACCATCCCCCTGAAGGCGGTCCCCGACCTGCCGTCCGGGCTGCTGGACCAGGCGGCGGACGGGGTGACCGTCATCGACACCGGCAACTACTACCCGCAGCGGGACGGCAGGATCGCCGCGATCCTGGACGAGGGCCTGACGGAGTCCCGCTGGACGGCCCAGCACCTCGGTCACACCGTCGTCAAGGCCTTCAACGGCACGTACGCCCAGGACATCCTGGACCGCCCCCGCCCGGCCGGCGCCCCCGACCGCATCGCCCTCCCGGTGGCGGCCGACGACGCGACCGCCAAGCAGGTCGTACGCGCCCTCATCGAGGACCTGGGCTTCGACACGGTGGACGCGGGCGGCCTCGACGACTCCTGGCGCCAGCAGCCCGGCACGCCCGTCTACGGCCTGCAGGAGGGCGTCGAAGGAGTGAGGAAGGCCCTGGCCGAGGCGTCACCGGACCGCACACCGGACTTCACGGCGTAGGTCTCCCGGCCCCGCCCTCGGCCCCGTCCCCGTTCCCGTCCCCGCTCAGACGATCTCCAGGGGGTGGTGCGGCCCGCTCGGCAGTTCGACCTCGACCGGGTCGCCGGGCCGCACCACCCCGCCCGCGACGACGACACCCATGATCCCGGACCGGACCCGGACCTTCCCGTCCTCGCCCCGCCCGACGACCTGCTTCATCAGGCCCTTCCGGAAGCCGTCGATCTGCGCACAGGGGTTGCGCAGCCCGGTCACCTCGACCACGGCCTCGCCGCCGAGCCGCAGCAGCGTCCCGGTGGGCAGCCCCAGCAGATCGACGCCCCGCGTGGTGACGTTCTCCCCGAGCTGCCCGGCCGCGACCTCGAACCCGGCTCCCCGGACCTCGTCGAACAACTCCTCATGGATGAGGTGCACCTGCCGCAGATTGGGCTGCGAGGGATCCTTCCGCATCCGGAACCGGTGCTTGACGGTGGCCCCGGCATGCACGTCGCCCGCGACCCCGAGCCCCGCGAGCAGCGTGATGCTCTCCCGGTTCGGCTTGCTGAACGAATACGCCCCGTTGCTGCTCACCGCAGCGACACTCCCGCCCATGCTGTACAGCTCCCCTCGTCCCCGGACTGATCAATCTCCTGTACGAGAGCGTTACGCGTGTTCGGCGGCCTCGTTGATCGGATCGTATGTCAGCTGGACCGATCGGGCGGGGGACGGGACGAGGCACGGTGAAGCGAGCGGCGGAGTGTTCGCTGCTCAATGCGCCGGGAGCTCCGAGACCGTACTGCAAGCCGTGCAATGCCGCACGTGTACGCCTGGGCCACTACCAGGTGACCAGAGGGTTCGCCGGCCTGCTGCCGGCATCTCGGCGGGGCCGTTGTGCCGTGTGCGCCGGACCGCACGCAGGCGGCGCAGCCGTGGACACGGTACGAAGCTCTCCCGCCCGAGCTTCGTACCTTCGGCCTGCTCGACGAGTACCTCGCCGGTCCACCGGCGAAGCGCCTTCGCGCGGAACCGGCCCTGACGGGCGCTTGGGCGCCTCAGGCGTCCCCGGCCCACTCCCGCAGGGCGGCCTTGCTGGAGAAATCGGCGACGTTCTTGTCCAGCGGGTCGTCCGTGTACTGGTGGAAGCGCCACTCGGCCTGGATGCGGGGCTTGCCCGACGTCACGTAGTCCGCGATCCAGAGACCGTCACCCGCGTAAGAGGTGTCGTCCACGTTCAGCCAGTAGTTCCGGTTGCAGTAGAGGACGACCCGGTTGTCCGGGCGCAGTTCCTTGAGCTTGCGGATGAAGCGGTCCTTCTCGGCGTTGCTCGCGTGGGTGCCGTCGCCCGTCGTCTCCCAGTCGACGGCGAGGATGTCGCCCGCCTTCTCCGGGGCCTTGCCGAGGAAGTACTCGGCCTGGGCCGTGAGGTTGCCGGGCCACAGGAAGTGGTAGAAACCCACCACGCAGCCGGCGTCCCTGGCCCGCTTCGTCTGTGCGCTCAGCTTCGGGTTGACGTAGGTGCGGCCTTCGGTGGCCTTCACGAAGACGAAGGACAGGCCTTCGGTGCTGTACGAGGACGACTGGTAGGCGCTTACGTCGATGCCGCGCAGCATGTGCGACTCCTATGGTGCAGGGTGGCCGGAAGCACGGATGCGCTTCCTGGGGCCTGTGGGGGGCAATCTCCTTTGAGGTTCCCGCACTTGGCCCGCCCTACCCTCACGCGGGACATCCCCCTGAAGGCCACGCCGGAGCACGCGCCCCCGGCCCGGGGCGGGCCGTCAGCACTCGATGATGTTCACCGCGAGCCCGCCCCGCGCCGTCTCCTTGTACTTGACGGACATGTCGGCGCCCGTCTCCTTCATCGTCTTGATGACCTTGTCGAGGGACACCTTGTGGGAGCCGTCGCCGCGCATGGCCATCTTCGCCGCCGTGACGGCCTTGACCGCGGCCATGCCGTTGCGCTCGATGCAGGGGATCTGGACGAGGCCGCCGACCGGGTCGCAGGTGAGGCCGAGGTTGTGCTCCATGCCGATCTCGGCGGCGTTCTCGACCTGTTCGGGAGATCCGCCGAGCACCTCCGCCAGCGCGCCCGCCGCCATCGAGCAGGCCGAGCCGACCTCGCCCTGGCAGCCGACCTCGGCGCCGGAGATGGAGGCGTTCTCCTTGAAGAGCATGCCGATGGCGCCCGCGGCGAGCAGGAAGCGTACGACCCCGTCCTCCTTCTCCTCGGCGGAGGAGGACGCGCCCGCGACGAAGTTGACGTAGTAGTGCAGGACCGACGGGATGATGCCCGCGGCGCCGTTGGTGGGGGCCGTCACGACGCGGCCGCCCGCCGCGTTCTCCTCGTTCACCGCCATCGCGTACAGGGTGATCCACTCCATGGCGTGGGCCAGCGGGTCGCCCTCGGCGCGCAGCTGGCGGGCCGACATGGCCGCGCGGCGCCGGACCCGCAGGCCGCCCGGCAGGATGCCCTCGCGGGACATGCCGCGCGACACGCACGCCTGCATGACCCGCCAGATGGCGAGGAGCCCCTCGCGTATCTCCTCCTCGGTGCGCCAGGCCCGCTCGTTCTCCAGCATCAGGGCGGAGATGGACAGGCCCGTCTCCTTCGCCAGCCGCAGCAGCTCGTCGCCCGTGCGGAAGGGGTACTTCAGGACCGTGTCGTCCAGCTTGATGCGGTCCGCGCCCACCGCGTCCTCGTCGACGACGAAGCCGCCGCCCACCGAGTAGTACGTCTTGGACAGCAGCTCGGCGCCCGAGGCGTCGTACGCCCACAGCGTCATGCCGTTCGCGTGGTACGGCAGCGTCCTGCGGCGGTGCAGCACCAGGTCGTCGTCGAAGGAGAAGTCGATCTCGTGCTCGCCGAGCAGGTCGAGGCGGCCCGACGACCTGATCTTCTCGACCCGTTCGTCGGCGCCCTCGACGTCCACCGTGCGGGGCGAGGCGCCCTCCAGGCCGAGCAGCACCGCCTTGGGCGTCCCGTGGCCGTGCCCGGTCGCGCCCAGGGAGCCGTACAGCTCCGCGCGGACCGAGACGACGGGGGCCAGCAGGTCCTCGTTGCGCAGGCGGTGCGCGAACATGCGTGCCGCGCGCATCGGGCCGACCGTGTGGGAGCTGGACGGGCCGATGCCGATCGAGAACAGGTCGAAGACCGAGATGGCCACGGAAACTCCTCAAAGCAGGGTGAAGCGGGGTGGAACGGAACGGGGTACCGCGCACCTTCCAGTGTGCGCGGTACCCCGCGAAACGGAACTACTTGCCCAGACCGGGGTACAGCGGGTGCTTGTCGGCCAGGGCGGTCACCCGGGCCTTGAGCGCCGTCGCGTCGTAGGACGGCTTGAGGGTCTCGGCGATGACGTCCGCGACCTCGGTGAAGTCCTCGGCCGTGAAGCCGCGGGTCGCGAGCGCCGGCGTGCCGATCCGCAGGCCCGAGGTCACCATCGGCGGCCGGGGGTCGTTCGGGACGGCGTTGCGGTTGACCGTGATGCCGACCTCGTGGAGGCGGTCCTCGGCCTGCTGCCCGTCCAGCTCGGAGTCGCGCAGGTCGACCAGGAGCAGGTGCACGTCGGTGCCGCCGGACAGGACGTTCACCCCGGCCTCGCGGGCGTCCGGCGCGGTGAGCCGCTCGGCGAGGATCCGCGCGCCCTCGACGGTACGGGCCTGGCGCTCGCGGAACTCCTCCGTGGCGGCGACCTTGAAGGAGACCGCCTTGGCCGCGATCACGTGCTCCAGGGGGCCGCCCTGGAAGCCCGGGAAGACGGACGAGTTCAGCTTCTTGGCGAAGGCCTTCTTCGCGAGGATGATGCCGCCGCGGGGCCCGCCCAGCGTCTTGTGGGTGGTGGAGGTGACCACGTCCGCGTACTCCACCGGGTTCGGGTGGAGGCCGGCCGCGACCAGGCCCGCGAAGTGCGCCATGTCGACCCACAGGTACGCCTCGACCTCGTCCGCGATGCGGCGGAACTCGGCGAAGTCCAGCTGGCGCGGGTACGCCGACCAGCCCGCGATGATCACCTTGGGGCGGTGCTCCTTGGCCAGCCGCTCGACCTCGGCCATGTCGACCAGGCCGGCGTCGTCCACGTGGTAGGCGACCACGTCGAACTGCTTGCCGGAGAAGTTCAGCCGCATCCCGTGGGTCAGGTGGCCGCCGTGGGCCAGGTCGAGACCGAGGATGGTGTCACCGGGCTGGGCCAGCGCGAAGAGCGCGGCCTGGTTGGCGGAGGCGCCCGAGTGCGGCTGGACGTTGGCGTACTCGGCGCCGAACAGCTCCTTGACCCGGTCGATGGCGATCTGCTCGGTGACGTCGACGTGCTCGCAGCCGCCGTAGTAGCGGCGGCCCGGGTAGCCCTCGGCGTACTTGTTGGTGAGGACCGAGCCCTGGGCCTCCATGACCGCGACCGGAGCGAAGTTCTCCGAGGCGATCATCTCCAGGGTGGACTGCTGGCGGTGCAGCTCGGCGTCGAGGGCGGCGGCGACGTCCGGGTCGAGTTCGTGCAGGGGCGTGTTCAGAAGCGACATCGGTCACAAGTCCTTAGGAGCCGGAGCCGGAGAATTCGGTGTACTCGTCCGCGGAGAGCAGGTCGCCCGGCTCGTCCGCCACCCGCACCCTGAACAGCCAGCCGCCCTCGAAGGGGGCGGTGTTCACGAGCGCGGGGTCGTCCACGACGTCCTGGTTGATCTCGGTGATCTCACCGGTGACGGGGGAGTACAGGTCGCTCACGGACTTGGTCGACTCCAGCTCGCCGCAGGTCTCGCCCGCGGTCACCGTGTCACCGACCTCCGGGAGCTGGACGAACACGACATCGCCGAGCGCGTTGGCCGCGTGCTCCGTGATGCCGACCGTCGAGACGCCGTCCTCGGCGCCCGACAGCCACTCGTGCTCCTTGCTGTAGCGCAGCTGCTGGGGGTTGCTCATGGCTTGAATTCTCCTGTACGCCGGGGAGTGCTGATGCGGTGGGACCGGGATGGACCGGGCGATGTGCCCCAGGTCACCGGGTGGCTCACTTCTGACGCCGGTGGACCGGTGTCACTTCTGGCGCTTGTAGAACGGCAGCGCCACGACCTCGTACGGTTCGTGGGTGCCCCGGATGTCGACGCCGACCCCGGTGCTGCCCGGCGCGCCGTGCGCGGCGTCGACGTACGCCATCGCGATCGGCCTGCCGAGCGTCGGGGAGGGCGCCCCGGAGGTGACCTCGCCGACGACCCGGTCGCCGGCGACGACGGGGTATCCGGCGCGCGGGACCCGGCGGCCCTCGGCGACCAGCCCGACGAGGACGCGCGGGGGCTCGGACTCGGCGCGGGCGGCGGCCTCGGACAGCGCCTGGCGGCCCACGAAGTCGCCGTCCTTCTCGAACTTCACGACCCGGCCGAGCCCCGCGTCGAACGGGGTGAGCGAGGTGGTCAGCTCGTGCCCGTACAGCGGCATGCCGGCCTCCAGGCGCAGCGTGTCGCGGCAGGACAGCCCGCAGGGGGCGAGCCCGGCCGGGGCTCCCGCCTCGGTCAGCGCCTGCCACAGCTTCCCGGCGTCGGCCGGGGCCACGAACAGCTCGAAGCCGTCCTCGCCCGTGTAGCCGGTGCGCGCGATCAGGGCCGGGACCCCGGCGACGGTGCCGGGCAGGCCGGCGTAGTACTTCAGGCCGTCCAGGTCGGCGTCGGTCAGGGACTTCAGGATGCCGGGGGACTCGGGGCCCTGGACGGCGAGCAGGGCGTACGCGTCGCGGTCGTCGCGCACCTCGGCGTCGAAGCCCCCGGCGCGCTCCACGAGGGCGTCCAGGACCACCTGGGCGTTGGAGGCGTTCGCCACGACCAGGTACTCGGTGTCGGCGAGGCGGTAGACGATCAGGTCGTCGAGGATGCCGCCGTCGGCCCGGCAGATCATGGTGTAGCGGGCGCGGCCGGTCTTCACCCCGCCGATGTTGCCGACCAGGGCGAAGTCGAGGAGGGCGGCGGCCTGCGGTCCGCTCACGGTGATCTCGCCCATGTGGGAGAGGTCGAAGAGGCCGGCCCGGGTACGGACGGCGAGGTGCTCGTCGCGCTCGGAGCCGTACCGCAGGGGCATGTCCCAGCCGGCGAAGTCGGTCATCGTCGCGCCGAGCGAGCGGTGCAGGGCATCGAGCGCGGTGCGGCGCGGTTCAACAGAGGCGTTGCTGCTCATCGGCTGGGGCTCCCAAGGCATGACGGCGAGGTCGTTCCTCCCCATCTGTCATCAGAAACCTGAGAGGTTCGCCGTGACCACCATGGACACGGTGGTCACCGACTTGCACCTTGGGTGGGACCGGCGGCCTGGCTGACAGGTGACGGCCCGCTTTTCAGATGTGCCTCGCCCGCGCGGTAACGGGGACCTGAGAGATTCAAGGGAGGGACTTGCTCCTTCGGCGCCCGGGCACTCGTACACCTGCGTGTACATGTACCCGGAACTCTCCCGCGCGGATTCAAGCGGCCGGTATGCAGTTGGCGGGCACATCATTGCACGCCTCTCGAAAACGCACGCCCCCGGCGATCTGTGACGGGGCTGTGGCAGGACGAGAACAGAAATCGGGGGACCGGCGCATTACCTTCTCTTTACACTCGACGGGGGATGGGTCTCCCGACCCCATGGGGAGGACGATCAGGGTGAACAGGACCAGGGCGTACGCGACCGGCTCGGGCATCGCGGTGCCCAAGCAGCCCCCCGCCCCGGCCAGGGAGGCGTGCGGCCCGTTCCCGGTGCCGGTCGTCCGTGACCTGCGGGACCGTGCGGGCCACAGCCCGCACGGTCTGCGGTTCGGGGCGGCCGACCTGGTCGTGGTCACGGGTCTGCCGGGCAGCGGCAAGTCGACCCTGATGCGCCGGGCGGTGACCGGCCGCCGCATCGACTCCCAGGACACCCGCGACCGCTGGGACGCCCGCCTGGCCCGCTTCCTGCCGTACGCGGTCTACCGGCCCCTGGTGCGCGCCGCGCACTACGCGGGCCTGCGCCGGGCCCTGCGCTCCGGCGAGGGCGTCGTCGTGCACGACTGCGGTACGCAGGCCTGGGTGCGCAGCTGGCTCGCCCGCGACGCCCGGCGCCGCGGCGCCGCCCTGCACCTGCTGCTCCTCGACGTCGACCCCGGCACGGCGCTGGACGGCCAGCGCGAGCGCGGCCGCGGCGTCTCGCGGTACGCGTTCGCGCGGCACCGCGGCGCGGTCGCCCGGCTGCTGCGGTCCGTGGAGAAGGGCGAGCTGCCCGACGGCTGCGGTTCCGCGGTGCTCGTCGACCGGGCCGCGGTGGACGTGCTGCGGCGCATCGATTTCGGCGACTAACCTCGTCAACCGCACACGGCGGTACGAGCAGGCGGTGGAGATGGACTTCCCGGCACAGGACATTCCGGCACAGGCGCACCCCCATGCGGGCTGGCCCGGCAACGAGTTGGAGGAGGTGCTCGCCGCCTCCCTGGGGCTCCCGCCGTCACCCTCGACGGGCGCCCGCATCGTCGAGACCGCCGGGCGCGGTTTCCTCTGGGTGCCGCTGCCCGAGGGGGGCGGCCCGCACAGCGGCCCGCTCGACCTGCCCACGATCGAGCTCGGCGGGCAGGCGTACGTGCCGGTCTTCACCTCCGAGCAGCAGTTCCGCCAGGTCGTCGGCGACCACCTGGCGTACACCGTGGCGCCCGCCGTCGAGTTCGCGCGCGGTCTGCCGCCCCAGGTGGGCATCGCGCTCAACCCGGGCGGCACGGTCGGGGTGCCGCTGCCCCCGCCCGCCGTCGCCGAGCTGTGCCGGACGGGCCGCACCGAGCTGGACGGACCCGCGAGCGGCGGCCGGGTACGGCTGTTCCAGCCCGACTGGCAGGACGACCCGCTGGACTTCCTGGCCGCGGCCTCGGCGGAGTTCGACGGGTCCGGCACCGTGCTGAGCGCCCGGCGCTGCCTGGCGAGCATCGAGGGCGGCGACACGGTGATGTTCGTCGGCATCGAGACGGTCCACTGGGACGAGTCCGCCCGCACGCTCCCGCTCGACGCCCTGGGCCGGGCGCTGGGCCGCGCCCCGGTGGCCCACCCGGTGAGCCTGGTCTTCCTGGACGTGGCCCAGGACCCGGTGGCCGACTGGCTCCGGCACCGCGTCCACCCGTTCTACACCCGCACCTTCTGAGCCCTCCCGGAAGGGGTGGCGCCCGGAAGGGGCGCGGGGAACCGCGCGGCCGACCCCCACCGGCCCGCAGTCGACACACCACGGAGCGTCCCGGGCTCTCCACACCAAACCCGGCGGAGCGCAACGGTGCTGTCCGGATCGACACTTAAGCTGGTTTCATGGCTCGTCGGGGTGGTGCGACGTTCAAGCGAACGCGGCACCCCGCCGAAGGGAAACCCGTATGTCGGGGATGTCGCGAAGGGGCGGTAGAAGGTGAGCGCGTCGGGCACGGCCGCGGCCGGGCAGGTCGAGCACATGCTGCGCCAGGTGACGCCCGGGCGTTACGACGCCTACGAGGCGCTCCTGCGCGCCCTCGCGACGCCGTCGTCCGGCCAGGTCTGGATGCTGCTCTGGCACGGCCAGGCCGGCTCCCCGGACGCCCAGTACGGGAACATGGAGGTCGACGGCTTCGGCTACGCCCCCTGTGTGACCTCCGCCCAGGAGCTCTCGGCCAGCGGCTGGAACCGGTCGTACGAGGTCGTCGACGGGCTGGACGTGGCCCGCACCCTCTACCCCGACCACTTCGGCCTCTGGCTGAACCCGCACGCGCCGGGCGGCGGTGTCGGCATCCCCTGGCTGGATCTGCGCCGTATCGCCACCGGTCTGGAGCGGCAGCCCGCCGGCCCGCTGCGGCTGTCCGAGCCGGGCATCGAGATCCCGCAGTTCTACGCCCTGCTCACGCAGAACGCGCACCGGACCACCGCCGTCCGCTCACTGCGCCGCGCCTGGGTGCAGCCCGCGCTCGGGGCGCCGTACCTCGCCATCGGGCTCGACGTGTACGACACCAGCCCGCCCGCGGTGGACTCGGTGCGGGCGATGATGCAGCAGTCCATCGGCGCGGTGCCGGACGGGCTGCCGGTGTCGACCGTCGCGATGTCGGACGCGTACGACCCGGTGGCGCTGTGGCTGCGCGCCAACGCCCGGCCGTTCTACGACCGCGAGGCGCACGCGGCGCCCGTGCAGGCTCCGGCGGCAGGCGGTTACGGAGCACCCGGCGCGTACTGAGATGATCCGGGTGGACGGAGTCCGTCCGGAGGAGTCCAACCAGTGGAGCACCTGCTCCCACACCCGTACCACCGTTGGTCGGAATGTCCCGATCTACGCGGGTAAATGGGTTGCGAGGCACCTTTCGCCCCAAGTGTCATGTGTCCGCCCCCCGTTACCCGGCGTTCGGATAACGGAACCCTCCTGACGGCATCACGGTTGCGCATCCATTCGCCGCCAGGTCTGGCTTCAGATCACCGAGGCGTTGAAGACTCCCCGTCCAGGGGGTTTAAACCTCCAGATGTGTACGACGGACTGATCACGCCGCTACAGCGGCAAGCGTGGGCCGGCTACCGCCGGTTGAGAGGGGTCCCTGCCACGATGACGGCACCATTGCACGAGCCGACGGCCGAAGTCGCGCCGAGCGCGGCCGAGGAGGCGGCGCTCGTTGCCGGCTCCGCCGAGGCGAAGGCGGTACAAGGACGTTCCCTCAGCCGCATCGCCTGGGAGCGCCTGAAGCGCGACAAGCTGGCTCTGGCGGGCGGCATGGTCGTCATCTTGCTGATCCTGGTCGCGGTGTTCGCCCCGCTGATCGCGAGCCTGGTCGGCCAGGACCCCGAGACGCACCACGAGGAGCTGATCGACCCCCTCTTCTCGACCCCCACCGGATCCTTCGGCGGTATGAGCGGCGACCACCTCCTGGGTGTCGAACCCGTCAGCGGCCGCGACATCTTCGCCCGGATCGTCTACGGGGCGCGGATCTCCCTGCTGGTCGGCTTCCTGTCGGCCCTGGTGGCCGTGGTGCTCGGCACGATCCTCGGCGTGCTCGCCGGCTTCTTCGGCGGCTGGGTCGACGCGGCCGTCAGCCGCGTGATGGACGGCCTGCTGGCCTTCCCGCAGCTGCTCTTCATCATCGCGCTGGTCTCGGTCATGCCGAACGAGATGCTGGGTCTGACCGGCACCGGCGTGCGCCTGTTCGTGATGATCCTGGTGATCGGCTTCTTCGGCTGGCCCTACGTCGGCCGCGTGGTGCGCGGCCAGACGCTCTCCCTGCGTGAACGCGAGTACGTGGAGGCCGCGCGCAGTCTCGGAGCCGGACGGTTCTACATCCTGTTCAAGGAGCTGCTGCCCAACCTGGTCGCGCCGATCATCGTCTACACGACGATGATGATCCCGACCAACATCCTCACGGAGGCGGCGCTCAGCTTCCTGGGCGTCGGCGTCAAGCCGCCCACCGCCTCGTGGGGCCAGATGCTCTCCTCTGCGATCGACTACTACGACTCGGACCCGATGTACATGGTCATCCCGGGTGTAGCGATCTTCATCACCGTGCTCTCCTTCAACCTCTTCGGCGACGGCGTACGCGATGCGCTCGACCCGAAGGGCTCCCGCTAACTGCCGTACCCCCATGGGCCTGTCATCTGTCGACGGGCCGCTACATATCGGAGGATCCGAGTGAGTACCCAACGCACCACAGGGCGGCGCAAGCAGGCCGTGGCGGCCGCAGCCGTGGTCGCTGCACTGCTGTCCACGGCGGCGTGCGGCGGTGGCGACGACAACAACGAGGGCGGTTCGAAGAGCGGCGCGGCCGGCTTCGACGCCGCGAACAACAAGGTCGCCCAGGCCTCCCTCGCCAAGAAGGGCGGCACGCTGAAGTTCGCGGCCGCCCAGGACGCCGACTCGTGGGACACCACGCGCGGTTACTACGGCTTCATGTGGAACTTCAGCCGGTACTACAGCCGCCAGCTGGTGACCAACGCGACGGAGCCGGGTGCCAAGGGTGCCGCGGTCACGCCGGACCTCGCCGAGAAGACGGCGAAGATCTCCGACGACGGCAAGACCTACACGTACACGCTGCGTGACGGCGTCACCTGGGAGGATGGCAAGCCCATCACCTCCAAGGACGTCAAGTACGGCATCGAGCGCGCGTGGGCGCAGGACGTGCTCTCCGGCGGTCCGATCTACCTTCAGCAGGTCCTCGACCCGAAGAAGGAGTACAAGGGCCCGTACAAGGACAAGTCCGCGGACAAGCTGGGTCTGAAGGCGATCGAGACGCCGGACGACAAGACGGTCGTCTTCAAGCTGCCCGAGGCGAACTCGGACTTCGAGGAGATGCTCGCGCTGACCTCGGCGTCCCCGGTCCGCCAGGACAAGGACACCAAGTCCAAGTACGGCCTGAAGCCGTTCTCGTCCGGCCCGTACAAGTTCCAGTCGTACACGCCGAACAAGAGCCTGATCCTGGTCCGCAACCCCGAGTGGAAGCAGGCCTCGGACCCGGTCCGCAAGGCGTACCCGGACAAGATCACGGTCAACTTCTTCACCAACGCCAATGACATGGACCAGCGCCTGATCAACGGCGACTACGACCTGGACCTCGGTCAGACCGGTCTCTCCCCGCAGGGCCGCACCAACGCCCTGAAGCAGCACAAGGAGAACCTGGACAACCCGGTCTCCGGCTACATCCGCTACGCGGTCTTCCCGCAGAGCGTCAAGCCGTTCGACAACGAGCACTGCCGCAAGGCCGTGATCTACGGTGCCGACCACGAGTCGCTCCAGACCGCTCGTGGCGGCCCGGTCGCCGGTGGTGACATCGGTACGAACATGCTGCCGCCGTCGGTCCCGGGCTCCGAGGGTCAGAAGTACGACCCGTACGAGTCGGCCACGACGAACAAGAACGGCAACGTCGCCAAGGCCAAGGAAGAGCTCAAGGCCTGCGGCAAGCCGAACGGCTTCAAGACCACCATCGCGGTCCGCAACAACAAGCCCGTCGAGGTCGCCACGGCCGAGTCCCTCCAGGCCTCGCTGAAGAAGGTCGGCATCACCGTCGACATCGACCAGTTCGACGGCGCCCAGACCACCGGCATCATCGGTAGCCCCTCGAACGTGAAGAAGAAGGGCTACGGCATCATCATCATGGGCTGGGGCCCGGACTTCCCGTCCGTCCAGGGCTACGGTCTGCCCCTGTGGAGCAGCGACTACATCCTTGAGAGCGGCAACAACAACTTCGCCCTGATCAAGGACAAGGCCATCGACGGGCTCTTCAAGGACTACACCAAGGAGCTCGACGACACGAAGAAGGCCGCGATCTCCACGGAGATCAACCACAAGGTCATGGAGGGCGGTTACTACCTGCCCTTCGTCTTCGAGAAGTTCATCAACTGGCGCTCCAACCGTCTGGCGAACGTCTACACGACCGACGGTTACAGCGGTCAGTACGACTTCGTCAACCTCGGCCTGAAGAAGTAACACCGACCGGCGCACCCGCCATACGGCACGAAAGGCAGGTGAAGGCCGGCGCGGCGTGACCCGCGGGCCACCGGAAGACCTCCGGTGGCCCGCGGCACCGCCGCCGGGCCGAGAGCAGTGCTCGCATACCTCATCAGGCGGCTCTTCGCCGCCGCAGTGATGCTGGTGGTCATCATTCTGGTGGTCTTCGGCATCTTCTTCCTCGTCCCCCGCTGGGCGGGCGTGGACCCGGCCACGATGTTCGTCGGCAAGCAGGCGGACCCTGCGGCCATCGAGGCCGTGCGGCAGAAGCTCGGTCTGGCAGACCCGATCTTCGCCCAGGTCTGGGAGTTCTTCAAAGGCCTGTTCGTAGGCCGTACGTACTCCGGTGGCGGCGACGTCACGAAGTGCGCGGCCCCCTGCTTCGGCTACTCCTTCCGCAGCGAGCAGGCCATCTGGCCGGTGCTCACCGACCGCTTCCCAGTGACCCTGGCCCTCGCGCTCGGTGCCGCCGTCCTGTGGCTGATCTTCGGTGTCGCGGCGGGTGTGCTGTCCGCGCTCAAGCGCGGTTCCCTCTGGGACCGCGGTGCGATGATCATCGCCCTCGGCGGCGTCTCGCTCCCCATCTACTTCACCGGTCTGCTGTCGCTCGCGATCTTCAGTTACGGGCTGGGCTGGATCGACGCCCAGTACGTGCCCCTCGAAGAGAGCTTCTCCGGCTGGTTCGGCGGCATGATCCTGCCCTGGGTCACGCTCGCCTTCCTGTACGCCGCGATGTACGCCCGCATCACCAGAGCCACCATGCTGGAGGTCCTGGGCGAGGACTACATCCGCACGGCCCGCGCCAAGGGCCTGACCGAACCCGTCGTCATCGGCAAGCACGCGATGCGTTCCACCATGACGCCGATCCTCACGATGCTCGGCATGGACCTCGGTGCGCTCATCGGTGGCGCGATCCTCACCGAGACCACCTTCAGCCTTCCCGGCCTCGGCCAGGCGGTGCTCAAGGCGATCAGCGACAAGGACCTGCCCGTCATCCTGGGCGTCACGCTGATCACCTCGCTCGCGGTGATCATCGCGAACCTGCTGGTGGACCTGCTGTACGCCGTGATCGACCCCCGAGTGAGGCTCTCATGACCGAACTCAGCAAGAGTGGAGCCGCGGTCGGCGAACCCGTCAAGGGTTCGCCCGCCCCCTCCGCCTTCCTCGAAGTCCGCGACCTCAAGGTGCACTTCCCGACCGACGACGGCCTGGTCAAGTCCGTCGACGGACTCAGCTTCTCGCTGGAGAAGGGCAAGACCCTCGGCATCGTGGGCGAGTCGGGTTCGGGCAAGTCGGTGACCTCGCTCGGCATCATGGGCCTGCACACCGCCGGCCAGTACGGCAAGCGCAAGGCCCAGATCTCCGGCGAGATCTGGCTGGACGGCACGGAACTGCTCTCCGCCGACCCCGACCACGTGCGCAAGCTGCGTGGCCGCGAGATGGCGATGATCTTCCAGGACCCGCTGTCGGCGCTGCACCCGTACTACACGATCGGCCACCAGATCGTGGAGGCCTACCGGATCCACCACAAGGTCGACAAGAAGACGGCCCGCAGGCGGGCGGTCGAGATGCTCGACCGCGTCGGCATCCCGCAGCCCGACAAGCGCGTCGACAGCTACCCGCACGAGTTCTCGGGCGGTATGCGTCAGCGCGCGATGATCGCGATGTCGCTGGTCAACAACCCCGAGCTGCTGATCGCGGACGAGCCGACGACCGCCCTGGACGTGACCGTCCAGGCGCAGATCCTCGACCTCATCCGGGACCTGCAGAAGGAGTTCGGCTCCGCGGTCATCGTCATCACCCACGACCTGGGCGTCGTCGCCGAACTCTCCGACGACATCCTGGTGATGTACGGCGGGCGCTGCATCGAGCGGGGTCCGGCCGAGAAGGTCTTCTACGAGCCCAAGCACCCCTACACCTGGGGTCTGCTGGGCTCCATGCCGCGGCTCGACCGTGAGCAGACCGAACGGCTGATCCCGGTCAAGGGCTCCCCGCCCTCGCTGATCAACCTCCCGTCGGGCTGCGCGTTCAACCCGCGCTGCGCGTACGCGGACGTCCCCAAGGACAACGTCACCCGTACGGTCCGCCCCGAGCTGTCCGAGGTCGGCGACCAGCACTGGGCCGCCTGCCACATGACGCAGGCGCAGCGGGAGCGGATCTGGACCGAAGAGATTGCGCCCAAGCTGTGAGCGAGGACAAAGCAGTGACCCCTTCCGCGCAGAGTGGCGGCGCGACCCTCTCCAGGGACGCCGCTCCCGGTGAGACGCTCCTGAAGGTGACGGGGCTGCAGAAGCACTTCCCGATCCGCAAGGGCCTGCTCCAGCGGCAGGTCGGCGCGGTGCGGGCGGTCGACGGCCTCGACTTCGAGGTCAAGTCCGGCGAGACCCTGGGTGTCGTGGGCGAGTCCGGCTGCGGCAAGTCGACGATGGGCCGGCTGATCACGCGGCTGCTCGAACCGACCGCGGGCACCGTGGAGTTCGAGGGCAAGGACATCACGCACCTCGGCGTCGGCGCGATGCGCCCGCTGCGCCGTGACGTCCAGATGATCTTCCAGGACCCGTACTCGTCGCTGAACCCGCGCCACACCATCGGCACGATCGTCAGCGCCCCCTTCAAGCTCCAGGGCGTCACGCCCGAGGGCGGTGTCAAGAAGGAGGTCCAGCGGCTGCTGTCGGTGGTCGGTCTCAGCCCCGAGCACTACAACCGCTACCCGCACGAGTTCTCCGGCGGCCAGCGCCAGCGCATCGGCATCGCCCGCGCGCTCGCGCTCAACCCGAAGATGGTCGTGGCGGACGAGCCGGTCTCCGCGCTCGACGTGTCGATCCAGGCACAGGTGGTGAACCTGCTGGACGACCTCCAGCAGGAGCTCGGCCTCACCTACGTGATCATCGCGCACGACCTGTCCGTCGTGCGTCACGTCTCGGACCGTATCGCCGTGATGTACCTCGGCAAGATCGTCGAGCTGGCCGACCGCGACTCGCTGTACAAGGCGCCGATGCACCCGTACACCAAGGCGCTCATGTCGGCGGTGCCGATCCCGGACCCGCGGCGCAAGTCGGCCAAGAGCGAGCGCATCCTGCTCCAGGGCGACGTGCCCTCGCCGATCTCGCCGCCGAGCGGCTGCCGCTTCCACACGCGGTGCTGGAAGGCCACGCAGATCTGCACCACGACCGAGCCGCCGCTCCTGGAGCTGAAGCCCGGTCAGCAGGTCGCCTGCCACCACCCGGAGAACTTCGAGGACCAGGCGCCGCAGGACACCGTCCTGCTGACCGTCGCGAAGCGGGCGGCGGAGCTGGTGGCCGACGAGGTCCTCGCGGAGTCCGCGGCCACCTCGGCCGCGGTCGCGGCGGAGGTCGCGGAGACCGCCCCGGTGGCGAAGACCCCGGTGGCGGAGGCTCCCGTCAAGGAGACCCCCGTCAAGGAGACTCCCGCCGAGGAGAAGTAAGCGGTAGAGAAGTAAGCAGCACCGAGCCCCCGCCTTGCAATGTAAGGCGGGGGCTCGGTGCTGGGTGAGAATGTCGAGGTGTTCCAGCAACTCTTCACTCCCTCCGTCCAGCACACGCTCGACCTGGTCGGCATCTTCGTCTTCGCGATCTCGGGCGCGCTGCTGGCCGTGCGCAAGAACTTCGACGTGTTCGGCATCGCGGTCCTCGCCGAGGTCACCGCGCTGGGCGGCGGGCTGTTCCGCGACCTGATCATCGGGGCCGTGCCGCCCGCGGCCTTCACCGACCTCGGATACTTCCTCACCCCGCTCCTCGCCACCGTGCTCGTGTTCTTCCTGCACCCGGAGGTGGAGCGGATCCAGCTCGGGGTGAACGTCTTCGACGCGGCCGGCCTCGGCCTCTTCTGCGTCTCCGGCACGACGAAGGCGTACGAGTACGGGCTCGGCCTCACCGCCTCCGCGACCCTGGGCCTGGCCACGGCGGTCGGTGGCGGTGTGCTGCGGGACGTGCTCGCCAACGAGGTGCCGTCGCTGCTGCGCTGGGACCGCGACCTGTACGCGGTGCCGGCCATCGTCGGCGCCACGATGGTCGTCCTGTGCCTCCGCCACGACGTGCTGACCCCCTTCACCTCGGCGCTCGCCGTCGCCACCGCCTTCGCGCTGCGGCTGCTCGCGATGCGGTACCACTGGCGCGCGCCCCGGGCGTGGAACCGGCGCTCGACGGCGGTCGAGGTACCGGACTGAACCGGAGGGCCCGTGTTCCTCGGACTCGTGTTCATGTGAAGGAAACAGAAAAAGCTACTGCTTAGTAATTGCCTGTTGTACCGTGCAGGCATGCCAGAAGCAGCTTCCGCGCACGCGACCCGCGCCAGGATCGGCGACAGCGAGTTCGACCGCGACACCGCGGTCGCCCGACGCGAACCCGGCGTCTACGACATCGACCTGTCCGCCGGGTGGACGATCATCAACGCCGTCAACGGCGGCTACCTCCTCGCCGTCCTGGGCCGCGCGCTCGCGGACGCCCTGCCGCATCCCGACCCGTTCACGATCTCCGCGCACTACCTGACCGCGTCCCAGCCGGGCCCCGCGGTCGTGCGCACCGAGGTCGTGCGCACCGGCCGCACCCTCTCCACCGGCCAGGCGTCCCTGTTCCAGTACGACGACGAGGGCCGCGAGATCGAGCGCATCCGCGTGCTCGCCTCCTACGGGGACCTCGACAGCCTGCCCGACGACGTCCGTACGACCGCGACGCCGCCCGCGATCCCGCCGATGGACCAGTGCTTCGGCGCGGCGGACAGCCCCGGTGGCGCCCCCGTCCCCGGCAGTTCCGCCATCACCGACCGGCTGATGCTCAAGCTCGACCCCGCCACGCTCGGCTGGGCCCTCGGCTCGCCGTCCGGCCGGGGGGAGATGCGGGCCTGGTTCGGTCTCGCCGACGGCCGTGACGCCGACCCCCTCTCCCTGCTCCTCGCGGTGGACGCGCTGCCGCCGACCGCCTTCGAGCTCGGTCTGTCCGGCTGGGTGCCGACCGTCGAGCTGACCGTGCACGTACGTGCCCGTCCGGCGCCGGGCCCCCTGCGGGTCTCCGTCACCACGCGCAACCTGGCCGGGGGCTTCCTGGAGGAGGACGCGGAGGTCTGGGACGGTGCGGACCGGCTCGTCGCCCAGTCCCGCCAGCTGGCCCGCGTACGGCTGAGCCCGCGCAAGGGGAATTGAGCCGCCCTCCACCCGGCCACAGGCGGGGCACACCGGGGCCCGAGCGGGGCGCCGTCGGGGATGCCGTCAGGGGTGCCCGGCGGTGGACCTGGGGGCCCGGGCGGCGGCCGGGGCGGCGGCTGCGGCCCCGGCGGCCGGCAGGGCAGCAGGCCCAGCAGGCGCAGGCGCAGGGCCAGGGCGTAGGGCTGGAGCGCAGGACTCAGGGGCGCGTACGAACTTTCGTACGCGCCCTTCGCGCTGCGTGGGCCGGGCGTCAGTCCAGCCAGTGGCGGCGGCCGATGCTGATCAGCCGCATCCGGCGCCCGGCCACCCGGGCCACCTGTTCCTGTTCCTCCGGGGCCGCCTCCAGGAACGTGCCGGCGGTCATCAGCATCTGGTCGACGTACAGTCCGGCGAGCATCAGCAGATCGCCGTCGCTCCAGCCGGCCGACTCCGGCTGCCCGGCCAGTTCGGCCTTCACCTCGTCGGTGAACCGCTCCATCTGCTCCGCGATCGCGGCCCGTACACCCTGCACGCCGCCGTTGCGCTCACGGGCGACGAACCGGATGTGCGCCGGGTGCTCGCGCACATGACGGGCGATCAGGGCGACGGCGCGGTCTATGCGTTCGTCGCTGTCGCCGGACGCGGACACCGTGCCGGAGATCATCGGGTGCAGGCTGCCCAGCGCCTCCTCGACCAGGGCGACACCGAGGTCCGCGATCGAGTGGAAGTGCCGGTAGAAGGCGGTCGGGGCGACCCCCACGGCCCGGGTGACCTCGCGCAGGCCCAGGCTGCTGAGGCTCTGCTCCTCCAGCAGGCCCAGGGCGGCGTCCAGGAGCGCCTGCCGGGTCTTCTGCTTCTGCGCCTGCCGGACGCCGGGACTGTGACTCATGCCATGCAGTCAACAACTGTTCTCCGGAATGAGGAAGTCGGCGAGCGCGCTAGACTGGGTAGTCAGTGAACAACTGTTACGACAAGCGTTCACCGAATCGTCGAGTGGCAACTCGCCGGACTTCACGGGAGGCATCTCATGCTGTTCCTCGTCGCAGCGCTTCTGCTGCTGGGCGTCGTGCTGGGCACCGTGGCCCACGCCCCGCTCTCCTTCACGCTCGTCGCCGCCGTGGTCATCGGCGTCTGGCTGGCCGTGTTCGCGGTCCGCGAGCGCCACGGCCGCCGCCGCGGGACCTCCGGCTGAGCCGCCGTCGCCCTTCCGACCCGTCCGCGCACCACCGCCCGCCGGGAGCAGACACATGGAACTCACCACCAGCACCACCAGCACCACGCGCACCAGGTCCACCGGCGCCACGCCCGTCGGCGCCACGTCCGCCGCCGTCGCGCCGCGGCGCCGGAACGCCGGACGTGACACCGTCCGCGACGCCGACGGCATGGCCGTCGCGTCGTTCATCCTCGGCCTCGTCGGCCTGCTCGCCCTGAACGTCGTCCTGGGCCCCGTCTCCATCGTCCTGGCCTCGGCGGCCCTCCTGCGGGGCACCGGCCGCCGCGGACGCGCCTTCCTCGGCCTCGGCCTGGGCGTCGCCGACCTCCTGGTCCTGCTCGCCTTCATGTCGGCGGACAACACCCTGTCCTGGAGCTTCTGAGCCCGGCCGCCGGCCCCGGGTCGGGCCCGTACGGCCCCCGCCGGACCGGGTCACCCGGGGGCGGGCCCTAGAATCGGGCACACCATGGCATACCTCGACCACGCCGCGACCACGCCCATGCTCCCGGAGGCGGTCGATGCGATGACCGCCCAGTTCGCCGTCACCGGCAACGCCTCCTCCCTGCACGCCGCCGGCCGTCGCGCCCGCCGGACGGTCGAGGAATCCCGGGAGACCCTGGCGGACGCCCTCGGCGCCCGTCCCAGCGAGGTGGTGTTCACCTCCGGCGGCACCGAGGCCGACAACCTCGCCGTGAAGGGCCTGTACTGGTCCCGCCGCGACGCGGGCCCGGCCCGCACCCGGATCCTGGCCAGCCCCGTCGAGCACCACGCCGTCCTCGACGCCGTCGACTGGCTCGGCGAGCACGAGGGCGCCACGGTCGAGTACCTCCCGGTCGACCGGTACGGCCGCGTCCGTCCCGAGGCCCTGCGCGAGGCCATCGAACGCAACCCCCACGACGTCGCCCTCGCGACCGTCATGTGGGCCAACAACGAGATCGGCACGATCATGCCGATCCGTGAACTCGCCAACGTGGCGGCGGAGTTCGGCGTCCCGCTGCATGCCGACGCGGTCCAGGCCTTCGGACAGGTCCCCGTCGACTTCGGGGCCTCGGGACTTGCCGCGATGACCGTCTCGGGCCACAAGGTCGGCGGCCCGTACGGCATCGGCGCGCTGCTGCTGGGCCGTGCGTACAACCCGGTGCCCGTCCTGCACGGCGGGGGGCAGGAGCGGCACGTGCGCTCCGGCACGCTGGACGTGCCCGCCGTCGCCGCGTTCGCGGTGGCGGGCCGCATCGCCGCCGAGCGGCGGGAGTGGTTCGCCCGCGAGATCGGCGCGCTGCGCGACGGCCTGGTCGACACGGTACGCAGGGCGGTGCCGGACGCGATCCTCGGCGGCGACCCGTCGCAGGGGGGCCGCCTCCCCGCGAACGCCCACTTCACGTTCCCGGGCTGTGAGGGCGACTCGCTGCTCCTGCTGCTCGACGCCCAGGGCATCGAGTGCTCCACGGGCTCCGCGTGCACGGCGGGCGTGGCCCAGCCCAGCCACGTCCTCCTGGCCACCGGCACCGACCCCGACCTGGCCCGCGGCACCCTGCGCTTCTCCCTCGGCCACACCTCGACGCGGGCGGACGTGGAGGCGGTCGGCGAGGCGATCGGCCCGGCGGTGGAACGGGCCAGGACGGCCGGACTCACCTGAGGGCTGTCGTGCGGACGGTCGGCCCGGTGACGGAGCGCGGCCGCGGCACCGGGCCGAGCCGAAATACGTCTCCCCGGCCATGCGGCGAGGGGGGCTGAAAACCCTTGCTGCTGGGACCGTTGACGCCGGCGGACCGTCCGGTCCGGGCGCGAACGGGGGGCACGACATGGCGCGCGCCGACAGGCGATTTCGTATGTTCACCCGCAGGACCGCGGGGGCGTTCGTCGCCTTCGCCCTGGTCCTCGGATCCGCGTCGGGCCTCGGGTGCGCGATCGGCCCCGTGGTGGCCCGTGCGGCGGCGGCCGAGGCGGTGGGATACGTGGCCGAGAACGCGTTCTTCACCGGTGACCTCGGCCACGGCGTCGGCCTCAAGGGGAACCTCACCGACAAGGGCGGCTCGCACCGGGGCAGCGAGCAGGGCCTGTACGGGGGCAGCCGCCGGCTGGACGTCTGTGACACGGGCCTGCTACTGGACTTCCTCCTGACCGTCGGCAACGCCGGGAAGAAGTCGGCCTGGGCCAGGACGCTCGGCATCAGTGCCAGGAACAAGAAGGTGCGGGCGTTCGTCGGGTCCCTCACCGAGGTGGTCCTCGCCAACGACACCCTCGTGGGCAACCACGGCTACAGGAAGGGCAGGGCGAACCGCTACGACGCCGTACTGGAGGCGGGCACCGCCGTACTGGTCGACCTCTTCGGCGTACCGCGTGTGAAGTGCAACTGCGGCAACCCGCTGACCGTCAGCGAGCACGACCCCGGGGACGTCGACATCAAGTTCGGGGGCAGGAACAAGGGCAACAAGAAGTGGAACGTCGACAAGGGCCGCGTCGTACGGGTCGAGAAGGCCGACGAGAGGCAGACCACCCTGGTCGCGGTGGACCTGGACAACCCCGACCGGCAGGTTCCGATCGCGTTGCCCGCGCCGCCCGCCGAGAAGGAGCGGCAGGTCACGGTGCCGGCGGTCAGGGGCATGAGCGAGAGCCGGGCGACAGAGGCGCTGACGGATCTGGGCCTCACCGTGCAGACCGAACGTGTCGACGCGTCCGACGTGGAGACCGGGCTGGCCACCGGTACCGACCCGGTGGACGGCACGGCGGTGGCCGCCGGCTCCACGGTGACCCTGACGGTCTCCGGCACCGCGACGCAGGACCTGGTGGACGTGCCCTCGGTGACCGGAAGGCCGCTGGCCGAGGCGGAGGAGCTGATCCGCCAAGCCGGTCTGGTCCCCGCGGTGGCCCTCCAGGGTGCGCCCGCCGACCAGGTGGGCCTCGTCGTCGGCCAGGACCCGGAGGGCGGCCGGGTGGAGCGTGGCAGCACGGTGGCGCTGACGGTCGGCGAGGGGACCGACGCCACGGACGGGGGTACGGACACCGGCGTGGACGCAGGCACGGACACCGAGGTGGACGGTGGCACGGACGCGGGTGCGGATGCGAACGGCGGAACCGACGCCGGTGTGGACGCGGGGGCCGTCGCCCCGTGAGCCGGACCGGACCGGACCGGGCCCAGTCCGGCCCGACCGGCCTACGCGCCGGCCGTGGGAGTGGGCGTCGGGGGCGAGGTCGGGGTGGGTGTCGGGGAAGCCGCCCGCTTCGCGGCCTCACGCACCAGGGGTATGTACCGGCCCCAGTCCCAGTGCGGGCCGGGGTCGGTGTGGTCGGTCCCCGGGACCTCGACGTGGCCGATGATGTGTTCCCGGTCGACGGGGATGTCGTAGCGGGCGCAGATCCGGGTCGTCAGGCGGGCCGACGCCTCGTACATCTCGTCCGTGAAGTCCTCGGGCCGGTCGACGAACCCCTCGTGCTCGATGCCGACACTGCGCTCGTTGAAATCGCGGTTGCCCGCGTGGAAGGCCACGTCCAGCTCGCGGATCATCTGCGTGATGCGGCCGTCCCGGCCCACGATGTAGTGCGCGGCGGCGCCGTGGCCGGGATCCTGGAAGACCTTCACCGCGCTCTTGAAGCTGCCCTGCGTGACATGGACGATCACGCGGTCTATGCCGAAGTCGTCGGGCCGGTCCGCCCGCCGCCAGTTCGCCGGGGACGCCGCCACCCAGCGCGCGCCGCGGAAGTCGACCTCACCCTCCTTGCGCGGCTTCTCCACGCCCGGTGTGCGCCACCACAGGCGGCCCAGTTCGTCCCGGGCCAGCACGGCGGTGCCCACGGCCGCCGCGGCGCCCCCGATGAGCAGCGCGCGGCGTCCGATGCGCCGGTCCGAGTCGTCGGTCGTCTCCCCCATGTGATCGTCAACGGATACCCGCGGGCTCCGGTTCCCGGGGACCCGTACCCTTGAGGAGTTATGACTGAGACCTCGCAGCGCCCCCGCCCCCTCCGCGTCCTGGCCGCCATGTCCGGTGGCGTGGATTCCGCCGTCGCCGCCGCCCGTGCCGCGGAAGCCGGGCACGACGTGACCGGTGTGCACCTCGCCCTCTCGGCGAACCCGCAGTCGTTCCGTACGGGCGCGCGCGGCTGTTGCACCATCGAGGACTCGCGCGACGCCCGCCGGGCCGCGGACGTCATCGGGATCCCGTTCTACGTGTGGGACCTCGCCGAGCGTTTCCGCGAGGACGTGGTGGACGACTTCGTGGCCGAGTACGAGGCCGGCCGCACCCCGAACCCCTGCCTGCGCTGCAACGAGAAGATCAAGTTCGCGGCCCTGCTCGACAAGGCGCTCGCCCTCGGCTTCGACGCGGTCTGCACCGGCCACTACGCGAAGGTGCTGGTGAACGAGGACGGCACGCGCGAGCTGCACC
This sequence comes from Streptomyces sp. V3I8, assembly GCF_030817535.1. Taxonomy (NCBI): domain Bacteria; kingdom Bacillati; phylum Actinomycetota; class Actinomycetes; order Kitasatosporales; family Streptomycetaceae; genus Streptomyces; species Streptomyces sp. V3I8. Next base: position 2,787,259 of record NZ_JAUSZL010000002.1, on the reverse strand, counting down.
GCGCCTCCGACATGGCCAAGGACCAGTCGTACGTCCTCGGCGTCCTGGACGACCGCCAGCTCGCCCACGCGCTGTTCCCGCTGGGCGACACGCTCACCACCAAGGACGAGATCCGCGCGGAGGCCGAGCGCCGGGGCCTGGCCGTCGCCAAGAAGCCGGACTCGCACGACATCTGCTTCATCGCCGACGGCGACACCCAGGGCTTCCTGGCCAAGCGCCTCGGCAAGGCGGAGGGCGACATCGTCGACGAGTCCGGCGCGGTCGTCGGCAGCCACGAGGGCGCGTACGGCTTCACGATCGGCCAGCGCAAGGGCCTGCGCATCGGCACGCCGGCGCCCGACGGCAAGCCGCGCTACGTCCTGGACATCTCGCCGGTGGACAACACGGTGACGGTCGGCCCGGTGGCCGCGCTCGACGTCACCGCCCTGACGGCGATCAGGCCCCGCTGGTGCGGCGCGGCCCCGACCGGCCCCGGCACGTACACGGCCCAGCTGCGTGCCCACGGCGGCGAGACGGAGGTCCGCGCCGAGCTGGTGGACGGCGCCCTGGAGGTCGCCTTCACGGAGCCGGTGCGCGGGGTGGCCCCCGGCCAGGCGGTCGTCCTGTACGAGGGCACGCGCGTGGTGGGCTCGGCGACGATCGCGACGACGGAGCGGATCAGGGCCTTGGCCTGAGGCTCCGCACCAGCGCGCGCAGCGCGGCCCGGTCCGTCGTGAGCACGGCGGCCGGGCTGTCGCTCTCGCGAAGCGCTATGGCCTCGGGGCCGGTGGCCGCTATCTCGACGCAGTTGTTGCCGCCGTCCCCGGAAAAGGACGACTTGCGCCAGTGCACCTCGGGCAAGACGCGCTCCCTTCTACAGTTCTTTGGCGATCCGATGGATGAAATCGGTCGACTTTTTGGCAGTCAACGCCACTTGTCCGACCAAGTCCAGCCGCACTCGGAAGTTCTGCAACTGGGTGGGTGAGTCGAAGAACAAGGGGCCTGCCGGTGAGTCCATGTGCACTGTGTCCAGGTGTGGGTTGGCCGCCACCGCGTAAAGGATGGAGTCTCCCGCCATGGGGAAGCCCCCGTTGGCGAAGGGGATGACCAGCAACGTCACGTTGTCGCGCTCGTTCTCGTCCAGCAAGTGCTGAAGCTGCGCTCGCGTCACGTCCCTGCCGCCGAATTGCATTCGCAAGGCCGCTTCGTGGATGACACCGGTGTACGGAGTCGGATCGGTGCCGGTGATCACCGACTGCCGGGCAAGGCGATGGGCGACGCAGAGTTCGATCTGCAGACGGGGCGGTTTCGGCACGACGAGGTCGAACATGGCCCGCGCGTGATCCTCGGTCTGGAACAGTCCCGGCAGATGCGAGGTCTGGACCGTTCGCAGGCGGACCGCGTGATGCTCGATCTCCGAGATGTCGAGCAGGCCGGACGGGATCTTCCCTCGGTAGTCGTCCCACCAACCTGCTCTGCGCCCACCGGTCATGGAGACGAGAGTCTCGATCAGATCCTCGTCGGCGCACTCGTAGATGCTCGCCAGCCTCCGGAGCCGTTCCTCGCCGATGCCGTAGCGGCCTGCCTCGATGTTGGAGATGTTCGTCCGGTCCGTGCCCAGGGAGTTCGCTGCGGCGGGTGCTGACATGCCGGCCGCTTCGCGCAGCCGTCGAAGCTCAAGGCCGAAACGGCGTTGCCGGATTGAGGGGGGATTCGGTGCCATGGGGGCCTCCTTGCTCGCGCACAGTGTGCCGATGCCGGAAGCGCGAGTCCACTCGCATTGGGTATTTAACCCGTTTAGGTTGAAGTAATGGCACGGGTTAAATCGCAGGGCCTATGGTGTGGCTCAGGTCACCGTTCAGGCCCCGCGCCCAGCGGAAGCGCACCGGCATGCCTGCCGACAGGCACACCGTCGTGGCGCGAGGTCCGGAACCGGCGGCCCCGACCACTCTCCACGCGCTCCGCGGAGCGCCCCGCACCCCTGGAGGTGCCGCGTGAGTCCCGCCCTCGACGTCCGGCCCGACGGCCCGCACCCCGAGCCCTTGCCGTTCACGGCTTCCTGGATCTACGAACTCCACTTCCCCTGCGATCCCCGCAGCCCGGGCATCGCCCGACTGACCCTCCGCGCGGTCCTGACCGCGTACCACCTCGCCGAACTGGCGGACCGGGCCGAGCTGTTGACCACCGAGCTCGCGACCAACTCGGTGCGGCACACCAAGGGCCCGGCCTCCGTGCGGCTGCACTGGCTGCACCCCGTGCTGCGTGTCAGCGTGTGGGACATGAGCCCCGACCTGCCTTCGCCGGCGCCGCCTGCGCCGGTGAGCGTGCACGCGGACGGCGGCCGGGGCATGGTCATCCTCGACACCGTGGCCGACCGCTGGGGCGGGTGTGCCATAGGGGAGGGGCCGTACGGGCCGGGCGGCAAGACCATGTGGTTCGAGCTCTCCCTGCCCACAAGGCCGGTACGGGTCACACCGTGAGCTTGAACGCCTCCAGCCAGAGGACGTTGTTGTGGGTGCCGGCGTAGGTGAAGTCGTACCCGGCCTTGGGCTCGTCGCATTCCCGGGCGAGCCAGGCGTCGTTGTGGACGTGGACGACCTGGCAGACCGGGCCGGCGCCGTTGTCGACGTTGAGGGTGAACCCCAGCATGTCCGGGGCGTCCTCCTTGGCGCTGCCGACGTAGTTGTCGGCGCCGTCTGCGGCGTCCGACCACGGGTCGGGGAAGTGCCCCTCGCCGTTGGTCGATCCCGGGTCGTGGACGAAGGCGGCGCCCGCCGTGCCGTTGGTTCCGGCCACGGCGATGTTGACGGCCTTGAGCGGGGTGTTCTTGCCCACGGTGCCGGCCGTCTGGCCGTCGCAGACGGCGTTCGTCCAGCCCTTGCCCTTCACGTAGGCCCGGTAGCAGATGTGCCGTCCGTCCGGGTCGTCCTCGGCCAGCTCCCGGACGGCGGTCGCCGCGGTCCGCTCCGGAGCCTTGGTCTCCTTCTTCTTCTCGGAACCGTCGTCCTTCGCGCCGCCGCCACCCCCCGCGCCGTCTCCGTCCGCGGCCTTCGTCCCGGTCGGGGCCGGGGGCTGCGTGGCCGGGGCGGAGGGGGCCTTCAATGCTCCGGGCGTCGGTGAGGGGGAGGGTGCCAGGGTGCTGACGCCGGCTTCCTGGAGCTTCTCCCGGGCGGCGCTGGTGACTCTGGGCTGGTAGGCGATCCACAGCATCACGAAGGTGATCGCCAGTGCCACGAAGATGCCCAGGAAGGTGGCGAGCCAGCGGGGGAGGAAGCCTCGTTGGACATAGGTGCCCGCCACGTCCAGCGGCTTCACCCCGGAGCGCTGTACGGCCAGGGTGTAGGGCCGGTCCTCCTTCGAGCCGAACCAGATGATCTGCCGTGGCTTGAGCGTCGTTTTCACGAACGCCGCACGCCCCGGCTCGATCTGCACGTTCGACGGATGGATGTCGTACGACAGCTGATCGCCGTTGTCGCTGCCGCCGATCGAGGCCGTCAGCTTCGTGTTGCCGAGGTTGTCCACCGCCAGCTTCGGACGTCCACGGAAACGGCCCTTCACCGTCGGCGGCACCAACTCCGCCCGCAGCTCCGTGAAGGGAGTGATCGTCAAGTTGCCTTCCGGGACGGTGACTGCCTCCGGATGTTCGGTCGGGGTGATCCGCACCGCGTACGGGTTGGGGCCCGCCGTCGCGTCGGGCGTCCGTGGCGGCGTGAACGTCAGGTCCACCGAGCCCGTCGTCCCCGGATACAGACGCAGGACCTGCGGTTCCACCGTCGTCCAGGGCGCCAGATCACCGACCGCCTCGAAGCGGTACTCGTCCACCACGTCGCCGGTGTTGCGCAGACGCAGCCGTACCGTCGTACTGCCACCCGGGTCCACGGTCGCGGAGGCGGGTTCCAGGGAAGTCCAAAGGCTCACTCCCGGACGTTAAACGCCACACAGGTACCAGGGCAGGAAGCCTCGGGGCACGACGGGTGCCCGAAGGGGCGGGACCGGCTGCCCCGGGTGATCGGTCGAGGCGCGGTGGCCGGCCGGGAGCCGAGCCCTGATACGGGGCAGGGCCCGGAGCGCGTGGCGCGCTCCGGGCCCTGCCGTGTGCGGTGCCGCCGCCCCGCGGCGGCGGTGCGTCAGCTCTGTGCTGCGCTGTCGTCGTCCGTCTGCCCGGCGCCCTCGGCCGCCGCCGCCGTCTTCTCACGCATCTTGCGCACCAGCTCCGCCTTCTGGTCGGCCGCGCCCTGGCGGTCGAGGTTGCGGTGCGGGCCGTTGTTCTGCCGTTCGGCGCGGGACTGCTTCTTGCGCTTGCCGCCGCCCTGACCCACGGGGTTGTTGATGTTCTTGCTCACGGTCACGGGTTCTCCCGGTAATGAGATGAAATGATCTACGGATTCGTCGGTGGGGGACGGGCGGCCACGTCGGAGGATGTCAGCGGGGGCCCGTCACGCGCTCACTCGTAAATCGGCGTCTGGAAGAACATGGCAAAGACGTTACCCGGTTCCGCCGGCGCCGCGCACCAACGTTTCCGCCGCCCCGGCGTCACTCGGCGGTGACGGTTTCCACCTCGTAGAAGCAGAAGTGGTCCTTGATCCCGGCGACCTCCGGCTTCGGGTCGGGGTACGCCCAGACGAGGTCCGGGGCGTCCGGGAGCGACCAGTAGGACGCGTCGCCCTTGAAGGGACAGTGGGTGGAGGTTTCCGACGGGGTCAGCAGGTCCACGTGGACGTCCTGCGGCGGGAGGTAGTAGCGGGGCAGGAGGCCCGTCTCGCGCAGCACCAGCGGGCGTGTGCTGTCGGCCAGTACCCGGCCGTTGTGGACCGCCCGGACGTGCTCGGTGCCCTGCTCGACGGTGATGTGATGGCCCTTGGTCACGGTTTCCACTCCTCGGTAGAGGTCGTGCGGCGGTCGCGGGGACGCGGCCACGTCCTGCACAGGTACAGCGTCGGGCGTCCTCGTGTTCTTCCCCCGCGGTGACCCGTAGGTTGAGTCCATGAACATCTGTGTCTTCCTCTCCGCCGCCGACCTGGACGAGCGCTACACCCGGCCCGCCCGCGAGTTCGCCGAACTGCTCGGCAAGGGCGGGCACACGCTCGTGTGGGGCGGATCCGACGTCGGGCTCATGAAGGTCGTCGCCGACGGCGTGCGGGAGGCGGGCGGGCGGCTGGTGGGCGTCTCCGTGGAGTTCCTCGGCGCCAGGGCGCGCAAGGACGCGGACGAGATGGTCGTCGCCCGGGACCTCGCGGAGCGCAAGGCACTGCTCCTGCGGAAGGCGGACGCCGTCGTCATCATGGTCGGCGGGACGGGCACGCTCGACGAGGCGACCGAGATCCTGGAGCTGAAGAAGCACGGGCACACCGACAAGCCGGTCGTCCTGCTCAACACGGCGGGCTTCTACGACGGCCTCAAGGAGCAGTTCCTGCGCATGGAGGCCGAGGGGTTCCTGCCCGTGCCGCTCACCGATCTGGTGTTCTTCGCGGAGGAGGCCGTGGGGGCGCTCGCCTACCTGGAGGAGAGCCGCGGCACGCAGTGAGCACGCGCGCGTGCGGGAGCGCGCGTCGCGCGTGGTCCCCGGTGGGCGCGTACCCAGGCCGAACTGAGTAGGTGCGCTCATGACCGGCGGGACGGTGCACGGCGAGTATCGGTGCAGCGGCGCAGTCCAGGCGCGCCGGTCCGATCCAGCCGAGTCAGTCGCGGAGAACCCCATGTCCCGTCGTGTCGCCCTGTCCGCCGTCGCCGCCGGTGCCGTCCTGCTCGGCGGTGCCGGGGCCTTCGCCCTCGCCCACGCCGGGGAGCAGCCGCCCACCCTGGCGGACAGCGCCGCCCGCTACACCGCTCCCGGCGGCGACCGCGACGGCTCGCTGACCTTCGTCACCGACGTCACGGCGTCCTCCGGGGTCGAGAGCGTGAAGGTGCTCGCGTGGCCGGAGAGCTCGTCCTTCGCCGAGGAGGGGCTGACCACGAAGGACATGGCCGCGGCGGAGCCGGCCGTCTGCGAGCCGTCGCACGGCGACACCGCGCGCTGCACCTACACCATCGCGGTCACCGGCCCCGACGCCGAGTCGTCCCCGCGTGGTGACTGGCACGTCGCCGTCCTGGCCACCGCCGAGAACGGCACCACGACCCTGGACACCGGGGCGGCCGGGTTCACCGTCCGCTGACCGCCGGGCGGGCCGTCCGGCGGGACGGACGGCCCGCCCGGACCCTGGGCCCGGACCCTGGCGTCGGGGCGGACGCGCGGATGCTGCGAGCATGGTCGGCATGGCTACTCATGTGATCACCGGAGCCGGCTCCGGCATCGGCGCGGCCGTCGCCCGCCGCCTCCACGCGCGCGGGGACGACCTCGTGCTGCACGCGCGCGACGCGGGCCGCGCGAAGGAACTGGCCGCCGAGTTCCCCGGCGCGCGCACCCTGGTCGGCGACCTCGCGGACCCGGACCGGCTGTCCTGGGCGTTCTCCCACCAGACGCTGCCCGACCGGGTCGACTCGCTGCTGCACATCGCCGGCGTCATCGACCTCGGCCGGGTCGGCGACCTGACCCCCAGGACCTGGCGCCACCAGCTCGACGTGAACCTGATCTCGCCCGCCGAGCTGACCCGCCACCTCCTGCCGCAACTGCGGCTCACCCAGGGCCACGTCGTCTTCGTCAACTCCGGTTCCGGACTCAACGCGTACGCCGACTGGTCCGCGTACGCCGCGTCCAAGCACGGCCTGAAGGCCCTCGCGGACTCGCTGCGCCACGAGGAGCACGCGAACGGCGTCCGCGTCACCTCGGTCTATCCGGGCCGCACCGCCAGCGCCATGCAGGCCAAGGTCCACCAGCAGGAGGGCAAGGAGTACGACCCCTCGAAGTGGATCGACCCCGAGTCCGTCGCGACGGCCGTCGTCATGGCGCTGGACCTGCCGAGGGACGCCGAGGTCAACGACCTGACGGTGCGTCCGGGACGCTGACGGACCGCCGGGGACGCCGACGGCCCGGCCTTCGTGCCGGCCCTCGTACCCGCCCCGGCCCGTCGACTCCGTAGGCTGCCCGGGTGAGCGAAAACAGCGAGTTCAGGCCCGGCCCCGCCACCGGCGTCGGGTCGATGCCGGGCGGCGACGCCCGGGAGGCCGCCAAGTCCGTGACCGGGACCTTCGAAGGCCCGGAGACGGGCATGCCGTATCTGGCGGAACTGCCCGCCCGGGGCCCCGGCGCGGACATGATCGGCCGGACCGCGGGGATGCTCGTCGAGCTGTACGCGCGCGTGGAGCCCAGCGGCTGGCGGCTGGGGGACCGGCCGGGCCGCGACACCAAGCGCGCCAGGTCCTGGCTCGGCGAGGACCTCGACGCCCTGGAGGAGTTCACCCAGGGGTACGAAGGACCGCTGAAGGTGCAGGCGGTGGGGCCCTGGACGCTCGCGGCCGCCCTGGAGCTGCACAGCGGAGAAGTGGTGCTCTCCGACGCCGGAGCCTGCCGCGACCTCGCCGGCTCGCTCGCCGAGGGCCTGCGCGAGCACCTCGCCGATGTACGCCGGCGCGTCCCCGGTGCCGAGGTCGTCCTGCAGCTCGACGAACCCTCGCTCGTCGACGTACTGCGTGGGCACGTGAGGTCCGCCAGCGGTTACCGCACCCACCGGGCCGTGGACCGGCAGGTCGTCGAGGCCACCCTGCGGGACGTCATCGGGGTGCGGGGCGGCGGCCCGTCCGTCGTCCACTCGTGCGCCCCCGACGTGCCGTTCGCGCTGCTGCGCAGGGCCGGGGCGACCGCCGTCTCCTTCGACCTCGCGCTTCTGACGGAGCGTGACGACGACACGATCGGGGAAGCGGTGGAAGCGGGGACGCGGCTCTTCGCCGGTGTCGTGCCGGGGACGGACGGCCCGTTGTCGGACCCTGCCGGTAGCGTCATGGGTGTCAGGACGCTGTGGCGCAGGCTGGGGCTGAGTCCGGGGCTTCTCGCGGACGCGGTCACGCTCACCCCGTCGTGCGGACTCGCGGGCGCCTCCCCCGAGTACGCGCGCAGGGCGCTCGCCCACTGCGTCCGGGCGGCAAGATCACTCGCGGACAACCCAGAGTAGTCACAGTAACGGGAGGACGACACGGTGGCCGGCGACAAGGACGCACAGACCGCTTCGACTGCGGCGGCGGCTGCGGGGCCCGCGCCCAGCGAGGCACGGGAGAAGCACGCGCAGCTCGCCGAGCAGATCGAGGAGCACCGCTTCCGGTACTACGTGAAGGACGCGCCGGTCGTCAGCGACGCGGACTTCGACAAGCTCCTGCGCGCCCTGGAGGCCGTGGAGCAGGAGTACCCCGAGCTGCGCACCCCGGACTCGCCGACCCAGAAGGTGGCGGGGGCGTACGCGACGGAGTTCACGGCCGTCCGGCACCGGGAGCGCATGCTCTCCCTGGACAACGCCTTCGACGACGAGGAGCTGGCCGCCTGGGCCGACCGCCTCGCCAAGGAGGTCGGCACGTCCGCGTACCACTTCCTGTGCGAGCTGAAGGTCGACGGGCTCGCGGTCAACCTCACGTACGAGCACGGGCGGCTCACGCGCGCGGCGACCCGCGGCGACGGCCGCACGGGCGAGGACATCACACCCAACGTCCGTACGATCGCGGAGATCCCCGACCGCCTGCGGGGCGAGCGCGTCCCCGACCTCGTGGAGATCCGCGGCGAGGTCTACTTCCCGATGGAGAAGTTCGAGGAGCTCAACGCCCGCCTGGTGGAGGCCGGCGACAAGCCCTTCGCCAACCCGCGCAACGCGGCGGCGGGTTCACTGCGCCAGAAGGACCCCCGCGTCACGGCGACCCGACCGCTGCACATGGTCGTGCACGGCATCGGCGCGCGCGAGGGCTTCGACATCGACTGCCTCTCGCACGCGTACGAACTGCTGCACGAGTGGGGCCTGCCGACGACCCGCTACGGCAAGGTCGTCGAAGACCTGGACGGCGTCCGGGAGTTCATCGCGTACTACGGGGAGCACCGCCACTCCGTGGAGCACGAGATCGACGGCGTCGTCGTCAAGCTCGACGAGATCCCCCTCCAGGGCCGCCTCGGCTCGACCTCCCGCGCCCCGCGCTGGGCGATCGCGTGGAAGTACGCGCCCGAGGAGGTCAACACCAAGCTGATCAACATCAAGGTGGGCGTGGGCCGCACCGGCCGCGTCACCCCGTTCGCGCAGGTCGAACCCGTCACGGTGGCCGGTTCCGAGGTCGAGTTCGCGACGCTGCACAACCAGGACGTGGTCAAGGCCAAGGGCGTCCTCATCGGCGACACCGTGGTGCTGCGCAAGGCCGGGGACGTCATCCCGGAGATCCTCGGGCCGGTCGCCGACCTGCGGGACGGCAGCGAGCGGGAGTTCGTGATGCCCGCCGAGTGCCCCGAGTGCGGCACACCGCTGGCACCGGCCAAGGAAGGTGACATCGACCTCCGCTGCCCGAACGGCGCCACCTGCCCGGCCCAGTTGCGCGAGCGCCTCTTCTACCTCGGCGGCCGCAAGTCCCTGGACATCGAGAACTTCGGCTACGTGGCCGCCGCCGCGCTCACCAAGCCCCTGGAGCCGTCGGAGCCGCCGCTGCGGGACGAGGGCGACCTCTTCGACCTCACCATCGAGCAGCTGCTGCCCATCCGGGCGTACGTCCTCGACCAGGACAGCGGACTGCCCAAGCGGGACCCCAGGACCGGCGAGGAGAAGATCGCCACGGTCTTCGCCAACCAGGAGGGCGCGCCCAGGAAGAACGCCGTCGCGATGCTGGAGCACATCGCCGCGGCCAAGGAGCGCCCGCTGGCCCGGATCATCACCGGCCTGTCCATCCGGCACGTGGGCCCGGTCGCCGCCGAGGCACTGGCCCGCGAGTTCCGCTCGATCGACCGCATCGAGCAGGCCACGGAGCAGGAACTCGCCGCCGTCGAGGGGGTCGGGTCCACCATCGCCGCGTCGCTGAAGCAGTGGTTCGCGGTGGAGTGGCACCGGGAGATCCTGCGCAAGTGGAAGGCCGCCGGCGTCCGTATGGAGGAGGAGGACTCCGGCGAGGACGAGGGACCCCGCCCGCTCGCGGGGCTGACCGTCGTGGTCACCGGCACCCTGGAACGTCACACCCGCGACGGGGCGAAAGAGGCACTGCAGAGCCAGGGGGCGAAAGTGACCGGTTCTGTTTCGAAGAAGACGTCTTTCGTTGTTGTGGGTGACAATCCTGGATCGAAGTACGACAAGGCGATGCAGCTGAAGGTGCCGGTTCTGGACGAGGACGGTTTCGCCGTCCTGCTCGGACAAGGACCGGAAGCGGCGGCCGAGGCGGCGCTTCCGGCCGAGACGGCGTCTGCGGCCGAGGAGTAGGGGTTGAAGACCGCCTGTTCGGCGCATATCAGATGCATACGGGTGCCCGGGTCGCATTCGGGCAACCGTGGACGACGGCTGCCCGTGAAGGCCTTCTGCGGCCTACTGTTGAGGTGTGCGCCTGCCGTGCCCAACTGCGGCCGGGGCATCCCCCTGCTCTTCGAGGGCCGGGGGAAGGGTCTCAGGACGCGGTGCCGGTGAGGGACCAGGGGGTTTCCTGTGCCTCCGGCCGGGCATCGGGCCGCGTGGCGTGGGCACCGCCGGCTGTGAGAGGGACGGGAATGGAACCGACCGAGAGCGCCGCCCCGGACTCACGGCTGCGCCCACGCCGGACGACCGGCGCACGGCGGTGGTGGCACCCCTTGCTGGAGCGAAGCCGGGCGTTCGGGGTGAACCTCGGCGTCACCAGGCCCGCGCAGCGGCCGGACGGCCCCGGACACGTGGCAGGACACGCGGCGGCGGGACACACGGCAGAACAGCGCGGCGCGGCGGCCGGGCGCGGCCCGGCCCGCTCCACCGCCGTCCCCGCCGTCCCCGCCGTCCACCGGCACCACGCCTCCCAGTCCGCGGGGCACGAGGCCGACCGGCAGCCGTCGTGGCCCGCGCTGCCCGCGGCGGTCGTCGCGGCCGCCGCCCTCGTGCTGGGCGCGGGTTTCCACCATGCCTTCACCGACCACCACGCACTCTTCCCCTCCGGTTCCGCCGGCTGGGCGCTGGCCGCCCTCGTCGGCGTCATCGTCGGCCACCTGGTCGCCCTCGGCCGGTCCCGCTGGTGGGGCGGTACGGGCTCCGGCACGGCCCTCACCCTCGCCGTCCTGCTGCTCTACGGCTGGGTGCCGGCCGGCATGGTCAGCCTGACCGTCGTCGTGCTCGTCGGCATAGCCAGGCGCCACCGCTGGCGGCAGGGCATCCTGCACGGCGCGGTGGACATCCTCGGCATCGGCGCCGGCGCGCTGGTGCTGACCGTGTTCGGACGGGCACCGTCGGTCGAGACGCCCTGGAAACCGGAGACCTGGACCGTCTACACCGTGCCGCAGGTGGTGCTGGTGGCCGGGGCGTATCTCGCGGTGAGCCGCGCGCTCCTGTGGTACCTCCACGCGCCCCGTACCGGCGGACTGCCGACCGTGGCCCGTACGGCCCTGGTCAGGCACGGCCTGGTCGCCGTGGCGCTGCTCGGCATCGCGCCGCTGATCTGTGTCGTCGCGGTCGCCCTGCCCGCGCTCCTGCCGCTCTTCGCCGTCCCGCTCATCGCGCTCGACTCCACGCTCTGGATGGTGCGCGCCCGGGCCGAGGAGCAACTGCGGGACCCCCTCACCGGACTGCCCAACCGCCAGTGGCTCCTCGAACGGACCTGGCGGGCGCTGGACGACGCCGAACGGATCGGTGCGCGTTCCGCTCTGATGCTGATCGACCTGGACCGCTTCAGGTCCGTGAACGACACGCTCGGGCACCTCGCGGGGGACCGGCTGCTGCTGCAGATAGCGGACCGGCTGCGGGTCGCCCTGCCGCGCGGGGCGGAGGCCGCGCGGCTCGGCGGGGACGAGTTCGCCGTGCTGCTGCCCGTCGTCGACTCCACGACGTCCGCGACGCGGGTCGCCCGCACCCTCGTGACCGCGCTCGGGTCGCCGCTCGACCTCGACGGGCTGACGCTCGTGCTGGAGGCCAGCGCCGGACTCGCCGTCTTCCCCGACCACGCGCTGGACGCGGAGGGGCTGCTGCGGCGGGCGGACGTCGCGATGTACCAGGCGAAGAGGGACCGCACGGGGGTGGAGGTCTACGAGTCCAAGCGGGACTCCAACACCCCCGACCGGCTCGGACTGCTCGGGGACCTGCGCCGCGCGCTCGACGCGGGGGACGTCGAGCTGCACTACCAGCCGAAGGTGCGCTTCGACGGGCAGGTCGCTGGCCTGGAGGCGCTCGTGCGGTGGGTGCATCCCGAGCGCGGGCGGGTGCCGCCGGACGAGTTCATAGCCATCGCCGAGTCGTCCGGTCTCATGCCTCACCTCACGGAGTACGTACTGGAGACCGCGCTCGCCCAGGTCGCCCGCTGGCGGGCCCAGGGGCTCCACGTGCCGGTCGCCGTCAACGTGTCGCCCCGGGACGTGCACACGCCCGGGTTCGCGGGGTCGGTGGCCGCGCGCCTCGCCCGGCACGGGGTGCCCGCGGGGTCGCTCCAGCTGGAGATCACGGAGCACGTGCTGCTGGAGGACCCGCAGCGGGCCGCGGACACCCTGGAGGGGCTGACCGGGCACGGCGTGAAGATGTCGCTCGACGACTTCGGGACCGGGTACTCGTCGCTGGTGCACCTGCGGCGGCTGCCGGTGAGCGAGCTGAAGATCGACCGGTCGTTCGTGGCGCGGCTCGTCGTGGACAACGAGGACGCGGAGATCGTGCGCTGCACCGTCGACCTCGCCCACTCGCTGGGGCTGCTGGTCGTGGCCGAGGGCGTCGAGGACGACGAGACGTGGGAGCGGCTGCGGGACCTGGGGTGCGACGCGGTGCAGGGATGGCTGGTGGCCGCCGCGATGCCTCCGGAGGAGGCCACGGCGTGGCTGCTGGCGCGGGGGTCGCGGGGGTGGCAGCGGCCGAAGGCCGCGTTGCCCGCGGTGGCCGGGGACGAGTGAAAAACCTTTCCCACCCGCCTGCCCGCGACGGGCGTGTCGACGGGTGGGCGTTTCCCGTGGGGGTGACCCGTCGTCGGCGCCCGCCCGCGCCTCGTGCGGCCTACGGGAAACCGATGTACGGGGAAGTTCGCGCGCCCCATAGGATTGGGGCACACCACACGCACTCACCCCTGAGGATCGCTGCATGGCTGGCATCACGCGCGAGGAGGTCGCCCACCTCGCCCGACTGGCGCGTCTGGAGCTGAAAAGCGAAGAGCTCGACCACTTCGCCGGGCAGCTCGACGACATCATCGGCGCGGTCGCCCGCGTCAGCGAGGTCGCCGACCAAGACGTACCGCCGACCTCCCACCCGCTGCCGCTGACGAACGTCATGCGTGCGGACGAGGTCCGTCCGTCGCTCACCCCCGAGCAGGCGCTCTCCGGCGCCCCGGCCCAGGAACAGCAGCGTTTCAAGGTGCCGCAGATCCTGGGGGAGGACTAATCACCATGACGGACAGCAACGTCAACATCATCAAGCTCACCGCCGCCGAGATCGCCGCCGCGATCGCCGCCGGCGAGCTCACCGCCGTCGAGGTCACCGAGGCCCACCTCGCGCGCATCGGGGCCGTCGACGAGAAGGTGCACGCCTTCCTGCACGTCGACCGGGAAGGGGCGCTCGCCCAGGCCCGCGCGGTCGACGAGAAGCGGGCGCGGGGCGAGAAGCTCGGCCCGCTGGCCGGCGTACCCCTCGCCCTCAAGGACATCTTCACCACCAAGGGCATCCCGACCACCGTCGGTTCGAAGATGCTGGAGGGCTGGATCCCGCCCTACGACGCCACGGTCACCGCGCGGCTCAAGGCGGCCGACGTCGTCATCCTCGGCAAGACCAACATGGACGAGTTCGCCATGGGGTCCAGCACCGAGAACAGCGCGTACGGGCACACCGGCAACCCCTGGGACCTGACGCGGATCCCCGGCGGCTCCGGCGGCGGCTCGTCCGCGGCCCTCGCCTCCTACCAGGCACCCCTCGCCATCGGCACGGACACCGGCGGCTCCATCCGCCAGCCCGCCGCCGTCACCGGCACGGTCGGCGTGAAGCCCACGTACGGCGCGGTGTCGCGGTACGGCATGGTGGCGTTCTCGTCCTCCCTCGACCAGGGCGGCCCCTGCGCCCGTACGGTCCTGGACGCGGCCCTGCTGCACGAGGTCATCGCCGGACACGACCCGCTGGACTCGACCTCCGTCGACGAGCCGGTCCCGGCCGTCGTCGAGGCCGCCCGCAACGGCAGCGTGGACGGCATGCGCGTCGGTGTCGTCAAGCAGTTCCGCGGCGAGGGCTACCAGGCCGGTGTCGTGCAGCGCTTCGACGAGTCGGTCGCGCTCCTCAAGGAGCTGGGCGCCGAGATCGTCGAGCTGGACTGCCCCTCCTTCGACCTGGCCCTGTCGGCGTACTACCTCATCGCCCCGTCCGAGTGTTCGAGCAACCTCGCCCGCTTCGACGGCCTGCGCTACGGCCTGCGCGTCGGCGACGACGGCACGCGCTCCGCCGAGGACGTCACCGCCCTCACCCGTGAGGCGGGCTTCGGCGACGAGGTCAAGCGCCGCATCATGCTCGGCACGTACGCGCTCAGCTCCGGCTACTACGACGCGTACTACGGCAGCGCCCAGAAGGTCCGTACGCTCATCACGCGGGACTTCGAGAAGGCGTTCGAGCAGGTCGACGTGATCGTCTCCCCGACGACCCCGACCACCGCCTTCCCGATCGGCGAGCGCGCCGACGACCCGATGGCGATGTACCTCGCGGACCTGTGCACCATCCCGACCAACCTCGCGGGCAACGCCGCGATGTCGCTGCCCTGCGGCCTCGCACCCGAGGACAACCTGCCCGTCGGCCTCCAGATCATCGCGCCGGCCCTCAAGGACGACCGCCTGTACAAGGTGGGAGCCGCCGTCGAGGCCGCTTTCGTGGAACGCTGGGGCCACCCGCTGATCGAGGAGGCTCCGTCCCTGTGAGTGCCATGGCCAAGAAGGCGAAGAACTTCAAGAAGTCGAAGACCGGGCTGTACGTGTCGCTCGGCAGTACCGCGTTCGGCGCGATCAGCGTCGCCAAGCAGATCAAACTGGCCCGCAGCGACGGGGACACCCTGCGGCTGATCGACGCCACCGTGTCCGCCGCCGCCATCGTCACCGGGCTCGCCATCCTCTACCGGGAGCTCAAGCGCCTGGGCGACGAAGACGTCCTGCTGGGCTGAGAGGGAAAGTTTCATCGTGACTGCCACGACTGACCTGGTGTCGTACGAGGACGCGCTCGCGTCGTACGACCCCGTCATGGGCCTCGAGGTCCATGTCGAGCTCGGCACCAGGACCAAGATGTTCTGCGGGTGTTCCACCGAGCTGGGCGCCGAGCCCAACTCGCAGGCCTGCCCGACCTGCCTCGGCATGCCCGGCGCACTGCCGGTCGTCAACGCGATCGGCGTCGAGTCCGCCATCAAGATCGGCCTCGCGCTGCACTGCGAGATCGCCGAGTGGTGCCGCTTCGCCCGGAAGAACTACTTCTATCCGGACATGCCGAAGAACTTCCAGACCTCCCAGTACGACGAGCCGATCGCCTTCAACGGCTACCTCGACGTCCAGCTGGACGACGGCGAGGTCTTCCGCGTGGAGATCGAGCGCGCCCACATGGAGGAGGACACCGGCAAGTCGCTGCACGTCGGTGGCGCGACGGGCCGTATCCACGGCGCCTCGCACTCGCTGCTCGACTACAACCGCGCCGGCATCCCGCTCATCGAGATCGTCACCAAGCCGATCGAGGGCGCGGGCGAGCGTGCCCCCGAGGTCGCCAAGGCGTACGTCGCCGAGCTGCGCGAACTCATCAAGGCGCTCGGTGTCTCGGAAGCCCGGATGGAGCAGGGCCAGATGCGCTGCGACGTGAACCTGTCGCTGCGCCCGCACGGCCGGGAGAAGTTCGGCACGCGCAGCGAGACGAAGAACGTCAACTCGCTGCGCTCCGTCGAGCGTGCGGCCCGCTTCGAGATCCAGCGGCACGCGGCCGTACTGAACGACGGCGGCACGATCATCCAGGAGACCCGTCACTTCCACGAGGACACGGGCTCCACGACCTCGGGCCGGGTCAAGGAGGAGGCGGAGGACTACCGCTACTTCCCCGAGCCCGACCTCGTGCCGGTCGCCCCGTCCCGTGAGTGGGTCGAGGAGCTGCGCGCGGGTCTGCCCGAGCAGCCGCTGGCCCGCCGCAACCGGCTGCGCGAGGAGTGGGGGGTCAACGCCCACGACATGCAGTCGATGCTCAACGCCGGGGCCATCGACCTCATCGTCGCCACGATCTCGGCGGGCGCCGACGCGACGTCCGCCCGCAAGTGGTGGATGGGTGAGCTGGCGCGCACGGCCAACGAGACGGGGGTGTCCCTGGACGCCCTCGCCATCACGCCCGAGCAGGTCGCCCGGGTGACCGCGCTGGTCGGCGAGGGCTCCCTCAACGACAAGCTGGCCCGTCAGGTCATCGAGGGCGTCGTCAAGGGCGAGGGCACGCCGGACGAGGTCGTCGAGAAGCGCGGTCTGAAGGTCGTCTCGGACGAGGGCGCGCTGACGGCCGCCGTCGACGAGGCCATCGCCGGGAACCCGGGCGTCGCGGACAAGATCCGCGGCGGCAAGGTGGCGGCGGTCGGTGCCCTGGTGGGCGCCGTCATGAAGGCCACCCGCGGTCAGGCCGACGCCGCCCGCGTCAAGGAACTGATCCTGGAGAAGCTCGGCGTCGAGGGCTAGCCCCCGGTCTCTCCTGTCCCGAAGGGGCGGCCACCTGTTGTCAGGTGGCCGCCCCTTCGGCGTGCCGCCAGGAATCGGTCGTGCGTCGGGTGCGGGCCGTCGGTGGCTGGTCGCGCAGTTCCCCGCGCCCCTCGGAGAACCCTTCCGCCCCGGCGAGTCTGCGAGGCCGGCGTGGGACGACAGAGTTCATTGGATTGTCGTGTGAACAACCTCGCATTTCTGTGAGGAGAACCACGAATGAGGCCAACAATCACTTTCGGCTGGAAGAGTGACAACACATCGGTCATGCGTTCTTTGCGGGCAAGTACTGATAAAGATCCACAAATCATCCAGGGAGCTCGTCCGTGGCAGCTCTAGCACGGTGGTGCGTCCGGCATCGCCTTGTCGCCCTCCTGCTCTGGCTCCTCGCCCTCGGCGGGACGGCCGCCGCCGCCCTCGCCGCCGGATCGGCGTACTCGAACGACTACCAGGTGCCGGGCACCGAGTCGGGCCGGGCCACCGAACTGCTCCAGGAGAACTTCCCCGGCCTCGGCGGCGACGGAGACATCGTTGTCTGGCACTCCGCCACCGACCCGGTGCGGGCCGCCGACACCGAGCAGACCATGACCCGCGCCCTCGACACGATCGCCGGCCTGCCCGGCGTGGCCTCGGTCGTCAGCCCCTACGAGGGGCACGCCGCGAGCCAGGTCAGCGCGGACGGGCACACCGCCTACGCCACCGTGACCTTCGACGACCCGGCCGAGCACATCGACCGGGGCGAGGCCGCGGCGGTCGTCTCCGCCGCGAAGGCCGCCGAGGCCGACGGACTCCAGGTCGAACTGGGCGGGCAGGCCGTCGCCCTCACCGAGTCCTCCGGCGGGCACCTCGCGGAGATCGTCGGCGTGGCGGTCGCCGCGGTCGTCCTCCTCCTCGCCTTCGGCTCCCTCGCCGCGTCCCTGCTGCCCATCGCCACCGCCCTGGTGAGCGTCGGCACCGCGTACGCCGGCATCGTGCTCCTCGGGCACCTGATGACCGTCGCCGACTTCGCGCCCATGCTCGGCATGCTGATCGGGCTCGGCGTCGGCATCGACTACGCGCTGTTCATAGTGACCAGACACCGCCGTGGCCTGAAACGGGGCCTGCCGGTCGAGGAGGCCGCACGGAACGCGGTGGCCACCACCGGGCGCGCCGTCGTCTTCGCGGGCGCCACCGTCTGCATCGCGCTGCTCGGCATGCTCATCCTGCGGCTCGGCTTCCTCAACGGCGTCGCGATCGCCGCCTCCCTGACCGTGGTCCTGACGGTCGCGGCCTCCGTGACCCTGCTGCCCGCCCTGCTCTCCTTCATCGGCATGCGCGCGCTCAGCCGCCGCGAACGCCGCCGGCTGGCCGGGCACGGACCCGAACCGGAGGTCCCCACCGGGTTCGCCGCCCGCTGGTCCGCCTTCGTCGAACGCCGCCCGAAGCTCCTCGGCGGCGCCGCCCTCGCCGTCATGGCGCTGCTCGCGGTGCCCATGTTCTCGCTGCACCTGGGCACCTCCGACCAGGGCAACAACCCGGGAACGGCCACCACCCGGCAGGCGTACGACCTGATCGCCGACGGTTTCGGGCCCGGTCTCAACGGGCCGCTGATCCTCGTCACCCCCGTCGCCGGCGCCCAGGACCGGCTGGCCCTGGACAACCTCGACGCCACGCTCCGGGAGACCGAGGGCGTGCGGACCGCGACCCCGGTGACGTACGACAGCGACGGGGACACCGCCTACCTCACCGTCGTACCGGAGTCCTCGCCGCAGTCCCGGCCGACCAGCGACCTCGTCGACCGGCTGCGCGAGGAGGTGCTGCCGCGGGCCGCGACCGGCACCACCCTCGACCTGAAGGTCGGCGGCACGACGGCCGGGTACGACGACTTCGCCGATGTCATCGTCGGCAAACTGCCGCTGTTCGTGGGCGTGGTGATCGGTCTCGGCTGCGTCCTGCTGCTGCTGGCCTTCCGGTCCGTCGGCATCCCGCTGAAGGCCGCCGCGATGAACGTCGCCGCCGTCGCCGCCGCCTTCGGGGTCGTCGTCGCGATCTTCCAGTGGGGCTGGGGCAGCGAACTGCTGGGCCTCGGCCGGGCCGGCCCGATCGAGCCCTTCCTGCCCGTGATCATGGTCTCCGTGCTCTTCGGGCTCTCCATGGACTACCAGGTGTTCCTGGTCAGCAGGATGTACGAGGAGTGGCTGGAGACCGGCGACAACCGCCGGGCCGTCCGCGTGGGCCTCGCCGAGACCAGCCGCGTGATCAATTCCGCCGCCGTGATCATGATCGCGGTCTTCCTGGCCTTCGTGCTCAGCGGCGACCGCGTCATCGCGATGTTCGGCGTGGCACTGGCCGCCGCCGTGGCCCTGGACGCCTTCGTGCTGCGTACGCTCCTGGTGCCCGCCCTCATGCACCTGCTGGGCGGAGCCAACTGGTGGCTGCCGGGCTGGCTCGACCGGCGCCTGCCGCGCCTGAGCATCGAGCCGCCGGAAATCCGTACCGCCGGCGCCGGCGGGCGTGCGAGGATCCCCGGGGCGCGCGAGGACGCGCTGCCGGACGTGACGGTGAAGGAGCGACAGCCGGATGTACGCGACATCCCTGGGTGACGACGGCGCGGAACTGCGGCCCCTGGAGCCGTGGCACGCCGAGGAGTTCCTCACCCACCTCGACCGCGGACGCGAGTTCGTCCAGCGGTACATCTCCTTCGGGTCGCGCGCCACGGACGTGGCCTCGGCGCGCAAGCTCCTCCAGTCGTACGCCGACCGCAAGGCCGCCGACACGGGCAGCCTGCACGGCGTGTGGCTGGACGGCCTGCTCGTCGGCGGCGTGCTCTTCCGGACCTTCGACGCGGAGCACGGCACCTGCGAGGTCGGCTGTTGGCTGGAGCCCGCGGCGGCGGGCCGCGGGCTCATCACGCGCGCGATCCGCGTCCTCATCGACTGGGCGGTCGACGAGCGCGGCATGCACCGCGTGGAGTGGCACGCGGCCACCGCCAACGAGCCCAGCCTGAACGTGGCACGACGGCTCGGCATGAGCCGCGAGGGCGTCCTGCGGGAGAGCTGGTCCCACCGGGGCGTACGCCAGGACACGGAGATCTGGTCGGTCCTCGCGCCGGAGTGGCGCGCCATGCGTCACACACAGGAATCCCGATTTCTTTAAGAAATTCTCAGACAGCGTCCGTACGGTGCGGGGCATGGGAACCAAGACAGAGAACGAGGCCGGGATCGAGACCGGCACCGAGGCACGGCGCGACGACGAGAGCGTGGACCTCGCCAAGAACGACGGGACGTCCGCGATCGGTGAGGTCGAGGAGGTCAGGGACGACCCGGAGAGCGCCGGGGGCCAGGACGACGAGCACGCCGACGGGGATGCCGACGGGAACGAGCCGGTCGCGGCCGCGCCGGTCACCGGTGTCGGCCTCGGCGCCGCCGCCGTCGTGTCCGCCGCACTGGGCGTCGTCTCGCTGACGGGCAGCTGGGTCGGTACGGTCGCCCAGGCCCGCGACTCGCTGTACGGCCAGCTGGAGACCGTGCAGGGCGCCCCCGTGGCCACCCAGATCAAGCAGGTGTACGCCGACTCCTGGAACGCCAACGCGCTGGTCGCCGGCCTGTTCGCGCTGGTCGCGCTGATCGTCGGGGTGGTGGTGCTGGTGCGGCCCGCGTTCGGCGACCCGGACCGTATCGCCGTCCGGTCCCCGTGGGTCAAGTCCGTCGCCTGGGCGGGCGTCTCGCTCGGCGTCGTCGGCCTGCTGCTGGCCGTCCTCAAGTACACCGACGTCCTGCTCGGCATGCCCAGCACCGGCTGAGCGCCTACGGGGAACCGCACGTCCTGAGGGGCCTTAGTCCCGCCGCGAGTCACCTGCGGCGGGACTAAGGCCCCTCGCGCGTCCAAGATGCGGAACTCTCCCGATGTGGCGCACCCCCCTCGGAGACGAAGGTGGAGACATCGCGGACGAGCGGAGCAGGCAGTGACCCTCCCGGGTCGCTCTCCGCACGTCGTGATCCACCAGGGGTACGGGATGTTCGAGTACGAGATCCAGCAGATCCGGTCCGCGGAGATGATCCGGGACGCCGACAACTACCGCATGGCCCGCGAGGTCGCCCGCAGCCGCCGGGCCGCCCGCCGCGAGGCCGCGCGATCCGGCCGCGACGACACCGAAGGGCGGGTGAACGGTCACCACGGATCCCGGTTCGCGCGCGCCGCGTGAACGCCGGGGCACGGAAGGGCGGCCGTACGGGGGTCGGCCGCCCCGACCGGGACGAGGACACGGTGACCGCTCCCCCGGTCCCGGGCACGTCCTCGGGGGTCCCGGGCCCGTCCGCCGTCGCGGACGGGCCCGGGACCGTCACCGGGCGCCGGATAACCAGTGCCGCGGTGTCGGACCCCTGTGCGATGCTCGGCGCTGTGGAGACCAGGTCCGTGAGTCCGGTCTTCGTCGGCCGGGCCGACGAACTGGGCGTACTGAACGACGCGCTCGCCCGCGCCGCCGCGGGCGAGCCGCAGGCATTGCTGCTCGGCGGTGAGGCCGGCGTCGGGAAGACCAGGCTCATCGAGGAGTTCGCGGCGGGCGCCTGCCGCGAGGGCGCCGTCGTGGCGGTCGGCGGCTGTGTCGAGATCGGCGCCGACGGACTGCCCTTCGCACCCTTCTCCAGTGCCCTGCGGGCCCTGCGCCGCCACCTGCCCGGGGAACTGGCCGCCGCGTCCGCGGGCCAGGAGGAGGAACTGGCCCGGCTGCTGCCCGAGCTGGGGGAGAGCCCACGCGGCCGGCACGACGAGGACGGCACGGCCCGCCTCTTCGAACTCACCGTCCGCCTGCTGGAGCGCGTCGCCGCCGACCGCCCGGTCGTCGTCCTCCTGGAGGACCTGCACTGGGCGGACGCCTCGACCCGCCACCTCCTCGCCTACCTCTTCCGGACCCTGCGCAGCGGCCGCCTCCTCGTCGTCGCCACCTACCGCGCCGACGACATCCACCGCCGCCACCCGCTGCGTCCCCTGCTCGCCGAACTCGACCGGCTGCGCACCGTGGGACGGATCGAACTCGGCCGCTTCAGCCGCCCCGAGGTCGCCCGCCAGATCGCCGGGATCCTGGCCGCCGAGCCCGGCCCGGCCCAGGTCGACGACATCTTCGCCCGCTCCGACGGGAACGCCTTCTTCGTCGAGGAACTGGCCGTGGCCGCCCGCGACGGCGGCTGCGCCGGCCTCACCGACTCCCTGCGCGACCTGCTCCTCGTCCGGGTCGAGAGCCTGCCCGAGAGCTCCCAGCGGGTGGCCAGGATCGTCGCCGAGGGCGGCTCCACCGTGGAGTACCGGCTGCTCGCCGCCGTGGCCCGGCTCGGCGAGGACGACCTCATCGAGGCGCTGCGGGCCGCCGTCGGCGCCAACATCCTGCTCCCGACGCCCGACGGCGACGGCTACCGCTTCCGGCACTCCCTGGTGCGCGAGGCCGTCGGGGACGACCTGCTGCCGGGGGAGCGCTCCCGCCTCAACCGCCGGTACGCGGAGGTCCTGGAGGCGGACCCCACGCTCGTCCCGGCCGGCGAGCGCGCCGCCCGGCTGGCCAGCCACTGGTACCACGCGCACGACGCCGCCAAGGCGCTGCCCGCCGTCCTCGACGCCTCCGTCGCGGCCCGCCGCCGGCACGCCTACTCGGAGCAACTGCGGCTCCTGGAACGGGCGATGGAGCTGTGGGAGACGGCCCCCGAGGCGGTACGCGCCGAGCTGCGCCCCGTCGACTACACCGAGGTGTACCCTCCGTGCGGCTGCGACCCGGCGACCACCCCGCTGCGCTACCTCGACCTGATGGCCGAGGCCGCCGTCGCGGGCCGCTTCTCCGGGGAGCGCAAACGCGCACTGAAGATCACCAAGCGGGCCCTGCACCTCCTGGAGGACGACGGGGACCCCCTGCGCGCCGCCTGGTTCTGGATCCAGCGCTCCCGCCTGGTCGAGGCGCAGGGCCGCGGCGACGGCTGGGAGGAACTCGCCACCGCCCAGGACCTCGTCCGGGGGCTGCCGCCGTCCGAGGTGCACGCCGACGTCCTCGCCCACGTCGCCAACTGGTCGATGGTGCACCGCCCCGGCCCGGACGCCCTCCAGGCCGCCGAGCGCGCCGTGCAGTACGCGCGCATGGTCGGGGCGCGCGACATCGAGCTGAACGCGCGGCTCACCCTGGGCGGACTCCTCGTCGAGTCGGGCGACATCGACGCCGGACTCGCCGAGGTGCACGAGGTCAAGGAGCGGGCCACGGAACTCGGCGCCGCCTACGTGATGGGCCGCGCCCATGTGAACCTCCCGTCCTTCCTGGAGAGCGTCGGCCGCTCCCTGGAGGCCGTCGACATCCTCCGCGAGGGCGCCGAACTCACCCGCAGACTGGGCCAGCTGGACAACGAGGCCTGGGTCTGGGGCAATCTCTGCGAGTCCCTCTTCTCCCTGGGCCGCTGGGACGAGGCCGTCGAGGCCGGGTACAACGCGGAGCGCGTCGGCCAGAGCGCCAAACCCCGCGGCTTCCGCGCCACGCTCCAGGCCCGGGTCGCGCTCGCCCGGGGCGACCTCGCCGCCGCCGGCGAGCGACTGGCACAGGCACGCGGCCACTTCGGAACCCACGACACCGTGCCGCAGTACGTACTGCCCCTGACCACGATCGCGGTCGAGACCGCCGCCGGACAGGGCCGCCTCCCCGACGCCCGCGCGGAGCTGGCACGGGCGCTGGAGCTCGGCTTCCCGCCGGGCACCCAGCGCTACGGCTGGCCCCTGCTGCTCGCCGCCGCGACCGCGGAGGCCGACGCCCGCGGCCTGCCCGCCACCGAACCCGACCGCGCCGGGTTCGTCGAACGGCTGCGGGCGACCGCCAAGTCCCTCACCACGAACGTGCCCGTCTGGCAGGCGCACGAGCGCTGGGTGCGCGCCGAACTGCTGCGCGCCGAGGACCGCGACACCCCGGACGACTGGTCCGAGGCGGTCGCCGCCTTCGAGCCGCTGGAACGCCCGTACGACCTGGCCCGTGTCCGGTACCGGCTCGCCGGGTCCCTGCTGGGCTCCGGCGGTACGGAGGAGGAGCGGGGCCGTGCCACCGAACTGCTGCGGCTGGCCTGGGCCGCCGCCGATCACTTAGGCGCGCGTCCGCTCGCCGACGCGGTCTCCCTGCTCGGTCGGCGCGCCCGCCTCACCTTCGCGCGGGCGGCCGATCCGGTCTCCCCGGCGCCCGCCGACCCGGCCGAGGCGCTCGGCCTCACCAGCCGCGAGCGCGACGTCCTGCGCCTGGTGGCCGCCGGCCGCAGCAACCGGCAGATCGCCGAGAAGCTCTTCATCTCCCCGAAGACGGCCAGCGTCCACGTCTCGAACATCCTCGCCAAGCTCGGCGTCTCGGGCCGGGGCGAGGCGGCGGCGGTGGCCCACCGGATGCGCCTCTTCCCGCCGGAGCCGGCCGGCGCCCGCCCGGCGGGCCGGGCCGGCTGAGTTCCCGGCGGTGAGGTCTACGCTGGAGGAGACGCCGGGCCGAGGGAGCCACCGTGTTCAACATGATCGAAGATCTCTTCGCACCGGGCCGCAAGCACACCGAGGAGGAACGCAAGCGGCTGGAACTGACCCGGGTGGACCTGAACGACGGCGACCCCGGACGAGGCCCCATAGACCTCGCGTCGGGCAAGGTGACGGTCCGCGTGCCGACGCAGCCCGCGGGGGAGCAGGACGACCGGGACGAGCAGGACACCGGGCGTGAGCAGGACGACCGGGACCGACCGGCGTGAGCAGGACGGTCCGGGAGGTCCCGCCCGGACACCGGGCGGCGCCCGTCACGTCACCTTCAGTTCCAGGATCTTGTCGTCGCCGCGGCCCGGGGTGCCCCGCCCGTCCGTCTCGCTCGTGACCAGCCACAGCTTGCCGCCGCCCGCCGAGACCACCGTGCGCAGCCGCCCGTGCTCGCCCTCCAGGAAGGCCTGCGGGTCCGCCGACTCCTTCGTGCCGTCGAGCGGGATGCGCCACAGCCGCTTCCCGCGCAGCCCCGCCATCCAGAGGGAACCCTCCGCGTAGGCGATGCCGCTCGGGGAGGCCTCGTCGGTGCTCCACTGGTCGACCGGGCTCTCGTACCTGGAGTCGTCCGTCCTGCCCTCCACGTCCGGCCAGCCGTAGTTGCCGCCCGGCTTGATGTGGTTCAGCTCGTCCCAGGTGTCCTGGCCGAACTCCGACGCGAACAGGCGCTGCCTGCCGTCCCAGGCCAGGCCCTGCACATTGCGGTGGCCGTACGAGTAGACCGGTGAGTCGAAGGGGTTGCCCGGCGCCGGTTCGCCCTCCGGGGTCAGGCGCAGGATCTTGCCGCCCGTCGACTTCTTGTCCTGGGCCAGCTCGGTGACGTAGGTCTCGCCCGTGCCCACGTACAGCATCTTGTCCGGACCGAAGGCGATCCGGCCGCCGTTGTGGTTCGTGCCCTTCGGGATGCCCCGGAACACCGTGTCGGGCGCGCCCAGCTGTTCGCCGGTGGGCCTCTTGGCGTCGTACTGCATGCGCACGACGCGGTTGTCGGAGTCCGAGGTGAAGTACGCGTAGACCATGTGGTCCGAGGCGTACGACGGCGAGAGGGCCAGGCCCATCAGGCCGCCCTCGCCGCCGGGGGCGACGCCGGGCACCGAGCCGAGCTCCGTCTTCTTGCCGGTCTTCTCGTCGACCCGGGTGATCGTCCCCTCGTCCCGCGAGGAGACCAGGAGCCCGCCCTCGGGCAGCGGCGCCAGGCCCCAGGGCGTCTTCAGGCCCTCGGTGACGGTCCGCACGACCTTCACCGAGCCCTTGGCCGGCGGGGTCTCCCCGGCCGGCTGCCCGGAGGCCGGGGCCGAGGCGGAGGCGCCCGGCCCGGAACCGTCCGCGGACGTACTTCTGCCGCCGTCCGGCTCCCAGTCGTCCCCCGAGGAGCACCCGGCCGTCACCAGGAGCGCGGCTGCGGCCAACACGGCCGTCACAGCTCGTCGTTGCACGATCAGGATCCCTTCGACGCGGCAGGCTCTCCTTTTCATACACCGCTCGCGCCCCACGAGTTCCCGATCACGCACATCGAATCCCCGGACCCCGCCCGGACCGGGCGCTCCGGTCCCGGTGTCTCAGTCCCAGGAGCCCAGCGCCGCGGGCAGTCCCGCCACCTCGGCGAGGTCCCGGGCCGTCAGCCGCAGCCCGGCCGCCCCCGCGTTCTCCGCGACCCAGCGCTCGCGTTTGGCCCCGGGCACCGGGACGACGTGCCGTCCGCGCGACAGCACCCAGGCGAGCGCCACCTGCGCGGGGGTGACCTCCGCCCCCGGCGCCGCGGCCGAGTGGCGGGCGGCGATGCGGCGCAGTCCGACGACGATCGGCTGGTTCGCGGCCATCATCTCGGCGGTGAAACGAGGATGCCGGGCCCGTAGGTCGTCGCGCTCGAACCCCTCGCCCGGGGTGAGCGTCCCGGTCAGGAAGCCGTTGCCCAGCGGCATCGCCGCGAGGAAACCGACGCCGCGCGCCTCGCACCACGGCAGCAGGGTCTCCAGCGCCTCCGGCGACCACACCGACAGCTCGGCCTGCACCGCGCTCACCGGGAAGACCTGCTGCACCCGCTCCAGCGTCCGGATCGTCCCGTCGTGCAGCCGCGACCCCGGTCCGCGGCCGGAGCGCGCGCCCACCGCGCACAGCCCCAGGGCCCGCACCTTCCCCGCCGAGACGAGCTCCGCCATCGCGCCCCACGTCTCCTCGACCGGCACCTCGGGATCCTCGCGGTGCAGCTGGTAGAGGTCTATGACGTCCGTCTGCAGCCGCCGCAGGGAGGCGTCGCAGGCCCGCTTCACATAGCCGGGACGGCCGTTGGCCACGATGTGCTGCTCACCCACCAGCAGACCGACCTTGGTCGACACGAAGGCCTCCGCGCGCCGCCCCTTCAGCGCGCGCCCCACCAGCAGCTCGTTGGTGAAGGGCCCGTACATGTCGGCGGTGTCCAGGAGCGTCGTGCCCCGGTCGAGGGCGGCGTGCACGGTCCGCAGGGACGCGGCACCCCGCTGCCGCGAACCCGAGTACGCCCAGCTCATCGGCATGCACCCGAGGCCGACAGCCCCCACCTCGAGCGCCGCCGCCCCGATCGTCCTGCGCTCCACCTGGCCGTGCCCTCCCTCTCGCGGCACCCCAAACCAGCCTCTACGTCCACGGGTGCTTCGCATAGCCTCATGACCATGACGTACGAAGTGTGGCTCCCGTTTCACGAGGACGAGATCGACGGCCTCCCCAAGGGCCCCGGCTACCGCCGCTGGAACGGGGAGGACGACTTCCCCGCCGACCCCGCCGACTGCGCCTTCTACGTCGTGCCCTACATGAAGGGCGCCGAGGTCTCGGTGCGCCCCATGGCCGCCATGACCTCCGTGCAGGTCGTGCAGACCCTGTCGGCCGGTATCGACCACGTGCAGTCCGGCCTGCGACTCCTACCCGAGGGGGTGCGGTTGTGCAACGCGCGCGGGGTGCACGACGCCAGCACCGCCGAACTCGCCCTCACCCTGATCCTCGCCTCGCTGCGCGGCATCCCCGACTTCGTCCGCGGACAGGACCGCGAGGAGTGGCGGTCCGGGTTCCGTCCCGCGCTCGCGGACAGGAGCGTCCTGATCGTCGGGTACGGAGCAGTGGGTTCCGCCATCGAGGACCGGCTCGCACCGTTCGAGCTCGCGCGGGTGGCGCGCGTCGCGCGCTCCGCACGTGAGACCGCGCGCGGCCCCGTGCATCCGATGTCCGCCCTGCGCGAGCTCCTTCCGGAAGCCGATGTGGTGGTCCTCGTCACACCCCTCACCGAGCAGACGAAAGGCCTGGCCGGCGCTGATTTCCTGGCCCGGATGAAGGACGGGGCCCTCCTCGTGAACATGGCCCGCGGCGGCGTCGTCGACACCGGGGCGCTCCTCGCCGAGCTGGGGAGCGGCCGCCTCCGGGCCGCCCTGGACGTCACCGACCCCGAACCGCTGCCCCCGGGCCACCCCCTGTGGCATGCGCCGGGCGTGCTGATCAGCCCGCACGTGGGCGGCCCGACCTCGGCGTTCCTCCCACGCGCCCACCGGCTTCTCGCGGACCAGCTGAGCCGGTTCGTGAACCGGGAGCCACTGCGGAACGTGCTCCTTACGACGGGCTCGTAGACCTCCCCCTTCCCGGCCGCGCGCGTACGAAGGACGTTCATGGGTACCCTCCGCAGTCCCTCGGGTGCGCGCCGTGGCCACATCGCCGTTGATCGTCACGGAGCGTAGAGGAACTATGTCCCTGAGTGACGAGACTGGTGTATCGTCCCGACAGGGGCTGCGCCACGCACCATTCGGCGCCGGGGACTGAGAGACAGCAGGAGTGAGGGGGGCGACGGGCGATGCACGGCCTATGGACCAACGATCCGACGCGGCGGGGCCGTCAACGGCGACCCTGGTGTCCGCCCACGCGCAGGAGCGGCCACGGCGGCCGGCACCACCGCCGGCCGGGTGGCCGCAAGAGGCATGCCCAGCCGGCCCACCGGGACCAGAGGGACTCGGGGGCGGCTCGGACCGGGGAAGCGCAGTGAGCTCCCCGGGGGCGCTGCTGTCCCGCGGACCGGCCACCGCGGGCGGTGCGGGTGACGCGGGCGGCGCGGGCGTGGTCCCGCAGCTCGTGCTCGTCCTGCTGTGCGCGGGATACGCCGTGGGCTCCGCGCTCGGCTGGGGTTCGCCCGAACTCGCACTGATCATGGGCGACTTCGGGCTGGGCGCGGCGGCCGCGACCGCCGCCGTCTCCTGCTTCGTCTGCGCCCGCACCCGGCGCAGCCGTTTTCGACCCGCATGGCTCCTCTTCTCGCTCTCCTCCGCGATGGCGGCGGCGGGCAACATCGTCTGGGGCTGGTACGAGGTCGTCCTGGACCGCCCGGTGCCCAGCCCGAGCTACGCAGACCTGTTCTTCCTGTGCTTCGCGCCGCCGGCCATCGTGGGCCTGCTCGTCCTCGCCAAGCGGCCGGTGCGCAGGGCCGGCTGGGTGTGCCTCGGCCTCGACGCCTGGCTGATCGGCGGCTCCCTGCTCACGCTGTCCTGGAGTCTGGCGCTGGCCCAGGCGGCCAAGGCGGAGGGGCCGGGCGTGCCCCACACGGCGCTGTCGCTCGCGTATCCGCTGCTGGACATCGCCCTGGTGAGCATGGTGCTGGCCCTGCACTTCAGGCGCTCGGCGGTGAACCGCTCCGCGGTGAACACCGCGATCGGGGCACTGGCCCTGACGGTGATGTGCGACGCCCTGTTCACCTCGCCGCTGCTGCACAACGACTACCGCTCCGGGCAGTTGCTCGACGCCGGCTGGTTCGCCGGCTCGCTGCTCCTCGCCTACGCCCCCTGGGTGGGGCAATGGCACGGGCGCCCCGAGGAGCAGGGGCACACGCACGTGGTGCACAGCCATGTGCCCGGGTTCCGGCAGGGGCAGCAGACCCACCTCCCCGTCCAGGACGGCGGCCACAGCCGGTACCAGACCGGCCGGCCCCTCACCACTTCGCTGGCGGCCCTCACCCCCTACCTGGCCGCCGCCGTCTGCACGCTGGGGATCCTCTACAACGTGCTCAACGGCCGCAGCGTCGACCGCGTGGTGCTCGTCACCGGAGGCACGGTCGTGCTCGCCCTCGTCGTCCGCCAGGGCATCATGCTCATCGACAACATCACCCTCACCCAGGAACTGGCCCAGAAGGAGAACCACTTCCGCTCCCTGGTGCAGGGCTCCAGCGACGTCATCATGATCGCCGCCCCGAACGGCATCCTCCGGTACGTCAGCCCCGCCGCCGCCGGGGTCTACGGACGCCCCGCCGAGGAACTGGTCGGCTCCGAACTGGCCTCGCTCATCCACCCGGAGGACCTGGGCTGCGTGGTGCACGAGGTGCGCCGCTTCCTCGCCGCCAGCCCCGCCGAGGAACCCACCACGCGCATCGAGTGCCGCTTCCGGTCCGGCGGCGGGAGAGGCTGGCTCAACGTCGAGTCGACCGTCAAGCGCCACCACGGCGGCCTCATCCTCAACAGCCGGGACGTGACCGAGCGGGTGCGCCTGCAGGCGCAGTTACAGCACAACGCCGAACACGACCCGCTCACCGACCTGCCCAACCGCGCCCTGTTCACCAAGCGCGTCGGACAGGCGCTCTCCGGCCGCCGCTCCTCCGACCACGGCACCGCCGTGCTCTTCATCGACCTCGACGGCTTCAAGGCGGTCAACGACACCATCGGCCACCAGGCCGGTGACGAGCTGCTCGTGCAGGCCGCCCGCAGGCTCCAGGACGCGGTCCGCAAGGGGGACACCGCCTCCAGGCTCGGCGGCGACGAGTTCGCGGCCCTGATCGTCGGCGACGGCTCCCGCGACCGCGCCGCGCGCGAGCGCCACATCTTCGAGCTCGCCGACCGGCTCCGTACGACCCTTTCCCAGCCGTACCTCATCGACGGCAACGATGTCCGGGTCGCTGCCTCCATCGGCGTGTCGTTCTCCGAGCCGGGCCTCGGCGCGGGGGAGCTGCTGCGCAACGCCGACCTGGCGATGTACCGCGCCAAAGCGGCGGGCAAGGGCCGCGTCGAGCTGTACGCGCCGCAGATGCAGCAGGACGTCGTCCGTAAGGCGGAGCTGGCCACCCGGCTGCGCGCCGCCCTGCACGACGGCGAGTTCGCGCTGCTGCACCAGCCCGTGGTCTCCCTGGACACCGGCCGGATCACGGCGGTGGCCGCGCAGGCGCGCTGGCGCTCGGCCCAGGGCGTGCTCTTCACCCCTGCCGAGTTCCTGCGCGTCGCCGAGGACAGCGACCGCACCGCCGAGCTGAGCCGCTGGATGCTGGAGGAGGCCGTCGAACAGGCCGCCGAGCGTGCCGCCACCGGGCTCGCCGTGCCCGTCACCGTCCGGATGACCGCCCGCCGGCTCCTCGACCGCTCCATGCCGCTGAGTTCCGTGGAGGCCCTGCTGACCCGGCACGGACTGCCCTCGGGCGGCCTGATCGTCGAACTGGCCGAAACGGACCCGAAGGTCTGCCTGGACGAGCTGGAGCGCCGCCTGAAGACGCTCAGGCGTCTCGGTGTCCGGATCGCCCTGGAAGGCTTCGGCAGCGGCTACGGCACGATCACCGTGCTGCGCCGGCTGCCCCTGGACATACTGAAACTGGACCGCACCCTGGTCGAGGGGATCGTCGAGTCCGCCCGCCTCAACAAGATCACCAGCGGACTGCTGCGCATCGCGGGCGACCTGGGCCTGCAGTCCGTGGCCGACGGCGTGGATCTGCCCGAGCAGGTCGTCGCCCTGCGCTCGATGGGCTGCACCCATGGACAGGGGGCCGCCTTCTCCGGGCCGCTGGACGAGTACAGACTGCGCCGCGCCCTCGCGGTGGGGGTCCACCCGCTGCCCCACGGCCCCGTCGAACCCGTCTTCCTGGGAAGTGGTGCGAGCGGCGTCTACGCAGGTGGGGGCACGAGTGCGTACGCGGCGGGGGCGGCCTCCGGAGGGTACGGAACGGGGACCGCCCTGCGCTCACATAATGAGACTCCCGTCCCACCCGCTTGACACGAACAGTGCGCCGGGAGGAGGGTCTGTGCCATGCGCACCCGAATTCTCGTACTTGGAAAGCGCGTCGGCTGAGCTGGGAAGCACCGGATCGATGAACCGGAACTCCCAGTGACCGCACCCGACGCGCTCCCCTCGCCTGCCTTTCGGCACGAGGGGTTTTTTGTTGCACGAGTGACTGTCGCCCAGTAACCGCACACCGCACAAAACTCGCAAAAACCCTCAGCATCGAGAAGAGAATGCCGATGACCGAGCAGGCCACCGGGGCCCACCACCCGCAGCCGCGGCCCCGTTCCGGAGGACAGCAGTCCGCCCCCGAGCAGGTGACGGGAGCGCAGTCCCTCGTCCGCTCCCTTGAGGAGGTCGGGGCCGAGACGGTATTCGGCATTCCCGGCGGCACCATCCTTCCGGCGTACGACCCGCTGATGGACTCCACGCGGGTGCGGCACGTGCTGGTCCGCCACGAGCAGGGCGCGGGTCACGCGGCCACCGGGTACGCGCAGGCCACCGGCAAGGTCGGGGTGTGCATGGCGACGTCCGGGCCGGGCGCCACCAACCTGGTCACCCCGATCGCGGACGCCCACATGGACTCCGTGCCGCTGGTCGCCATCACCGGGCAGGTCGTCTCCCAGGCGATCGGTACGGACGCCTTCCAGGAGGCGGACATCGTCGGCATCACCATGCCGATCACCAAGCACAGCTTCCTGGTCACCAGGGCGGAGGACATCCCCCAGGCGATCGCGCAGGCGTTCCACATCGCCTCCAGCGGCCGCCCGGGACCGGTCCTGGTCGACATCCCCAAGGACATCCTCCAGGCCAGGACCACCTTCTCCTGGCCGCCGGTCATGGACCTGCCCGGCTACCGCCCGGTGACCAAGCCGCACGCCAAGCAGATCCGCGAGGCGGCCCGGCTGATCACCCAGGCGAAGCGGCCCGTCCTCTACGTCGGCGGCGGCGTCATCAAGGCCGGCGCCACCGCCGAGCTGAAGGTCCTCGCGGAACTCACCGGAGCGCCCGTCACCACCACCCTGATGGCGCTCGGCGCATTCCCCGACAGCCACCCGCTGCACGTGGGGATGCCGGGCATGCACGGTGCGGTCACCGCCGTCACCGCGCTGCAGAAGGCCGACCTGATCGTCGCCCTCGGAGCCCGCTTCGACGACCGCGTCACCGGCAAGCTGGACAGCTTCGCCCCGCACGCGAAGATCGTCCACGCCGACATCGACCCGGCCGAGATCGGCAAGAACCGCGCCGCCGACGTGCCGATCGTCGGAGACGCCCGCGAGGTCGTCGCCGACCTGGTCCAGGCCGTGCAGAAGGAGCACAACGAGGGGCACGTCGGCGACTACACCGCCTGGTGGAAGGACCTCGACCGCTGGCGCGAGACGTACCCGCTGGGCTACGAGCAGCCCGCGAACGGCTCGCTCGCGCCGCAGCAGGTCATCGAGCGCATCGGACAGCTCGCGCCCGAGGGCACGATCTTCGCCGCGGGCGTCGGCCAGCACCAGATGTGGTCCGCGCACTACATCCGGTACGAGCAGCCGGCGACCTGGCTCAACTCCGGCGGCGCCGGGACGATGGGCTACGCGGTGCCCGCCGCGATGGGCGCCAAGGCCCGGCGCACCGGACCGCACGGTCTGGGCGATCGACGGCGACGGCTGTTTCCAGATGACCAACCAGGAACTCACCACCTGCGCCCTGAACAACATCCCGATCAAGGTCGCCATCATCAACAACGGCGCCCTCGGGATGGTCCGCCAGTGGCAGACCCTCTTCTACAACCAGCGCTACTCCAACACCGTGCTGCACAGCGGCCCGGACGCGGACGGCAAGCAGCCGAGCGCCGGCACCCGCGTCCCCGACTTCGTGAAGCTGTCCGAGGCCATGGGCTGCTACGCGATCCGCTGCGAGTCGCCCGACGACCTCGACAAGGTCATCGAAGAGGCGAACTCGGTCAACGACCGTCCCGTCGTGATCGACTTCATCGTCCACGAGGACGCCATGGTGTGGCCGATGGTCGCCGCCGGCACCTCGAACGACGAGATCCTGGCCGCCCGGGACGTCCGCCCCGACTTCGGCGACAACGAAGACGACTGAGAGCCGTAGGTAAAGGAAGCAGACCCATGTCCAAGCACACGCTCTCCGTCCTGGTGGAGAACAAGCCCGGTGTCCTCGCCCGGATCACCGCCCTGTTCTCCCGCCGCGGCTTCAACATCGACTCGCTGGCGGTCGGTGTCACCGAGCACCCCGACATCTCCCGCATCACCATCGTGGTCAACGTGATCGACACACTGCCGCTCGAACAGGTCACGAAGCAGCTCAACAAGCTCGTCAACGTCCTGAAGATCGTCGAACTGGAAGCCGGCGCGGCCGTCCAGCGCGAACTCGTCCTGGTGAAGGTGCGCGCCGACAACGAGACGCGCTCCCAGATCGTCGAGATCGTCCAGCTGTTCCGCGCCAAGACCGTCGACGTCTCCCCGGAGGCCGTCACCGTCGAGGCCACCGGCGGCAGCGACAAGCTGGAGGCCATGCTCAAGATGCTGGAGCCGTTCGGCATCAAGGAGCTCGTCCAGTCCGGCACGATCGCCATCGGCCGCGGCTCCCGCTCGATCACCGACCGGTCGCTGCGCGCGCTGGACCGGTCCGCGTAAGACCCGACAGAGCCGCGCACGACCTGCACGCATGACCGGAAACGGGCGGCCGGCCGCCGTCGGCCGCCCGCATTCCGAGACCCCGGAACCTCCCCCCACCCCACCGGCATACGGTGGGGAGCAATACCGCACACCAAGGAGAGAACCCAAAGTGGCCGAGCTGTTCTACGACGCTGACGCCGACCTTTCCATCATCCAGGGCCGCAAGGTCGCGGTCATCGGTTACGGCAGCCAGGGCCACGCCCACGCGCTGTCGCTCCGTGACTCGGGTGTCGACGTCCGGGTCGGTCTGCACGAGGGCTCCAAGTCCAAGGCGAAGGCCGAGGAGCAGGGCCTGCGCGTGGTGACCCCCTCGGAGGCCGCCGCCGAGGCCGACGTCATCATGATCCTCGTCCCGGACCCGATCCAGGGCCAGGTCTACGAGGAGTCCATCAAGGACAACCTGAAGGACGGCGACGCGCTGTTCTTCGGCCACGGTCTGAACATCCGCTTCGGCTTCATCAAGCCCCCGGCCGGCGTCGACGTCTGCATGGTCGCCCCCAAGGGCCCGGGCCACCTGGTGCGCCGCCAGTACGAGGAGGGCCGCGGCGTCCCGTGTATCGCGGCCGTCGAGCAGGACGCGACCGGCAACGGCTTCGCGCTCGCCCTCTCGTACGCCAAGGGCATCGGCGGCACCCGCGCCGGCGTCATCAAGACGACCTTCACCGAGGAGACCGAGACCGACCTGTTCGGTGAGCAGGCCGTCCTCTGCGGTGGTACGGCCGCGCTGGTCAAGGCGGGCTTCGAGACGCTGACCGAGGCCGGCTACCAGCCGGAGATCGCGTACTTCGAGTGCCTGCACGAGCTGAAGCTCATCGTCGACCTCATGTACGAGGGCGGCCTGGAGAAGATGCGCTGGTCCATCTCCGAGACCGCCGAGTGGGGCGACTACGTCACCGGCCCGCGGATCATCACGGACGCCACCAAGGCCGAGATGAAGAAGATCCTCGCCGAGATCCAGGACGGCACCTTCGCGCAGGCCTGGATGGACGAGTACCACGGCGGTCTGAAGAAGTACAACGAGTACAAGACCCAGGACGAGAACCACCTCCTGGAGACCACGGGCAAGGAGCTGCGCAAGCTCATGTCGTGGGTCAACGACGACGAGTGATTCCACCGGTCCGGCCGTGGCACCGGGGCGCCGCCCCGGTGCCACGGCCGTGCCCGGCTGCGTACCGAACAGCCGGAACGGCTGATACAGGCGTGCTGGATCGTGCGCGCTGATGTGCACGTGCGGGTGATCCTTCTGCGGAGGCGCGTGAACACGGCGCGCCACCACTAGACTGCTCCACTACATACGCGTCGGGCCCACAGCGTCGTGCGTCTAACACGCGGCAACCCTCCACCGCCTGCGGCCGTCGGGACGGCCGTCCGCAATGGACTTGTGAGGACTCACGTGAGCTCGAAACCTGTCGTACTCATCGCTGAAGAACTGTCGCCCGCAACCGTCGACGCCCTGGGCCCGGACTTCGAGATCCGGCACTGCAACGGCGGGGACCGCGCCGAGCTGCTGCCCGCGATCGCCGACGTGGACGCGATCCTGATCCGTTCGGCCACGAAGGTCGACGCGGAGGCCGTCGCCGCCGCGAAGAAGCTGAAGGTCGTCGCACGAGCCGGCGTCGGCCTGGACAATGTCGACGTCTCCGCCGCCACCAAGGCCGGCGTGATGGTCGTCAACGCGCCGACGTCGAACATCGTGACCGCGGCCGAGCTGGCCTGTGGCCTGCTGCTCGCCACCGCGCGCCACATCCCGCAGGCCAACACCGCCCTGAAGAACGGCGAGTGGAAGCGCAGCAAGTACACGGGTGTCGAGCTGGCGGAGAAGACCCTCGGTGTCGTGGGCCTGGGCCGCATCGGCGCGCTCGTCGCCCAGCGCATGTCGGCCTTCGGCATGAAGGTCGTCGCCTACGACCCCTACGTACAGCCCGCGCGAGCCGCGCAGATGGGCGTCAAGGTCCTCTCGCTGGACGAGCTGCTGGAGGTCTCCGACTTCATCACCGTGCACCTGCCGAAGACGCCGGAGACCCTCGGTCTCATCGGCGACGAGGCACTGCACAAGGTCAAGCCGTCGGTGCGGATCGTCAACGCCGCGCGCGGCGGGATCGTCGACGAGGCCGCGCTGTACTCGGCGCTCAAGGAGGGCCGGGTCGCCGGCGCCGGCCTCGACGTCTACGCGAAGGAGCCCTGCACGGACTCCCCGCTCTTCGAGCTCGACCAGGTCGTCTGCACCCCGCACCTCGGCGCCTCCACGGACGAGGCGCAGGAGAAGGCCGGCATCTCCGTCGCCCGCTCGGTGCGCCTCGCGCTCGCCGGTGAGCTGGTCCCGGACGCGGTGAACGTCCAGGGCGGCGTCATCGCCGAGGACGTCAAGCCGGGGCTGCCGCTCGCCGAGAAGCTCGGCCGCATCTTCACCGCGCTCGCGGGCGAGGTCGCGGTCCGCCTCGACGTCGAGGTGTACGGCGAGATCACCCAGCACGACGTCAAGGTGCTGGAGCTGTCCGCCCTCAAGGGTGTCTTCGAGGACGTCGTCGACGAGACGGTGAGTTACGTCAACGCCCCGCTGTTCGCGCAGGAGCGCGGCGTCGAGGTACGGCTGACCACGAGCTCGGAGTCCGCGGACCACCGCAACGTGGTCATCGTGCGCGGCACGCTCAGCGACGGCCAGGAGGTCTCGGTCTCCGGCACGCTCGCCGGTCCCAAGCACCACCAGAAGATCGTGGCCGTCGGCGCGTACGACGTGGACCTGGCGCTCGCCGACCACATGGTCGTCCTCAACTACACCGACCGCCCCGGCGTCGTCGGCACCCTCGGCCGGATCCTCGGCGAGGCCGGCATCAACATCGCCGGTATGCAGGTCGCCCGTGCGGACGTCGGGGGCGAGGCGCTCGCCGTCCTCACCGTGGACGACACGGTTCCGCAGCCGGTCCTGACGGAGCTGGCGGAGGAGATCGGCGCGACGCAGGCCCGGTCGGTCAACCTGGTCTGAGGCCGCCCGACCCGTTCGGGGGCTGCCGCCCCCGAACCCCCCGCCCGGTGCCCGTCCGCGGCCCGGCGGTGCCGGTCGCGCAGTTTCCCGCGCCCCTGAAAACTGCGCTTCCCCGCGTCCCTGTCGGCAGGGGCGCGGGGGCGACAGGGGGCTGTCTCGGTTCCGCGGATCACCGGACCGGTGCCGGGCGGGCCGCGCCCCGCAGGCCACGAACACCCCGGGAACGACTCACCCCATGACCGGCGCAGCCGGTCTCACAGGCGCCGCGCCTTGAGCGCCATGTGCAGCAGCAGCCTGTCCTCGCCGTCGTC
The DNA here is from genome assembly GCF_030817535.1 of Streptomyces sp. V3I8. Taxonomy (NCBI): domain Bacteria; kingdom Bacillati; phylum Actinomycetota; class Actinomycetes; order Kitasatosporales; family Streptomycetaceae; genus Streptomyces; species Streptomyces sp. V3I8. The sequence continues at coordinate 2,750,113 of NZ_JAUSZL010000002.1, read as the reverse complement.
CAGGTCCAGGCCCGTCAGCCCCTCCACGCGCGACAGCCGGTAGTACAGGGTTTGGCGGTGGATGCCCAGGGCCGCCGCCGTGCGCGTCGCCTGGCCGGCGCAGTCGAGGTACGTCTCGGCCGTGCGGGCCAGTTCCTGGTGGGTGGCGGAGAGCAGGGGGGCGACCGCCGGATCATGGGTCGCGTCCGGGGGGAGCGCCGTCAGGAGGCGGTACGGGCCGATCGACCGCCATGCCGCGATCGGGCCGAGCCTGGGGTCCGCTCCCACCGCCCGCGCCGCCGCCGACGCCTCCCGCCAGGCCGTTCCCAGCTCCGCGAGACCGCCGCGCGCCGTCGCGACGCCCGCCCCGCCCCGCTCACCCGCCCGCTCCAGCAGCCGGCCCGCCGCTGTCGTCGCCGGCGCCAGGGCGTCGGGCGCGCGCAGGCGGAGCAGCACCGCCAGGGACCGGGCCGACGCCCCCTGCGGCATCGTGCACAGGGCCGCCGCGCCCTGCACCGTCCGTACCGAGGGCGCCTCGGGCGACGGCCAGGGGGCCACGCAGATCAGGGTGTGGGGTGCGTCCGCCCGCGGGCCGAGCGCCGTCCGTAGTTCCGCGATCGCCGTGTCCCGCTGCCAGTCGCGGTCCGCCGTGAGGACGGCCCGGAGCTCCCGGGTCAGGTCCGCGCCGTGCTGTGCCTCGTCCGCCAGCAGCGCGCCGATCCGCGCCGTCACCTCCATGGCCGTGGCCAGCCGGGCGTCCGACGGGCCCGGGTCGTCGTCCAGGAGCCAGACGTAGCCGAGGACCACGCCCCGGTGCCGTACCGGCAGGCAGATCCGGCCCCGGTAGACCCCGGCCTCCGGGGTGGGCGGGATGCGCACCGGCCCCGTCGCCCGCGTGATGCCGAAGCCCTCGAACCACTCCCGGACCGCCGTCGTCGAGCGCCGGGTCAGGATCGAGCGCGTGCGCACGGGGTCCAGCGCCGACGCGTCGAGGTCGCCCTCACTGTCGTACGCGCCGAACACGATCAGTTCGAAATCCCGGTTCTCCAGGGTCGCGGGCGCGCCGAGCAGCTCCGAGACCTCGTCGACGAGGTCCTGGTAGTCACCTTCGTATGCGGCCGTCACCTGGGCATTGTCCCCCGGTTCCGCCCGCCCTCATACATCTGTCTGAGAACTGCGGTGGGATGCGTGACAGCTGTCGATGGTTCACGCTCGGGAGGATCCCTAGGTTTCACGGTGGTTCTCCGTTCACCGGCTTCTGTGGAGGTGCCCCGTGCTGGGTCCCGTGATTCTCGCCGCCTCGCGCAGCGACCGGATGCGTCGTCTCGTCTCGGCGGCCCCGGTGACCAGGCCGGTCGTCGACCGCTTCATCCCCGGGGAGAGCGTCGACCAGATCGTGCCGATCGTCCAGGACCTCACGGACCAGGGCCTGGAACTGACCATGGACGTGGTCGGCGAGGACATCACCACCCCCGAGCAGGCCGCCGCCGCCCGTGACGCCTACCTGGAGCTGGTCGGCCGCCTCGCGGAGCTGGAGCTCGGGACGCGCGCCGAGATGTCGGTGAAGCTGTCCATGTTCGGGCAGGCCCTGGCGGGCGGGCACGAACTGGCGCTGGCCAACGTCCGGCCCGTCGTCGAGGCCGCCGCGGCCATCGGCACGACGGTCACGCTCGACGCCGAGGACCACACCACCCTCGACTCGATGTTCGCCATCCACGAGGAGCTCCGCAAGGACTTCCCGGAGACCGGCTGCGTCATCCAGGCCTACCTCTTCCGCACCGAGGCCGACGCCCGCCGCCTCGCCGCGAACGGCAGCCGCGTACGGCTCGTGAAGGGCGCCTACAAGGAGCCCGCCGAGGTCGCGTACCAGCAGAAGCCGGAGATCGACAAGGCGTACGTCCGGGTCCTGCGCACCCTGATGGAGGGCGACGGGTACCCGATGGTCGGATCGCACGACCCGCGGCTGATCTCCATCGCGCAGGAGCTCGCACGGCGCGCCGGGCGCAAGGTGGACGAGTACGAGTTCCAGATGCTGTACGGGATCCGCAGCGACGAGCACCTGCGGCTCGCCGCCGAGGGTCACCGCATGAGGGTCTACACCGCCTACGGCACCGACTGGTACGGCTACTTCATGCGCCGCCTCGCGGAGAAGCCGGCCAACCTGCTGTTCTTCGCCCGCTCGGTCCTCACCAGGAACTGAGCGGGACCGGGAAGGAACGCGAGACACCGAGAAGGACCGGCACCCCGGCCGTCGACACGGGTGCGGGTCCGGCGACACCCGCTCACTAAGGAGTTACGGAACCCATGGACGCTGTGACCCAGGTCCCCACCCCCGTCAACGAGCCGGTGCACGGCTATGCCCCCGGCTCGGCCGAGCGCGCCCGCCTGGAGGCGAAGCTCAAGGAGCTCGCCGAGAACCCGATCGACCTGCCGATGACCATCGGCGGCGAGAAGCGCATGGGCGGCGGCGAGCCGTTCCAGGTGGTGCAGCCGCACAACCACAAGGCCGTCATCGGCACCCTGCGCAACGCCACCGCCCAGGACGCCCAGGACGCGGTCGACGCGGCCCTCGCCGCCGCGCCCGCCTGGCGCGCGATGTCCTTCGACGACCGCGCCGCGATCATCCTGCGCGCCGCCGAGCTGCTGTCCGGACCGTGGCGCGAGACCCTCGCCGCCTCCACCATGCTGGGCCAGTCCAAGACCGCCCAGCAGGCCGAGATCGACTGTCCCTGCGAGCTCGTGGACTTCTGGCGCTTCAACGTGAAGTACGCCCGTGACCTGCTCGCCGAGCAGCCGCCGGCGAACTCGCCCGGCGTCTGGAACCGCCTCGACCACCGCCCGCTCGAGGGCTTCGTCTACGCGATCACGCCGTTCAACTTCACGGCCATCGCGGGCAACCTGCCCACGGCCCCCGCCCTCATGGGCAACGTCGTCGTGTGGAAGCCGTCCCCGACGCAGACCCACGCCGCCGTGCTGCTCATGCAGCTCCTGGAGGAGGCCGGTCTGCCCAAGGGCGTCATCAACCTCGTCACCGGCGACGGCATCGAGGTCTCGAAGGTCGCCCTCGAACACCGCGACCTCGCCGGCGTCCACTTCACCGGCTCGACCAAGACCTTCCAGTACCTGTGGAAGACGGTCGGCAACAACATCGAGAAGTACCGCACCTACCCGCGCATGGTCGGCGAGACCGGCGGCAAGGACTTCGTCGTCGCGCACCCGAGCGCCGACCGCGCCATCCTGAAGACCGCCCTGACCCGCGGCTCCTTCGAGTACCAGGGCCAGAAGTGCAGCGCCTCCTCGCGCGCGTACGTCCCGGCCTCCATCTGGAACTCCGGCTTCAAGGAGGAGTTCGCGGCCGAGGTCGACGGCATCACCATGGGTGACGTCACCGACCTGTCGAACTTCATCGGCGCCGTCATCGACGAGCGGTCCTTCGCCAAGAACAAGGCCGCGATCGACCGGGCCGCCGCGGACCCGAGCTGCACGATCGTCGCGGGCGGCACGTACGACGACTCGGTGGGCTGGTTCGTGCGCCCGACCGTCGTGGAGTGCTCCGACCCCGCCAACGAGGTCTTCACGACCGAGTACTTCGGACCGTTCCTCGCCGTGCACGTCTACGAGGACGAGAAGTACGACGAGATGCTGGCCCAGATGGAGTCGGTGTCGGACTACGCCCTCACCGGCTCGGTCATCGCCGGTGACCGCGCCGCCGCCGCGTACACGATGGACAAGCTGCGCTACGCCGCGGGCAACTTCTACATCAACGACAAGTCGACCGGTGCCGTCGTCGGGCAGCAGCCCTTCGGTGGCGGCCGCGCGTCGGGTACGAACGACAAGGCTGGCGCCCCGCAGAACCTGATGCGCTGGACGCTGACCCGCGCCATCAAGGAGACGCTGGTCCCGCCGACCGACTACCCGTACCCGCACATGGGCTGAGACCCCTCCGCCCCTCCCCGAACGGGGACGCCCCCGCACCCGGGCCGGCGTCCCACCGAACCGCCCCCGCCCCGGAAGCATCCCCTCCGGGCCGGGGGCGGCGTGCGTGGGCCTGCGGCGGTTGTGCGTTCCTTCGTCCGCGGGCCGGCTGCGGCCGGGCGCGCGGTTCCCCGCGCCCCTGAGTGGTACGGGTCACCGTCCTCATGGAAAGACCAGGTCAGGAGAGTGCGAGCCAATCCGCCGTCTCAGATAGTAGGAAGTCCGACTAACCATGGAGACAGACGCGCGCTCCTCGCCTAGCGTGGAAGCAGCCGAACGTCTCGCTCGACCCAGCGAATGGCGGTCGTGAGCCGGAGCCCCTGGCAGGCAACCCCTGCGGCGCCGCTCCCCGCCCCATCCGGCGTCTCGTAATCCCTCATCGCATGTCCGGCGTCCGCCGCCGGAGGCAAGGAGTCGATTCATCATGGCCGAGACGACCGTCCGCCGAGTCCGCCACGTCTCCCGTACCAGCGAGTCCGACCGCAAGAACGCCGCCGCCGCGCTCCAGCGCGCCCTCGACCGCCGGGACAACGGCGGCTCGACGGGCCACTGAGCCCCGCCGTCGCCGACCGGACACACGAGCCGGGAGCCGCGCCCGCGCGGTGCGGCGCGGGGCCTCACGCCCCGCGCCGCACCTCGAAGTGGTCGATGCGCCTGCCGCTCTC